>JBBSLB010000143.1:0-6765 GCA_038255675.1 Mycobacteriales bacterium
ACGGGGCCGTCGCCGGGCATCCGACCCTCCGCGCGCCCGGCGAAATCGTCGCTCGGCACGGAGCTCTGGCTCTCACGCTTGGTGCGCTCACTCATAGCGGATCCGGGGGTCGAGGGCGGCGTACAGGACGTCGACGAGCAGGTTGAAGAAGATGTAGACGAAGACGAAGAGCGTCACGATGCCGACGACGACCGAGCCCTCCTGGCTGTTCACGGCGTTGAACACCGCGCGGCCCAGACCCGGCAGGTTGAAGATGCCCTCGGTGACGATGGCGCCGGACAGCAGCACGCCGAGGTCGACGCCGAGGAAGGTGACGACCGGGATGAGGCTGTTGCGCAGCGTGTGCTTGCCGACGATCGCCATCGGCGTGAGTCCCTTGGCCTTGGCCGTGCGGACGTAGTCGTTGCGCAGGTTCTCGACCAACGAGGTGCGGGTCAGGCGGGCGATGTAGGCCAACGACAGCGCGGCGAGCACGAAGCCGGGCAGCAGGTAGCTGCGGAAGCCCTCAGTGAGGCCGGCGATGGGGAACAGCCCCAGCCGAAGGCCGAAGAAGTACTGGGCGAGGAAGCCCAGGACGAAGACCGGGATGGACACGATCAGCGTCGTGGAGACGAGCACCAGGCTGTCGAAGAAGCTCTTGCGCCGGATGCCGGCGAGGATGCCGGCGGCCAGGCCGAAGACGGCCTCGAAGACCAGCGCGACCAGGGCGAGCTTCACCGTGACCGGCAGGCTCTGCTTGATGATGTCGGAGACCGGCCGGCCGCTGAAGTCGGTGCCGAGATCTCCCTGGAGCAGATCGCCGAGGTACTTGGCGTACTGGATAGGCAGCGGGTCGTCGAGGTTGTACTCGGCGCGGAGCTGGGCCTGGACGGCGGGCGAGAGCGGCCGGTCGCCGCTGAGCGCGCGGATCGGGTCGCCGGGGAGCGCGAAGACCATCGCGAAGATGAGGAACGACGCTCCGATCAGGACCGGGATCGCGAGCAGCAGGCGGCGCACGATGTAACGGGCCATGACCCTCCGTTTCTCGGGCAATCAAGGGTGCGGGACTAGCGGGGGCAGCGTAGGTCACACCGCGGGTCGATCGTCAGGACGACGCGCCCCGCCCGACACGACAAACGGCGTGCCACCCGAGGGGGGCACGCCGTCGACGTGCTGGCGGGAGGGCGCGCTGCTCGAGGAGCAGCGCGCCCGCACCGGTCAGCCGGTACTACTCGCTGACGGTGACCTGCTCCAGCACGATGTTGCTGAAGGCGTCGACCTTGACGTTGCTGATGCGCTCGCTGTGGACGTACTGACCACGGCTGAAGAACATCGGCATGATCGGCATGTCCTGAAGCAGGACGTCCTCGGCCTCCTGGTAGAGGGTGATGGCCTCGTCGTTGGTCTCGGCGCTGTTCGCCTCGGCGATCTTCGCGTCGAACTCCTCGTTGCTGTAGAACGCCGAGTTGGAGCCGGCCGGCGGCAGGGAAGCGCTGCTGTACAGCGGCTCGAGGTAGTTCTGCGGGGACGGGTAGTCCATCGCCCAGCCCAGGCGGAACGGGCCGGTGAAGCCCTTGTCGTCACCCTTGGGGAGGTACTCGGCGAACTGCAGACCGCCCTGGAGCTGGTAGGTGATGCCCAGGTTGTCCCGCAGGTTGTTGCCGGCCGCCTGGACCCACTGGTCGTGGCCGGCACCGGCGTTGAACCACAGGTCCACCGGCTGGCTCACGTCGAAGTCGGTCTGGTCGAGCAGCGCCTTGGCCTCGTCCGGCTTGTACTCGCAGAACTCGCAGGCGTCCTCGCGGTGGCCGTCGACGACCGGGCTGATCGCCGAGTAGGCCGGGGTGCGGGTGCCGTTGAAGATGGCCTCGGAGATGGCCGCGCGGTCGATGGCCATGGAGAAGGCCTGACGCACGCGCGGGTCGCTGAAGCGCGGGTCGTACGTCGGGAAGCCGAGGTACTGGAAGGTCGAGGTCTCGCGCTCGATGGCGCGGTCACCGAACTCGTCCTGGAAGGTGGTGATGGCGTCCGGCGGGACGTCCGAGAAGTCGAGGTTGCCGGCCTGGACGTCGGTGAACGCAGTGTTCACCTCGGTGTAGACGCGGAACTCGACGGAGTCGGCCTTGGCCAGCTCCTCGCCGGCGTAGTCCTCGTAGCGGGTCATGGTGATGCCCTGGCCGGGGGTGAACTCGGTGTCGGCCTGGAAGGGCCCGTTGCCGATCGGCTGCTTGCCGAACGCCTCGACAGCGGCCTCGCCCTCGAAGAAGGACTCCGGCAGCGGCGAGAACGCCGTGTAGCCCAGCGTGATCGGGTACTGGCGGAACGGCTCCTTGAGCTTGACCGTGAAGGTCTTGTCGTCGACGACGGCCAGGCCGGTCATCTCGGTCGCGGCGGGCGCAGCGCCCTCCTCGCCCTGCAGGTCGTCGTAGCCGTCGACGTTGGCGAAGAAGTACGAGCCGCCCTGCGCGTTCTGGGAGTTGGCCGCGTAGTTCCACGCGTCGACGAAGGAGCTGGAGGTGACGGGGGTGCCGTCGTGGAACGTCCAGTCCTTCAGCGTGATGGTCCACGTCTGCGAGTCCTCGGACTCGATGGACTCCGCGACGCCCGGGATCTGCTCGGTGGTGTCGGGGTCGTACTGGACCAGACCGGTGAAGAGCGCGTCGACGACCTGGCCGCCCTCGGTCTCGGAGGTGTTGCTTGGGATCAGCGGGTTCTCGGGCTCACCGATGTAGAGCGAGAACGAGCCGCCGCTCGCGCCCTCGTCGGTGTTGGTGCCGCTGTCTCCGTTGTCGTCGCTGCCGCCGCCGCACGCGGTCGCGGCGAGCGCGATCGTGAGCAGAGTGGCGCTGACGCGCATTCTGTTCCTGTGGACCTGCACCGGCTGTTCCTCCTTCTCCCGAACGAGCGGGAGTGCTTCGTACCGGGCTCGCGCCCGGTGGGATAGCGCCATGCAAGCACTGTTCTGAGGCGGTTCAGCCCTGCCGCCCCGGTGGCGGGGGCGATCGTGACGATGTCGTGACACGGCGCGACCCGCCTGTGATGCGGTCGTGATGAGCCGGGTGGGGACCGTCAGCCGGCGGCGAGTCGGCAGAGCGCCGCGAACTCGGCGGCGTCGAGGCTGGCGCCTCCCACCAGGGCCCCGTCGACGTCCGGCTGGGCCATCAGCGCCTCGACGTTGGAAGACTTGACCGAGCCGCCGTACAGCACCCGAACGCCCTCGGCCAGCGCTCCGGAGTAGAGGCTCCCCAGGGTCGCGCGGACCTCGGCGCACACCTCCTGGGCGTCCTCGGGCGTGGCCACCTCACCGGTGCCGATGGCCCACACCGGCTCGTACGCGACGACAATCCCGCGGGCCTGCTCGGCGCTCACCCCGTCGAGCCCGGCGGTCACCTGCTGGATGCAGTGGTCGACCTGGCCGCTGCTCCTGCGCACGTCGAGGCCCTCGCCCACGCAGAGGATCGGCGTGAGCCCGTGCTCGAGCGCCTTGTGCACCTTCGCGCCGACGACCGCGTCGTCCTCCCCGTGGTGCTGCCGGCGCTCGCTGTGGCCGGCGAGCACGTAGGAGCAGCCGAGCTTGGCCAGCATCATCCCGCTGATCTCGCCGGTGTAGGCGCCGGTGTCGTGCACAGACAGGTCCTGCGCGCCGTAGCGGATCCTCAGCTTGTCGCCGTCGACCAGCGTCTGCACGCTGCGCAGGTCGACGAACGGCGGCAGCACCACGCACTCGGCCGCGTCGTGGTCGGCCGGGTTGAGGCTGAAGGCGAGCTTCTGCACCAGGGCGATGGCCTCGAGGTGGTTGAGGTTCATCTTCCAGTTGCCGGCCATCAGGGGCAGGCGCTGGGTCTTGGCGGCCATGTCAGTCCTCCAGAACCGTCAGACCGGGCAGGGCCTTGCCCTCGAGGTACTCCAGGCTCGCGCCTCCCCCGGTGCTGATGTGGGTGAAGCGCGACTCGTCGATGCCGAGTGCGCGCACGGCCGCGGCGCTGTCGCCACCGCCGACGACCGTCAGAGCGCTCCCCGCTCCGCTGGACAGCGACGCCACGGCCTCGGCGACCCCGCGGGTGCCCTCGGCGTACGGCGCCAGCTCGAACACGCCCATCGGGCCGTTCCAGAAGACGGTCCGGGCGTCCTTGAGCGCCTCGGTGAACACGCGGACGCTCTCGGGCCCAATGTCCAGGCCGATCCGATCGGCCGGGATCGCGTCGGCCGGGACGACGGCGTGCTCGGCGTCGGCGCTGAACGCCGTAGCCGCGACCACGTCGACGGGCAGGACGACCTTGCCGGTCGCGAGGAACTGCCGGCACGTCTCGAGCTGGTCCTGCTCGAGCAGGCTCGCGCCGACCTCGTGCCCCAGCGCCTTGAGGAAGGTGAAGCACATGCCGCCGCCGACCAGGAGCGTGTCGACCTTCGGCAGCAACGCCTCGATGACCGTGAGCTTGTCGCTCACCTTCGAGCCGCCCAGCACCACGGCGTACGGCCGGGCCGGCTCCTCGGTGAGCCGCCTCAGCACGTCGACCTCCGTCGCGACGAGCGGACCGGCGGCGTGCGGCAGCCGCTGCGCGACGTCGTAGACGCTGGCGTGCTTGCGGTGGACGGCGCCGAACGCGTCGTCGACGTAGAGGTCGGCGAGGGCGGCGAGCTGGTCGGCGAAGGCGCCGCGCTCGGCGTCGTCCTTGCTCGTCTCGGCCGCCTCGAAGCGGACGTTCTCGAGCAGCACGACCCGGTCGGCCTTGGTCCCGCGGACCGCCTCGACGGCCGACTCACCCACCACGTCCTGGGCCATCCGGACCGGCGCACCGAGCAGCTCCTGGAGCCGTTCGGCGACCGGAGCCAGGCTCAGCGCCGGAGCCGGGACACCCTTCGGGCGGCCCAGGTGGGCAACGACCACAGGCAGTGCACCGCGGTCGAGCAGGTCGCGCAGCAGAGGGACGCTGGCGCGGATCCGGCCGTCGTCGCCGACGACCCCGTCCTTGACCGGCACGTTGAGGTCGCTGCGGACCAGGACCCGCTTGCCCCGTACGTCGAGGTCCGCCGCCTGCCGCACCGGGCTAGAGGCTCTTGCCGACAAGCGTGATCAGGTCGACGAGACGGTTGGAGTAGCCCCACTCGTTGTCGTACCAGCCGACGACCTTGGCCTGCTTGCCGAGGACCTTGGTCAGCGGGGCGTCGAAGATGCAGGACGCCGGGTCGGTGACGATGTCGCTGGAGACGATCGGGTCGGTGCTGTAGCGCAGGTAGCCCTTCATCGGGCCCTCGGCGGCCTTGCGCACCGCGGCGTTGAGCTCTTCGACCGTGGTCTCCCGGCCGAGCTCGACAGTGAGGTCGGTCGCGGAGCCGGTGGGGATCGGGACCCGGACGGCGTAGCCGTCGAGCTTGCCCTTCAGCTCGGGCAGGACGAGCCCGATCGCCTTGGCGGCGCCGGTGCTGGTCGGCACCAGGTTGATCGCGGCCGCGCGGGCGCGGCGCAGGTCGTCGTGCGGGGCGTCCTGCAGGTTCTGGTCCTGGGTGTAGGCGTGGATCGTGGTCATCAGCCCCGTGACGATGCCGAACTCGTCGTTGATGGCCTTGGCCATCGGACCGAGGCAGTTCGTCGTGCAGGAGGCGTTGCTGATGATCGCGTGCTTCGCGGGGTCGTAGTCGCCATCGTTGACGCCCATGACGACGGTGACGTCCTCGTTCTTGGCCGGCGCCGAGATGATGACCTTCTTGGCGCCGCCGTCGAGGTGGGCCTTGGCTTTGGTGCCGTCGGTGAAGAAGCCGGTGGACTCCACGACGACGTCGACGCCGAGGTCACCCCAGGGCAGGCTGCCCGGCTCGCGCTCGGCCAGGATCTTCAAGGTGCGGTCACCGATGGAGATGCCGCCGTCGACCACGGACACCTCGGCCGGGTAGCGGCCCAGGATCGAGTCGTACTTCAGCAGGTGGGCCATCGTCTTCAGGTCGCCGAGGTCGTTCGCGGCGACGATCTCGATGTCCGCGGTGCCCGCCTGGTTCGCGGCCTGGACGGCGCGGTAGAAGTTGCGGCCGATGCGGCCGAAGCCGTTGATGCCCACGCGCACGGTCACTGGGTGCTCCCTGTCTGGACGACGCTGCTCTCGGCGCCGAACCTAGCGGAAGGCCGGTGCCGCCCGTCTGGCCGGGTCAGGCGACCGGGACGAGCTGCTCGGTGCGGGCCGACACGCGCAGCGCCTCGAGGACGCGGGCGACGACGAGCAGGTCACCGAGGTCGGCCGGCCAGGGCCAGTCCTGCGCCCGGACGTCGCGGCCCCCGGTCGCGCCGGCCAGCGCCGTGGCGCAGGCGACCAGCCCGGGGGCAACCCCGGCCGGGGCCCAGCAGACCGGCGAGGGCAGCGGCAGGTCGGCGCCGCCCTCCCAGTGGACGCCGGACGGCCCGGCCGTGAGCCGGGCGGTCGCGAAGGACAGCCGGACCACGGGCCCGGAGCCCTCGTGACTGACCAGCACGGTCGCGCCGGAGGCGGTGAGCAGCGCCCACGCGACGCCCGCCCCGCCCGGAAGCTCCGCCGCAGGCAGCGGCGCGGGAGCCGCGACCACCGCCGCCACCTCCCCGCACCAGGAGGCGGCCAGGTCGACCAGCTCGGCCGCGGCCTGCCTGCCCCGCGGCCAGCCGCGCACGGTGACCTGGACGGGCGGTCCGCCCGCGAGCGGCAGGGCCGCCGCGACGACCCGCGCCCACGGCTCCCACCGGGCGACCAGGCCGACCACCGCGTCGGCGGGTTCGGTGACGGCCCGGGCGGCGCGCACGGCGTCGGGGTCGAGCGGCGCCGC
>JBBSLB010000144.1:0-6755 GCA_038255675.1 Mycobacteriales bacterium
AGCGCCCGAGCGCCGACCATCCGCGACAGCTGCCACGCCACGAGCAGCGCGAACGGAGCGAGCGCCAGCGCCGAGATCAGCAGGTACGAGGTGCGTCCGCCCGCCGGCTGCGCGGTGAGCCAGGCGAAGACCCCGGTGAGGTCGGGGTACTCGAAGGTGTCGACGGGCGCGCCGCCCTCGAGCCGACCGCCGACGTAGGGGAAGGACGCGCGTGCGAGGTCGCGGCTGGTGAAGAGCTCCAGCACGTCGCTGTAGCAGGTGACCGGGTAGTTGTGCGAATCGTCGACGCACACGCCCTTCCACGCCGTGGAAGCGGCGACCATCGCGGCGCAGGCCGCCAGCACCCCGGCGGTCCCGACCAGGGGCGCGCACGGGACGGTCACGAACGCGCACGCTAGACCGGAAGGAGCACTGATCTCTCGCTCCGCCGCCCCGCCGCCCCGCCGCTCCGCCGCCGCGCTGCTCCGCCGCTCCGCCGCTCCGCCGCTCCGCCGCTCCGCCGCCGCGGACGTCGGGCCGCCCCGCCGACGTCGGGCCGGCGAACGCCCGAGACTCATGATCATGGGAAGCCCAGGCCCATTCCGAAGCCGTCGTACCGGCCCTAGCTTCCCACGATCAACGTGTGCACGAGATGGCCGGGAGCAACGGCCCGTGCCGAACGACGACGAGCCCGGGCGGCTCCGGCACGGTCAGCTGACGCCGTCCGGCCACGGCCTCGCGCAGCCGGTCGACGTAGGCCTGCGGGTCGCTGCGGAACCTGCTCGGGGTGACGTGGTGCAGCTCGATGCCCGCGCGGGAGGCCCGGTCGTGCCGCAGCAGAGTGCTGTCCAGCGCCCGGGTGCTGCCGTGGTGGCGGACGCTGTCCATCTCCCCGCCGACGCCCAGCCCGACGAGGTAGGCGTCCGGAGTGACGACCGGCTCCCCGTCGAGCAGCAGCTCCGGGTTGAGGAGGAACGGCGGGAGGTGCCCGCGCCGGACGGCCGCGACGAGGACGTCGGCGAGCTCGGCCTCCGGCGCCGAGCGGGCGCCTCGGTGCGCGTCGAGGACAGCACGCCGCACGGTCGCCGAGCCCCGACGGGGCCCCTCGTCCACGAGCCGCTCGACGTCGGAGAGGTCGACCCACCCGTCCGCGACAGCGGCCAGGACCAGCGCGCGGACGTGTTGCAGCGGCTGCTGCCAACAGGCGTCGAGGACGGCGCGCACGGGCGCGACGGTCGGCAACCCCCGCAGCTGCAGCACCGGGACGGTCGCCGTCGTGCGCACGATGCGGACGGCGGGTCCGAGGTCGCGGCGGACCTCGTGGGCCACGAGCACCGCGACGGGTCCGTCCGGCACGTCGCGCATCCCGTGGGCCGCGCAGGCATCGGGCCCGGTCAGTGCGGCGCCGTCACCGAGCAGCGCGAGCGCCGCCTCCTGGCGCTCCCGCCGGGTGACCTCCCCGCCGCGCCGCGTCCAGGCACCCGGCAGCACGACCGACCACGTTCCGCTCTGCACCGCCCTCAGCGCGACGTCGGTGTCGAGGCCCGCCGCGGCAAGGTCGGCGCGGGTGAGCAGCGGGGGCAGCAGAGCTGCCCGAGCAGCCGTCGTCGCGCGCATGCGCCGATTCGATCGGCGGGGCCGCTGCCGTGCCACCTCGTGCGCCGGTCTGTGGACGACGCACCGGAGGGTCCTCGGGGCCCGGCCACGGCGCGCGCCCCGCGCTGCCGCCCGCTACAGCGTTCTTGATCGGTACAGCGAGATCGTGGGAGGCCAAGACCCGTTCGGGGGCCGACGTACGGGCTTGGAGCACCCACGATCAAGAAGCGCGGGGGTCAAACCCGAGCGCTGGGGCGGCGGGGACGACGCAGGTGCCGTGACGACTGATCTCAGGGGTTGGGCAGGTGCTCGCGCAGCCAGGCGATGTCGGCGGTCTGCCCGTCGACGCCGCCGGGGGTCTCGCAGACCACCGGCGCACCGGCCGCCGCGACGACGGCCAGCAGCAGGTCACGGTCGATCTGGCCGTCGCCGAGGTTGGCGTGCCGGTCGGCGCCGGAGCCAAAGCCGTCGCGCGAGTCGTTGCAGTGCACGAGGTCGATGCGGCCGGTGATCGCCGTGATCCGCTCGACGACGGTCAGCAGCTCCTCGCCGCCGGCGTGGGCGTGGCAGGTGTCCAGGCAGAAGCCGACGTTCGGGAAGCCGCCGATGCCGTCCCACAGCCGCGCCAGCGCGTCGAAGCGGCGGGCCATCGCGTGCTCACCGCCGGCGGTGTTCTCGACGAGCACCGGCAGCGGCGCGTCCATCCGCTCGAAGGTCTTCACCCAGTTCTCGACGCCGACCGACGGGTCGTCCCCGGCCGTGACGTGACCGCCGTGGACGATCAGCCCCTTGGCGCCGATCGACGCCGCCGTCGTCGCGTGGTCGAGCAGGATCTTGCGCGACGGGATCCGGATCTTGTTGTTGGTCGACGCGACGTTGACGATGTACGGCGCGTGGACGTAGAGGTCCATGCCGGTCGTGTCGCCAAGATCCGGGGCGACCGCCTTCTTCCAGCTCTGCGGGTCGCCGCAGAAGAACTGCACGAGGTCGGCGCCCCGCGCCCGCCCCTCGGCGAGCGGGTCGGACTGGTCGACGTGCGCACCGATCTGCAGCATCGGTCCAGGCTACGACCGGGGTGGAAGACTGGCCGCCGTGCCCGTCCGCCTGCTGCCCGCCCTCCTGACCGTTGCTCTGTTCCCGCTCGTGCCGGGTCCGCTCGTGCCGGTGCTGACGGGGTCGGCCGCCGCCCAGGTCGCCACCGGCCGGCTCGCCGTCGGTGGGCAGGACGTGGGCGCCGTCGGACTGCGGGCCGTCGCGCAGCCGGCCGGCTCGACGCCGTCGCCCGGCAGGTTCGACGAACCGGCGACGCGTCGCGATCACGGGCTGCCCACCGCGCTGGCCGCCGTGCTCGTGGCGGGCGTCCTGTCGCTGCTCGTGCGCGTGCTGCTCGCCGAGCCGGCGGCCCGCCGTCGTACGCCCGCGCGCAGGGCAGTTCCTGAGGGGTCGCCGTCGCACGGCCACGCAGGACGGTCCGGCCGACCAGCCCGCTGGTAGCGTCTTCACGTTTGCTGACGCGAACACCCTCCTGCCACGGATCGTCCGTGGCCGCAGAGTCCACAGGAGGAGGTGGGTCACTTGCGTCACTACGAACTGATGGTCATCCTCGACCCAGACCTGGAGGAGCGCACCATCGCTCCCTCCCTCGACACGTTCCTCAACGTCATCCGCAACGGTGGCGGGACGGTCGACAAGGTCGACGTCTGGGGGCGCCGCCGGCTCTCCTTCGAGATCGACAAGAAGGCTGAGGGCATCTACGCCGTTGTCGACCTCACGGCCGAGCCGGCGACGATGAAGGAGCTGGACCGCCAGCTCAACCTCAACGAGTCCATCCTGCGCACGAAGGTCATGCGGCCCGAGCTGCGCGCGAGCAAGCCCGCTCCCGCCAAGGAGCCGAAGGCCGCCACCCCGGCTGCCCCGGCGCCCGCGGTCGCCGGCTAGCCCTCGCAGTCCGGACCAGCACCACTACCCCTCTCCCAAGGAGAACCCGTGGCAGGCGACACCGTCATCACCGTGGTCGGCAACCTCACCGCCGACCCCGAGCTGCGCTTCACCCCGTCGGGGGCGGCCGTCGCAAACTTCACCGTCGCGTCGACGCCCCGCACCTTCGACAAGAACAGCAACGAGTGGAAGGACGGCGAGGCGCTCTTCCTGCGCTGCTCCGTCTGGCGTCAGGCCGCCGAGAACGTCGCGGAGTCCCTGTCCAGGGGCAGCGCGGTGATCGTGCAGGGCCGCCTGAAGCAGCGCTCGTACGAGACGAAGGAAGGCGAGAAGCGCACGGTGTACGAGCTCGACGTCGACGAGGTCGGCCCGTCCCTGAAGTGGGCCACCGCGAAGGTCACCAAGGCCTCGCGCGGTGGCGGCGGAGGCGGCGGCGGCGGCGGTCAGTCCTACGGCGGCGGGCAGTCCTCGGGCGGTGGCGGTGGCGGCGGTGCTGCGAGCGGCGGTGACGACCCGTGGGCCAGCGCGCCCGCAGGCGGCGCCGCGAGCTCCGGCGGCTGGTCCGACGAGCCCCCCTTCTAGATCCACATCCCAGACCAGGAGACACACCGATGGCCAAGCCACCGCCCCGCAAGCTCAAGAAGAAGGTCTGCCAGTTCTGCAAGGACAAGGTGACCTACGTGGACTACAAGGACACCGGCACGCTGCGCAAGCACATCTCGGACCGCGGCAAGATCCGCGCGTCCCGCGTCAGCGGCAACTGCCGTCAGCACCAGCGCGACGTCGCCATGGCCGTCAAGAACAGCCGCGAGATGGCGCTGCTGCCCTACACCTCGACGGCGCGCTGACATGGCTGTGCTGATGAAGCTCATCCTCACCCAGGACGTGACCGGCCTCGGTGCTCCCGGCGACGTCGTGGAGGTCGCTCCCGGTTACGGGCGCAACTACCTCGTCCCGCAGGGCATCGCCATCCAGGCGACCCGCGGCGCCGAGAAGCAGATCGCGACGATCCGGCGGGCCCGCGAGGTGCGCGAGGTGCGCGACCTCGGCCACGCCCAGGAGATCAAGGCGCAGCTGGTCGGCCTCGCGGTCCGGCTGCCCGCCCGCTCCGGTGACGGCGGCCGCCTGTTCGGCTCGGTGACGTCCAGCGACGTCGTCGCGGCTGTGCAGGCCGCCGGCGGCCCGAAGCTGGACCGCCGCCTCATCACCCTGCCGGCGCCGATCAAGGCTCTCGGCAACCACTCGGTCACCGTCAAGGTGCACCCCGAGGTCGAGGCGACCCTGACCATCGAGGTCGTCGCCAGCACGTAGTCCGCCGCACGCCCCGACGGTCCGGCCCCCACGAGGGGCCGGACCGTCGTGCTGTCAGCCGAAGCGATAGAGGATCTGGCCCGTCGAGCCGACCTGCCCGAAGAGCGGGGCCGGCTCCCCGCGCAGCGCGCCCAATGCGCCGAGCAGCTGCTCGCAGTCGCCCTCGAAGGTGCGGTACTCCGTCGCGGCAAGCAGCCACAGCCGGCGGTCACCGGCGAGGGCGTCCAGCTCCGCAGCCACGCCGGCCGGCGAGGCGGCGTCCTGGCGCGCCCGGTAGTCGACCCAGTCGACCCGCCGCGGGTCGCCGAGCGTCGGGTAGACGACCTGCTCCACCCCGCGGTCGAGCAGCCGCCAGACCGGCGGGCCGAGCTGGTCGGGGCAGTAGGCCAGCAGGTCGCCCGGCTCGCCCCCGCCGACGCGAAAGGCCTGCACCACGTCGTCCGCCGAGGCGCGCGCGACGCCGGCCGCCGGGATGCCGCTGCCGAGCCCGACGGCGGCCAGCGTCACGAGGGCGGCGACGGGGCTCCACCGGCCGGGCAGCGCGAGTGCGCCGGCGCCGGCCGCGATCGCGACCAGTGGCACGACGACGGCGGTGTAGCGGCCGGTGTAGGCCCCACCGCCGAGAAGCACGGCGGTCCACGCAAGCAGCAGGGTCAGCCCGGTGACGGCGGCGAGCACCCGCGCCGGGGGCCGGCGCTGGGCGGCGAAGACGACGAGCAGGACGAGCAGCGCGCCGAGCAGTCCGCGCTCGAGGTCGGAGCCGCCGCCCCAGTAGCGCGGTGTGCGCAGCAGCTCGACCGGGTCGATCGGGTCGGCCCAGGGCGCGCCCGTGCGCGCCACCTGGAACAGAAGGGTTGGCAGCCACGGCAGGAACAGCACCCCGCCGAGCAGCATCCCTGCGACCACCCGTACCGCCGGGGCGCGCCGCCGCAGCAGGCCGGGCAGGTGCAGCAGGCCGACGGCGGCGAGCAGGAACAGCGCCCAGTAGTGCGTGAGCAGCAGCAGCGCGCTGACGGCGCCGAGTGCGAGGACCGCCGGGCGAGATTCCGTGGCGTGCACGGCCCGCAGCGCGAGCCCCCCACACAGCACGAGCACCACGACGAGCAGGTACATCCGGGTCTCCGAGCCGTACCGCGCGAGCCACGGCAGGGTGGCCAGGACGACGACGGCGGCGCGGCCCAGCGCGACCCCGCCGAGGCGGCGGCCGAGGACGTACGCCAACCAGAGCGCGAGCGGCACCATCAGCACGGTCAGCAGCCGCACGGCCGTCGTGCCGGTGCCGAACGCCGCGATCCACGCCTTGAGCAGCAGGTAGTAGAGCGGCGGGGCCCCGTCGACCCGCAGCGCGTCGTAGAGCTCGCCGAGCGGCAGCCGGGCGATCTCCACGCTGATCGTCTCGTCGAGCCACAGCGGACCGGACCGCACGCCGGCGACCAGCCCGGCGATGCAACCGGCCAGTGCCGCGACCACCAGCGCCAGACCGGTTCGGCCCTCCAGGCGCGGCGCGTCCACCGTCAGGCCGCGCGGTCCTCGCGCTCGCGCCGCGGCAGGATCGGCGCGTCACGACCCGTGCGCGACGCCGCGGTCGGGGTCGGCCGGACCGGGCTCTCGGCGGAGGTCGGGGACGCCGCCTCGTGGTAGTCCTCCTCGACGTTCACCGTCCAGACGTCGTGCTGCGCGCCGGTGACGATGTTGTCCACGGCGAGCATCGCGGTCAGCATCGAGTGGTCCTGGTTGTTGTAGCGGTGCATGCCGTTGCGGCCGACGGGGTGGACGTTCGGCACCGCCTCGGACAACCAGCCGCGCAGTACATCGACCCGCTCGGCGTAGCCCTCGTCGTAGACCGGGTAGGCCTTCGGGACGCGCACGACGTAGCCAGCCTCGACCTGCTCGACGCCGGCCAGGCGCAGCCGGGCGATCTCGCGGGTGCC
>JBBSLB010000145.1:0-6744 GCA_038255675.1 Mycobacteriales bacterium
GGACCCCTTCGGCGGTGGGCAGGGCCAGGCTGGTACCGCAGATGACGACGAGGCGCGAGGAGGTGGGCATGGCCGGCAAGCCGCTCTGGCGCCGCGCGTACGACGCCGTGGAGCGACCGCTGGGCTCTCGCTTGGAGGAGGTGGTGCAGACCGACGCCTTTGCCGACGTGGCCGGCCTGGTGATGTGGACGCAGGCCGAGGTCGGCCGGCGGGTCGAGCGGACCACCCGCCGGCTCCTGCACCGCGTCAACCTGCCGACCGCGAGTGACGTGGTCCGCCTGCGAGAGCAGGTCAGCACCCTGGACCGCAGCGTGAAGCGGCTCGACGACAACCTGCGACGGTCCGCCGCGCAGGCAGCAGGAGGAGGAGACCGTGGGACTGACGCCGGATCCGGAAGAGCTGGTGGCGCGGGTGCGCCGCGACGTCGGCCGCAACCTGCTGCGAGCGCGCAACGGCGTGAAGTACGTGGCCGGGATCGACCGGCCCAAGGTCGGGACGACACCTAAGGACGTCGTCTGGAGCCGCGACAAGGCAGAGCTGTGGCGCTACCGCAGCGACGACATCACGGTGCGCACGCCAGTGCTCGTCGTCATGAGCCTGATCAGCCGCAGCTACATCCTGGACCTCTACCCCGGCGTCAGCTTCGTGCAGGCGATGCGTGACGCGGGCTTCGACCCGTACATGCTCGACTGGGGGATCCCCGACGAGACCGACTCGGGCAACGGGCTGTCGTACTACGTCGACGACCTGCTGCCCGCTGCTGTCGAGGCGGTGCTCGAGACCTCCGGAACCGACGAGCTCAACGTGATCGGCTACTGCTACGGCGGTCTGCTGTCCCTGCTGCTCGGCGCGGCGCACCCCGACCTGCCAGTGGCCTCGCTGATCACCATGGCGACCCCGGTCGACTTCAGCGAGATGGGGATGTTCGGTCGGATCGTCGGCGGCGGCCGGCTCGAGCCCGACGACCTCGTCGACGAGACGGGGAACGTGCCGCCCGAGATTCTCCGCAACGCCTTCCGCGTGCTCAAGCCCACCGCCGACCTGACCCAGTACGCCGTGCTGTGGGAGAAGCTCTGGGACGACAAGCAGATGGAGGGCTTCCAGGTCATGGGGCAGTGGACCCGCGACCACATCCCCTTCCCCGGCAAGGCTTTCCGCGAGACCGTCGACCTCATGAAGGACGGCTCGCTCATGGCGGACCGGGTCCGCCTGGACGGCCGGCTGCTGTCACTGCGGGACGTGCAGTGGCCGCTGCTCAACGTCGTCGCCGCGCGCGACCACATCGTCCCCTCGGCTGCAGCGACCCCGGTCTGCGAGCTGGTCGGCTCCGACCGCGCCGAGACCCTCGAGCTGCCGGCCGGTCACGTCGGCCTGGTGATGGGCCGCACCGCCGCGGTGACCACGCTGCCCAAGATCTTCGACTGGTTGCGCGAGCACTCCGTCGTCGTGGAGGAGGAGAACGCCTGATGGACGTCCGCCCGCTCGCCCCCGACCATGTCGTCCCGCTGCAGGAGTTCTTCCGGCGGGTTCCTGAGTCCGACCACAACAGCTTCGCCGAGGACGTGCTCGAGCCCGGCCTCGTGGAGGGTTGGCTGCAGGAGGACCGCCCGCGCCGGGCGGTCGCCGTCGACGACGACGGGACGGTGATCGGCTACGTCGCGGTGCTCCCGCAGGTCGGCTGGTCCTCCCACGTCGGCAGCCTGCGCGTCGTCGTCGACCCCGCGGCGCGCGGCAGGGGCGTCGGCCGGGAGCTCGCCCGCGCCGGTCTGCTCGCGTCGTTCGAGATGGGGCTCACCAAGACCGTCGTCGAGGTGGTCGCCGATGCCGTGCCGGCGATCGGCATGTTCCAGGCCCTGGGCTACGAGCCCGAGGCGCTGCTGCGCGACCACGTCTGCGACAAGGCGGGCGACAAGCACGACCTGGTCGTGCTGGCCCACTCGGTCGAGGGCACCTGGTCCGGGATGGCGAGCGCCGGCCTCGAGGACGAGCTGGCCGGGTAGACCGGGGGCGCCAGCCGGGCGCCGCGAGCGCCCGGGGTCGCGCCTACCGTCCAGCGCTCCCCGGTTACGGTCTGGCCCCGGGTGCTCCCCGCCCCCGCCCCGGGTCGCGGCCCATGATCGTGGGAGGCGTCAGCCCGTACGCGGGGCTCGGAACGGGCCTGGGACTCCCACGATCAAGCGCCGCGGTGGCGTGAGCCCCCAGGTGGCCTGAGCCCCGCAGCGGCAGGGTGACTCACCAGGCGTGATCGTGCCTCGGCGCCGCCTCGGCCGCGTCAGGCCGGGAGCACCTGACCGTCGACGACCTCCACCTCGTACGGCGTCAGCCCCTTCTCGGCCGGACCCCGCTTGAGCGAGCCGTCCAGCTCGAACTGCGAGCCGTGGCAGGGGCACGCGAGCTGTTCGCCGTCCGGCGCGACCGTGCAGCCCTGGTGGGGGCAGACCGCGCTGAAGGCGACGACCTCGTCCTGGCTCAGCCGCGAGACGAGAACCTTGCCGCCGTCGGCGTCGGTCGCCTCGACCGCCTCGCCGACCGGGACCTCGTCCAGGCGCACGAGCGCGGCGCGCACCCCGCCGCCGGCGGCGGGCGCCGGGTCCTCGCTGCCGCAGGCCGCGAGCAGCCCGACGCCGCAGGTCGCTGCGGCGCCCTTGAGGACGGTCCGGCGGCAGGGGGAGCTCATGGGAGGACGGTACGACGGACCGGCTGGTCCGGCACGTCACAATCCGGACGCGTGAGCAGCGGGCGCAGGGGGAAGCGGTGGGCCATGGAGCACTTCGAGATCGCGACCGTGGCCGAGCAGTCCGCCGACTTCCGTCGGGTCCTGTGGACCGGCGAGCACACCCAGCTGGTGATCATGACGATCCCGCCGGGCGGGGAGATCGGCGAGGAGGTGCACGCCGAGAACGACCAGATCCTGTCCTTCGTCAGCGGTGTGGGAAAGGCCGTGATCAGCGGTCGGGACAAGAAGGTCACGGCCGGCGACGTCGTCGTCGTGCCGGCCGGCAAGAAGCACAACTTCCTCAACGAGGGCCCCAACCCGCTGGTGCTTTACACCGTCTACGGGCCGCCGGACCACGCTGACGGCGCCGTGCACACGACCAAGGAGCAGGCCGATGCCCTTGAGGAGGCTGGCAAGGACGAGCCGCCCACCGGCTGATCCCGCTCGCGTCGGGGCCCGCCCATATCGTCCGCTGCACCGGACGACGCCCGCGCGGGGCACAGCGGACGCTACGCAGGAGTCGACCCGCCGTGCCTGGCCCTGTCGCGGGACTCAGCCCGGGTCGAGGACGCGGATCCAGACGGCCCGGAGCTGCTCGTAGGACGCCTCGAGCACCTTCAGGCGCGGGTCGGGGCCGTCCAGCAACCGGCCGGTCACGAGCGGTCGGAGCGGCTCCAGGCGCCGGTCGGCCAGCACCTCGTCGACGGCCGTCCGCTCGCCGCCGACGACCACCGCCTCGAGGGTCGGCGCTGCCGGCACCAGCACCCGGGCCGCCGTGTCGGTGAACGCCTGCAGCGCGACGCGCACCTGGCCCTCCCGACGGCGGGCGAAGCGCTGCTGCGACTGGCCGCCCGCCGCGGAGCGGCCGTGCACCTGGCGGGTGGTCACCTTGGACACCACCAGTCGGGGCCCCTCGAAAACGCCGACCGCGCTGCCGCCGAGGCGGACGAGCAGCACACCCACCCGTCGGTCGCGCAGGGCGTGCTCGACCAGCGCGCCGGCCAGCGGTGGGAACGGCACCTCGACCTCGGCGACTGCGCCGTCCTCGGCCTCGAGCCGGACGACCCGCTCGTCGAAGGTGCGGGTCACCTGGCCGTGCCGGGTGGCGAAGCCGTCCAACCAGCGCTGCAGCCGCTCGGGCGAGACGCTCACCCATCGACCGCCGCCGGCCGCGGGGCGGCTGGTCACCCGGCCACCGTCTCGGACTGCCAGGACGCCCACAGGGCGGCGTACGAGCCGCCGAGAGCGAGCAGCTCGTGGTGGCTTCCGAGCTCGGTGACGCGCCCGTCCTCGACGACCGCGACCCGGTCGGCGTCCGACGCGGTGTGCAGGCGGTGCGCGATCGCGACGACGGTACGGCCGGTCACGACCGCGGCGAGCGAGCGCTCGAGGTGCCGGGCGGCGCGCGGGTCGAGCAGCGACGTCGCCTCGTCCAGCACCAGCGTGTGGGGGTCGGCGAGCACGAGCCGGGCCAGTGCGACCTGCTGAGCCTGCGCGGGCGTCAGCGCGAGACCGCCTGCCCCGACGGCGGTCTGCAGTCCGTCGGGGAGGGCCTCGACCCACTCGAGCGCGTCGACGGCGTCGAGCGCAGCAAGCAGCTCGTCGTCGCTCGCGCCGTCCTTGGCGAGGGAGAGGTTCTCGGCGACCGAGCCGACGAAGACGTGGTGCTCCTGCGTCACCAGCGACACCTCGGTGCGCAGCCGCTCGAGCGGCAGGTCGAGCACGGGTACCCCGCCGAGCGTGACCGCTCCGGTGCGGGGGCCGTGCACGCCGGCCAGCAGCCGGCCGAGCGTCGACTTGCCTGCGCCGGACGGCCCGACCACGGCCAGCCGCTCGCCCTGCCGGACGGCGAGGTCGAGCCCGTGCAGCACGTCGTGCCCGTCGCGGTAGGCGAAGCGCACGTCGTGGGCCAGCAGCTCTTCGCCGTCGGGCTCGGCGCCGGACGGGGCGCGGTCGTCGGGGACGCCGGCGACGCCAACCAGCCGGGCCAGGGACGAGGCCCCGACCTGCAGCTCGTCGAGCCAGCCCAGCAGCCGGTCGAGCGGGTCGAGCAGCAGCTGGACGTACAGCGCGACGGTGGTGACCTCGCCGAGCGAGGCCAGGTCACGGGAGTAGAGCCAGCCGCCGAGCAGGAGCACGCTGACAAGCGGCGTCACGAAGGACAGGTCGACGATCGGGAACCAGATCGTGCGCAGCCGCAGGGTGTACCGCTCTGTCGCGTAGGCCATCTTGATGTCGGCGTCGGTGCGCGCCACCCGCTCGGCCTGCCGACCGAGCGCCTCGATCGTCCGCGCGGCCTCGGCGCTCTCCGCCATCCCGGCCGTCACCGTGGCGTACGCCGCACGCTCAGCGAGGTAGCCCTGCGGCGCCCGGCGCAGGTACCAGCGGGTGGACAGCCACAGGGGCGGTGCCGAGACGAGCATCGCGCAGGCGACGAGCGGCGCGACGACAAAGGCGGCGATCACCGTGAGCAGCACGGTCACCGTCGCGACGAGCACCTCGGGCACGGCGTAGCGGACCGTCTTGGCGAGGGTGTCGACATCGGAGGTGGTGCGGCTCAGCAGGTCTCCCGATCCGGCCCGCTCCACGGTCGACAGCGGCAGCGCGACGACGCGCTCGAGGAAGTCCTCGCGCAGGTCGGCGAAGACGCGCTCGGCCAGGACCAGCGAGATCGTCCGGGACCACTTGGTGAGGGCGGTCTGGACGAGCACCGCGACCGCCAGCAGCAGCGCGATCCGGTCGACGTACTGGGCGGTCGTGCCCTGCTCGACGGACTCGACGAGCGCGCCGAGCAGCCGCGGCGCGACGAGCCCGGCGAGCGCGGCGCCGGCGTAGAGCAGCAGCGACAGGGCGAGGGCGCGCGGGTGCCGGCGCGCGAGACCTGCTGCGTAGGAGCGAACCTCGCGCGGGCTCGCGACCGGCAGGAGCGTCATGCGCTCACCTCCGTGCGCAGGACCGTCGCGCGATAGGCCTCGTCGGACAGCAGCTCGCGGTGGGTGCCGACGGCGGCGACCCGCCCGTCGACGAGCAGCGCGACCTCGTCGGCCCGGTCCAGCACGAGGGGGCTGCTCGTCAGGACCACGGTCGTGCGGCCCGCCCTCAGCTCCCGCAGCCGGTCGGCGATGCGCGCCTCGGTGTGCGCGTCCACGGCGCTGGTGGGCTCGTCGAGGACCAGCACCTCGGGGTCGGCGGCGAGGGCGCGGGCGAGGACCAGTCGCTGGCGCTGGCCCCCGGACAGCTGCCGGGCGCGCTCCTCGAGCGCCGTGTCGAGTCCGTCGCTCATCGCCTCCAGGACGTCGGCCGTGGACGCGGCGTGGAGGGCCGCGGTCGTGTCGCCGGGCCCGAGCTCGTCACGCAGCCGGCCGCTCAGCAGCTGTACGTCCTTGTCGACGACGTGCACCCGCGCGCGGACGACCTCCAGGGGCAGGTCGGCCAGCCGTACACCGCCCCACCGCACCTCGGCGTCGACGTAGCGGCCCAGCCGGTCGGCGAGTGCGCTGGCCGCGGCCGGGTCGGCGCTGACGACCGCGGTCAGTACACCGGGGCGCACGACCAGGCCGGAGCGGAGGTCGTGCAGGGGCGAAAGGGGTGCAGGAGGGTCGGCCGGGCGCAAGGACTCGCCCAGCGACGGCGCCAGCGACAGCAGCGTGGTCATCCGCCGGCCGGCGACCAGCGCTCGGGTGAACTTGTCCGCGGCCTCCGTGACGGTGCGCAGGGGAGTGACGAGGAAGGCGGCGTAGCCGTAGAAGGCGATCAGGTCACCCACCGAGATCTGCCCCTGCACAGCGGATCTCGCGGCCAGCCACGTCACGATCACGACGAAGGTGCCGGGGACGAGGACCTGTGCCGCGTCGAGCAGCGACTGGCTGCGGGCGACGTGCACCCCACTGGCGCGCACCCGCTGCGACTCCCGCCGGTAGCGGTCGACGAACGCCGCCTCGCCTCCGACACCGCGCAGCACGCGCAGCCCCGCGACGGTGTCGGTGCCCAGGGTCGTGAGCCGGCCGAGGTCGGTGCGCTGCACGGCC
>JBBSLB010000146.1:0-6686 GCA_038255675.1 Mycobacteriales bacterium
ACCGCCCCGGCGACAACCGCCCCGGCAACGGTCGACGGACTCGGCGAGGCCTGCGGGGTGGTCCTCACCGCCGACGCCCCGCGCGAGGTGCTGCTGACGGTGACGTCCGTGCCGCTCGACGTCGTGCTGGCGCGGGCGCCGGAGGAGCCTCCGGAGCCGGAGTCAGGGGCCTTCCCGTCGGCCACGCCCTTCCCGTCGGCCACCCCCCTCCCGTCGGCCACGCCCTCCCGGTCTGCATCACCCGAGCCGACAGCCACGCCGACCGCCGGGCCGACCCCCTCCCCGGACCCGGGCTCGACCGCAGCACCCGCGGAGCCCGAGCCGGAGCCGCTGCAGGTCGGGCTGGAGCCGCTGCCCGTGGCGCTGGTCCCGGCCGACGGGGCGGGCACCGATGACGCCTACCGGGTCGTGCTGACCGACCCCGCGACGCTGGAGCCGCTGCTCGAGGTCGAGCTGCCGCTGCCGCTGTGCGTCTTCGTCGAGCCGCCGTCCCCTACGGCCAGCCCCACCCCGTCGGCACAGTCGTCCGGCGCGCCGGCAGTCGCCCCGTCGGGGGCGCCCCTCACGACCGATCCCGTCACGACCGCTCCCGTCACGACCGATCCCCTCACCACCGCGCCCCTCACGACCGCACCGACCGGCGACCCGGTGACGGCGACCGCGCCCGCCCGGGCGGCGGCGCCACGGTCGGTCACCGCGCGCTCCCTGGGTCGCCTCGGCGCGCTGCGGGGCGCCAGCCGGCTGGGCCCACCCGAGGTCGCCTCCGCTCCCGCACTGCCGGAGCTCGCCCCCGAGCTCGAAGCGGGGACCGGGCCGACCCCGGTGATCGCCTATCCGCCCGGGACGACCGGCGTCCGGCTGCCTGCCACGCCCGACCGGCCGCTGGCCGTGCTGCTGCCGCTGCCGTCGGACGTGGCTGCGGCGCGGCCCGTACCGGCTCCGGTGCTGCTCGCCCGGGGCGGACCGCCTGCCGGACTCGTCGACGCGCTACCGCCGGCGGTGCTGGCCGCGGCCGCCGGCGCGGGATTGCTCGCCACCCAGCTGCGCCGCCGGGTGCCGCTGCGTCGTCGCTGAGGTCAACGGACGAGCAGGTCCACCAGTCGCTCGACCTCCGCCGCCGGCTCGGCGGTCAGCCCGCTGTGGACGGGGCCGGCGTGCACCACGGTGCTGCGCGGTGCCGTGAGCCAGCGGAACCGCTGACCGAGCGAGGTCTCCCCCGCCGGTCCCTCCCCCTCGCAGGTGCGCTGCAGCGCCGCCGCGGCCTCGACGACCCCCTCGAGGTCGACGTCGCGGTCGAGCGCGCGCAGCCGCTCGGCGTCGACATGCACCCGGACGGTGAGCAGGTCGTCAGCAGGGCAGTAGAGGACCACACCGATGTTGATGCACTCTCCACGCTCGACCCGCGGGGTCGCGCGCAGCACGGCGTACTCGAAGACCTTCACGGCTGCCACGCTTCGCGCGCGTCGACCCGGCGCAGGAAGTGCTGGACGTACGCCGCCCGGACGGCGTCGGCGGAGTCGAAGCCGGCCTCGTCCTGGAGCCACGCATCGGGCACGACGGCCGTCACCCGCTCCAGCAGGTCACAAGTGATGTGCGGGGCAAGCGCGTCACCGGCCTGCTCCCTCGCCGTGGCGAACGCGCCCAGCACGTGGTCGGCGGCGGCGTAGGGCTTGGTCGCCGCGCGCTCGGCCTTGGGCCAGTCGTGGTGGAAGACCAGGGTCGCTCCGTGGTCGATGAGCTGGAGCTGCCGGTGCCACAGCAGCAGGTTCGGGTTGCGCCAGCTGCGGTCGACGTTCCCCACCAGCGCGTCCAGCCACAGCACTCGTGAGGCGAGCTCGGCGTCGACGACGTGCACGACCGGGTCGAAGCCGAGAGCGCCTGGCAGGTAGTCCATCCCGAGGTTGCGCCCACCGCTGGCGCGGAGCAGGTCCTGCACCTCCTGGTCGGGCTCGGCCCGCCCGAGGACCGGGTCCACATCAACCAGGACGAGCTCGGGCACCGGCAGACCGAGTGCCCGGGCGAGCGAGCCGACGAGCACCTCGGCCACGAGCACCTTGCGGCCCTGGCCTGCGCCGCGGAACTTCACGACGTAGGTCCCGAAGTCGTCGGCCTCCATCACACCGGGCAGCGAGCCGCCCTCCCGTAGCGGCACGACGTACCGCGTCGCGGTCACCGCGCGCAGCGGCTCCACGGGCAGGGGGTCGACGGGCACCGCGTCATCGTGCCAGGGTCGGCGCATGCAGCAGCGCTACGAGTACCTGGTCATGACCATCCGCGAGGGACTGATCGGCGGCAGCATCAAGCCGGGCAAGGTCCAGGACGCGCTCAACGACAAGGCCAAGGACGGCTGGCAGCTCAAGACGCTGACCGCGGCTGACGTGAAGGGCCGCGTCGGACCAGGCGCGAGCGAGGGCCTGCTTGCCACCTTCGAGCGCCCAGCTCCTTAGGGCAGCAGCGCGTCCATCGCCTTCCAGATCCGCTTCGGCGACACCGGGTAGCGGGTGCGCATCGACTGCGCGAACAGGCTGATGCGCAGCTCCTCGAGCATCCAGCGCACCTCCTCGAGCTCGCGCGAGGGCGGGACCCGGCGGCGCAGGTCGTCGAGGTCGGCCTGCACCTGTGCGACCTCGCCCATCGCGCGCCGGTCGCGCGCAGGGTCCTCGGGCAGCTTGTCCAACCGCACCGCCATCGCCTGCAGGTAGCGCAGCAGCTCCGGCAGCCGGGCCTTGCCGTGCACCGTCGCGAAGCGAGCCGGCACGAGCCCGCCGAGCTGGGCACGCAGGTCGGCCACGGACGACGCGAGCGGTGCGCGCGTCTCCGCGTCGATCCGGGCCCTGACGTCGTACGCCGCGGTGAGCACGCGCTCGACCAGGCCCAGGACGTGCTCGACCTCGGGCACCAGGTCTGCCCGCACCGCGTCGCGCAACGCAGCGAAAGCGGCTTCGTCCCAGGCGGGTCCGCCCGCGGCCGCCATCAGTGCGTCGAGAGCGGCGGTGGTGCAGTCGGCCAGCACCTCGGCCGGCGGCACGGGCGCGCGGGTGAGCGCGAGCTTCTGCGCGTTGGTCATCCGGCCGACGAGTGCCTTGGCCGGCTGCGGCAGGGTGAGCTGGAGCAGCCGCCGGGTGCCGCGCCAGTGCTGGGCGGCCTGCTCGGCCGGCGTGCCGAGCACCCGCACCCCGACGGTCGCGCCCTCGTCGACGAGCGACGGATAGCCACGCACGGCGCCGGACTGCACCTCGCGCGGCAGGCTGCCGACGTCCCAGCTGGTCAGGCCCGTGCGCTCGACGCGGGCCGAGGCCGACGACAGCGTCTGCTGCACCTTGGGCCGCAGCTGGGCCTTGAGCGCGTCGAGGTCCTTGCCCTCGGCCACCGGCCGGCCCTGGTCGTCCTCGACCCGGAAGGTCATGCGCAGGTGCGGCGGCACCCGCGACCAGTCCCAGTCCTCGCGCCGGACGTCGACCCGGCGGGTGCCGAGCAGCTCGAGTTCGAGCGCGTCGAGGAGCGGCCGGGCGCGCGGCTCGACCACGACCAGGACCGCCGCGGCGGTGTCCGGGGCCGGGACACACCGCACCCGCAGCGGCTTGGGCAGCGACTTGATGAGCGCGGTGACGAGCTCCTGCCGCAGTCCGGGCACCTGCCAGTCGAAGCCCTCGGGACTGACCTGGTTGAGAACCGCCAGCGGGACGTGCACGGTCACGCCGTCGGCGTCCGAGCCCGGCTCGAACTGGTAGCTGAGCGGCAGCTGCAGGTTGCCCTGCACCCACACGTCGGGGTGGTCCCATGCCGACAGGACGTCGGCGTCGTCGCTGACCAGGTCGGCCATCGTGAAGGTGAGCAGGTCGGGCGTCTCGTGCCGGGCCCGCTTCCACCAGGCGTCGAAGTGCCTGCCGCTGACGACGTCTGCAGGGATGCGCGCGTCGTAGAAGTCGTAGAGCGCCGAGTCCTCCACGACGATGTCGCGCCGACGAGCCCGGTGCTCGAGCTCTTCGACGTCGTCGAGCAGGGCGCGGTTGGCGGCGAAGAACGGGTGGTGGGTGTCCCAGTCGCCCTCCACCAGCGCCGATCGCAGGAACATCTCGCGCGACAGCACCGGCGCGATCCGCCCGAAGTCGACCTTGCGCTGCGCGACGACCGGGATGCCGTAGAGCGTCACGCGTTCGTACGCCATCACGCCGGCGCGCTTGCGCTCCCAGTGCGGCTCGCTGTAGCTGCGCTTGACCAGGTGGACGCCGGTCCGCTCGATCCAGGCCGGGTCGATCCGCGCCGCGACGCGTCCCCACATGCGGTTGGTCTCGACCAGCTCCGCTGCCATCACCCAGCGGGGGGCCTTCTTGGCCAGCGAGGAAGACGGAACGATCGCCCAGCGCGCATGGCGCGCACCGAGGTACTCGCGCTTCTCGGTGTCGCGCAGGCCGACGTGGCTGAGCAGCCCGGCCAGCAGCGACAGGTGGACGGCGTCGGCGCTCGCCGTCGAGCTGTCGAGCGAGAGCTCCGCGCCGCGCAGCGCCCGACGCAGCTGGGTGTGCAGGTCCTGCCACTCGCGCACCCGCAGGTAGTTGAGGAACTCCTTGCGGCACAGTCGACGAAACGCACTGCTGGACAGCTCCTTCTGCTGATCCTGCAGGTAGCGCCACAGGTTGAGGTAGGCCAGGAAGTCCGAGGTCTCGTCGTCGAACCGCTTGTGCATCTCGGCAGCGGCCTGCGGCTTGTCCTGCGGCCGCTCGCGCGGGTCCTGGATGGACAGCGCGGCGGCGATGACGAGCACGTCGCGCACGCAGCCGTTGCGGTCGGCCTCTACCACCATCCGGGCCAGCCGCGGGTCGATCGGCAGTTGCGCGAGTGCCCGGCCGACCTTGGTGAGCCGCTGTCGCGGGTCGTCGCGCGCAGGGTCGATCGCGCCGAGCTCGACGAGCAGGTCGACGCCGTCCTTGACGTTGCGGCGGTCCGGCGGCTCGACGAACGGGAACGCCGCGATGTCGCCGAGGCCCAGCGCCGTCATCTGCAGGATGACCGACGCGAGGTTGGTGCGCAGGATCTCCGGGTCGGTGAAGGCGGGCCGGGCGAGCAGGTCCTCCTCCTCGTACAGCCGGATGCAGATGCCGGGGGCGACGCGGCCGCAGCGGCCGGCGCGCTGCGTCGCCGACGCTTGGCTGATCGCCTCGATGGGGAGCCGCTGCACCTTGGTGCGCTGGCTGTAGCGGCTGATCCGCGCGGTGCCGGGGTCGACGACGTAGCGGATCCCGGGGACCGTCAGGGAGGTCTCGGCGACGTTGGTGGCGAGCACGATCCGGCGGCCGGGATGGGGCGCGAAGACGCGGTGCTGCTCCGCCGCGGACAGCCGCGCGAACAGCGGCAGCACCTCGGTCCCCTCCTGCACCGAGGCGCGCAGAGCATCCGCGGTGTCGCGGATCTCGCGTTCGCCGGACAGGAAGACCAGGACGTCACCGGGACCCTCGTCGGACAGCTCGTCGACCGCCTGCACGATCGCCTGCACCTGGTCGACGTCCTCGTCGATGACCGGCCGGTAGCGGACCTCGACCGGAAAGCTGCGGCCGGAGACCTCGAGGACCGGCGCCCCACCGAAGTGGTCGGCGAAGCGCTGTGGGTCGATCGTCGCCGACGTGATGATGAGCTTGAGGTCAGGGCGGCGGGCGAGGATCTGCGTGAGCAGGCCGAGCAGGAAGTCGATGTTCAGCGACCGCTCGTGCGCCTCGTCGATGATGATCGTGTCGTAGGCGAGCAGGTCGCGGTCGCGCTGCACCTCGGCGAGCAGCACGCCGTCGGTCATGAGCTTGACCAGCGTGTCCTCGCCGACCTGGTCGTGGAAGCGCACGGTGTAGCCGACGGTGCTCCCGAGCGGGCTGCCGAGCTCCTCGGCGATGCGCTCGGCGACCGAGCGGGCCGCCAGCCGGCGCGGCTGGGTGTGCCCGATCATCCCGCGCACCCCGCGACCGAGCTCGAGGCAGATCTTCGGGATCTGGGTCGTCTTGCCCGAACCGGTCTCCCCGGCGATGACGACGACCTGGTGGTCGCGGATCGCTGCGGCGATGTCCGCCCGCCGCTCCGACACGGGCAGCTGCTCGGGGTAGTCGATCCGCTCCGGGACCGCCGCCTGGCGACGGGCCAGCCGCTCCTCGGCCGCGGCCAGGTCGCGCTCCAGGCCGACCAGCCGACCGGCGTCCAGAGAGCCCTTCAGGCGCCGTTGCAGGCGGGTCCGGTCCCGCAGCAGCAGGGGTCGGAGCCGCTCCTGCAGGTCCTGCTGCGCGGTCGTCATGCCGACGACCAGTCTAGGTGGGGCGGCGCTCCGGGCAGCGCGGGTAGGAGTAGGTCCCCTCGTGCACGACCTCGTGCTCGCCCCACGGCGTCCCGCACTTGTCGCAGGCACTGGTGTCGGGCACCGGCTCGGCCGTGTCGTACGGCCCGACCTGGGCCGGGCCCATGATGGACATCAAGAAGCGGTTCCACCGCCCGCCCTGCGCCTGCTGCTCCGTCATGGCTCCTCCTGGGACTTCATGGTCCTCCGCCACCATGGTGGCGCTCCGGGCGGGGGTTCGGTGGCGCCTACGGGGTAGGGCTCCGCCCGATGCACCACCGACGAAGGAGAACACCGTGGGAATGCTCAGCGGGCTGCTGAAGGCCGGGATCGCCAAGAAGGTGTTCGACGAGGCGCGCAAGCCGCACAACCA
>JBBSLB010000147.1:0-6641 GCA_038255675.1 Mycobacteriales bacterium
CAACCCGGTCGACCTGGGCCCGTTCGCCGGGCCGGACGAGCTGCGGGCAGCGCTACGGGTCGTGCTGGACAGCCACGAGGTCGACGCCGTGCTGGCCGTCATCGTGCCGCCACCGCACGGCGCCGACCGGGCCGACCTGGCCGTCGAGCTGGGCGCGGTGCTGCGCGAGGCCGGCAGCGGGCCGCTCCCGCTGCTCGCCAGCTTCCTGGGCGCCGAGGGCGTCCCACCCGCGCTGGCCGTGCTGGGCGAGGAGGGCGGGCCGGTGCGCGGGTCCGTCCCGTCGTACGCCTCGCCGGAGTCGGCGGCGCTGGCACTGTCACGGGTCGTCGGCTACGCGGAGTGGCGGGCCCGCCCGGAGGGCGAGGTGCCGGTGCTGGACCGCACCGACGTGCCGGCGGCGCGCGCGTCGCTCGTGGACCTGCCCACCGACGGCAGCTGGCTGTCGCAGGAGCAGTCGCGCGCGCTGCTCGCCCACGTCGGCATCGACCTGTGGTCCTCGGAGCTGGTCGCCGACTGCGACGCGGCGCTCGCTGCCGCCGACCGGATGGGCTGGCCGGTCGTGCTCAAGGCCGCCGACGAGCGCTGGCGCAACCGGCTCGACGTCGGCGCCGTGCGCCTGGAGCTGGCCGACGCCGACGACCTGCGCGCCGCGTGGGCCGACGTGCGGTCGGTGGCGGGGGAGGGCTCGGCCTTCGTGCAGCCGATGGCCGAGCCCGGGGTCTCGACCGTCGTGCGGCTGGTGCAGGACCCGTCCGCAGGGCCCCTGCTGTCGCTGCGACTAGGGGGGGTGGCGGTCGACCTGCTCGTCGACCCGGTCAGTCGCACGCTCCCGCTGACCGACCGCGACGCGGCCGACCTGGTGCGCGCGATCCGCGGCTTCTCGCTGCTCACCGGAGGCGCGTCCGGGGTGCCGTCCGACGTCGACGCGCTCGAAGAGCTGCTGCACCGCGTCGCCCGCGTCGGTGAGGACCTGCCCGAGGTGGCTGAGCTGGTCCTCGACCCCGTCCTCGTCCAGCGCTCCGGCGTTGCTCCCCTGCACGCCGGTGTGCGCCTGCTGCCGCCCGGCAGCGACCCTGAGCGCGGCCCACGCCGCCTGGGCGCGTCGTACGCCGTCCTGTAGTCGCAGCGGTTCCGCGTCCGGAACCGCTGTCGTCCAGTGCGGTTGACAGCACGCACAGCGGACGCGAAGAGTGCGGCCCTGACCCCGGCCAGCTCGACCTTGGAGGCTCCATGACCGAGTCCGCACCCGACGCCCCCTACCTCGGCGACCTGCTCGCCGACGCACCCAGCAACTGGGGCAAGTGGGGTCCGGACGACGAGGTCGGCGCCCTGAACTACCTGGGTACCGAGGAGGTCGTGGCGGCGGCCCGCCTGGTGACCAGCGGCAAGACCTTCACCCTGCAGCGCCTGATCGGCGACCCCAAGGGCGACCCGGTCTGGCCGGGCCGCACGCCGGCCGAGCGCACCCAGGTCCTGGACGAGGGGGACTGGGACGAGGGCGGCAAGGGACCGGCCTACCCCGGCGGTCTGCACTACGCCGACGACAAGATCGACGCCTACCTGCAGGGCTCGACGCAGTACGACGCCCTCGGCCACGTCTGGTACGGCGGGCAGATCTGGAACGGCTACGACGCCCGTACGACCATCGGCGGTCTGGACAAGGCCAGCGTCGAGCCGATCGCGCAGCGCGGCGTCGTCGGCCGGGGCGTCCTGCTGGACATGGCCCGGTTCCGCGGCAAGAAGACGCTCGAGGCGGCCGAGACCTTCACGCACGAGGACCTGCTCGCCTGCGCCGAGGCGCAGGGCGTGTCGATCCAGAAGCGCGACATCCTCATCATCCGCACCAACTTCATCCAGCTGTTCTTCGACCTCGGCGAGAAGTTCTACGAGGGCTTCTGCGAGCCGGGTCTGGTCTACAGCCCCGAGCTCGTGCAGTGGTTCGCCGACATGGAGATCCCCAACCTGGTCACCGACACCATCGCCAACGAGGTGACCTTCGACCCGAACAACGGCGTCGCCCTGGTGCTGCACAACGCGCTCATGCGCAACCTCGGCGTGACCCTCACCGAGATCGCCGACCTGGAGGAGCTGGCCGACGACTGCGCCGCCGACGGGGAGTACGCCTTTCTGTACGTCGCGGCGCCGCTCAAGGTGGCGAAGGGCAGCGGCTCGCCGGTCAACCCCGTCGTCATCAAGTAGTCGCGGTGACCAGCTACGACGACCGTCCCTGGTTGGGGTTGTACGGGGACCACCCAGCCGACTACGTCCTGGAGCACGACAACGCCCTGGAGATGTTCCGCGCGGGCGTGGCGGCCGATCCGGACGCCGACGCGGTGCGCTACTTCGACGGCGCGCTCACCCGCCGGGAGCTGGACGCGCAGAGCGACGCGCTGGCCAGCGCTCTGCTGGCGAACGGCTTCTCGAGCGGTGACCGGCTCGCCGTCTACCTGCAGAACGTCCCGCAGTTCGTCCTGGCGATGGTCGCGACCTGGAAGGCCGGCGGGGTGATGGTCTCCATCAACCCGATGAGCCGGACCCGCGAGCTGTCCTACCTGCTCAAGGACTCGGGCGCCAAGGTCCTGCTCTCGCTGGAGTCGCTCTACGACGAGGTGGCCCGCGACGTCGTCCCGGACACCGCCGTCGAGCTGGTGCTGACGACCAGCGAGCTCGAGCACCAGACCCGGCACGACCCGCGGCTGTTCAAGGAGATGTCCCGGCAGCGGCACGAGGGGACGACCGACCTGGCGGAGCTGATCGCCGAGCACCGCGGGCAGGTCCCGCCGCCGGTCTCGCCGGGGCTCGACGACGTCGCCTTCCTGACCTACACCTCCGGCACCACGGGGGTGCCGAAGGGCGCGATGAACACCCACCGGAACGTGGTCTTCACGGCGCAGGTCTACCGGGACTGGGTGCGGGTCCCGGCCGGCAGCGTGGTGTTCGGGGTCGCGCCGCTGTTCCACATCACCGGCCTGATCGGCCATATCGCGGTCAGCATGCTCGCCCCCGCGACGCTCGTCCTGGCCTATCGCTTCGAGCCGCAGGTCGTGCTCGATGCGCTGCTGGAGCACCGGCCGACCTTCACCATCGGGGCGATCACGGCCTTCAGCGCGCTGCTCAACGCGCCGGGGTGCACGCGGGACCACTTCTCCTCGTTCTCCTCGATCTACTCCGGCGGGGCTGCCATCTCACCCACGGCCGAACAGGCCTTCCTCGCCGCCACGGGCAAGCAGGTGCACAACGCCTACGGCCTGACCGAGACCACCTCGCCGATGACGGTGACGCCGTTCGGCTCGCCGTCCCCCGTCGACCCGACCTCGGGCGCGCTCTCGGTGGGGGTCCCGGCGCCGGGCACGATCGTGCGGATCGTCGGTGACAACGGACAGGACGTGCCACTGGGCGAGGTGGGCGAGATCGTCGCCGAAGGTCCGCAGGTGGTCGCCGGCTACTGGGGCAAGCCCGAGGAGACCGCGGCCAACCTGCCCGGCGGGGCGCTCCGCAGCGGGGACGTCGGCTTCATGAACCCCGACGGCTGGGTGTTCATCGTCGACCGCAAGAAGGACATGATCAACGCCTCCGGCTACAAGGTCTGGCCGCGCGAGGTCGAGGACGTGCTGGCCGAGCACCCCGCGGTGCGCGAGTCGGCGGTCGTCGGTGTCCCCGACGAGAAGCGGGGCGAGACGGTCAAGGCCTTCGTATCGCTCAAGCCGGGTGCGGTCGTGACCCCGGACGAGCTCATCGCCCACTGCAAGGACAGGATGGCGGCCTACAAGTACCCCCGGCTCGTCGTCCTCATCGACGAGCTCCCCAAGACGGTGACGGGCAAGATCCTGCGCCGCGAGCTGCGCAACACCTGACCGGAGGCTCCGCATGCAGGACAACGCCCCGCCCGGCACCGAGACCGTCTTCACCTACGGCGCGCCCCAGCTGAAGTTCGGGCCCGGCTCGGCGGACGAGATCGGCTTCGACCTGGCCCAGCTCGGTGCCCGCAGGGTGCTGGTGGTGACCGATCGGGGCGTGGCGGCGACCGGGTGGCCGGCCCGGATCGCCGACGCCATGTCCGGCTTCGGCGTCGAGGCCGTCGTGTACGACGGGGTGCACGTGGAGCCGACCGACGTCAGCCTGCAGGAGGCGATCGAGGCCGCCCGCGAGAGCGGGCCGTGGGACGCCTTCGTCGCGGTGGGCGGGGGATCGGCCATCGACACGGCCAAGGCCATCAACCTGCTCACCACCAACCCCGGCGAGCTGATGGACTACATCAACAAGCCGGTGGGCGGAGGGCAACCACCGACGGCGCCGCTCAAGCCGCTGGTCGCCGTCCCGACCACGACGGGCACCGGCTCGGAGAGCACGACGATCTGCGTGCTCGACGTGCTGCACCTGAAGGTCAAGACCGGGATCAGCCACCCGCGGCTGCGGCCGACGATCGCGGTCGTCGACCCGCGCCTCGCACGCAGCCAGCCGCCGATGGTCACGGCTGCCTCCGGCATGGACATCCTGTGCCACGCGCTGGAGAGCTGGACGGCCAAGCCGTACACCGCCTTCGAGCGCAAGACCGCGGATCAGCGCGTGCCCTACTGCGGCGCTAACCCGGTCGCCGACATGTGGTCGGAGAAGGCGATGACGCTGCTGGCGACCTCCTTTCGCACCGCCGTGCGCGACGGTGACGACCAGGACGCGCGGATGGACATGGCGATGGCGGCGACCTTCGCCGGGATGGGCTTCGGCAACGCCGGGGTGCACATCCCGCACGCCAACGCCTACCCGATCGCCGGGCGGGTCAGGGACTACCGGCCGCCGGGCTACCCGCAGGACGAGCCGATGGTGCCGCACGGCATGTCGGTGTCGCTGACGGCGCCGGAGGCGTTCCGGTTCACCTTCACCGCGTCGCCCGAGCGGCACCTGCGGGCCGCCGAGCTGCTTGCCCCTGGCGTTGAGCGACCGGACGACCCCGCCGAGCACCTGCCGGCTGCGCTGGTGGCGCTGATGCGAGACATCGGGATCCCCAACGGCATCGGGGGAGTGGGCTACGGAGCGGCCGACGTCGGGGACCTCGTCGAAGGGACGATGAAGCAGCAGCGGATCCTGGCCGTGTCCCCGCGCGACGTGACTGCCGAGGACGTCGAGGGGATCTTCCAGCGCTCGATCGAGATTTGGTAGGTGAAGCCGGGGGTCGGCCCGAGAGCAGGTGGAGGACAGGCGCGGCAGCGCCCCTGACGGCCCTGCGCCGCACGGTCCGGGATCCGCCGGTGCGCCGGCTCCAACTGGCCTGGGCACTGGGCATCGTCGCCTCGTGGATGGTGACCGTCGCGCTGGCCGTCGTGGCGTACGACGCCGGCGGCACGCCGGCGGTGGCGCTCGCGGTGCTGGCGCGCACCCTGCCCGGGCTGCTTGCCGGGCCGCTGCTCGGGGCCCTGATCACCCGCACGTCACCGTCGAGCTGCCTGAGCGGTGCCGCCGCTGTCGCCGCCCTGGGCAGCGCGGGCGCGGCTCTGGCCGGGAGGTCGTTGGTCGCCGTGGTCCTGCTGGTGACGATGGTGGCCCTGGCCTCGATGGTCTTCCGCGCGGCGCAGGCGGCGGTGCTGCCCGAGCTCGTGGACGACCCCCGCGAGCTCACGGCCGCAAACGTGCTCACCACTGCCGTGGAAGCCGTCGGCGTCTTCGCCGGCCCTGCGCTGGCCGGGCTGCTGCTCGCGCTCTCCGGGCCGGCGGCGGCGTTCGGCGCCGCTGCCGGACTGTTCACCGCGGCGACGCTGCTGCTCGTGCGGCGATCTGGCCGCCGGGGCCGGGCTCCGCGACGCACCGCCCCGCAGCCGGCCGGGCTGGGGGCGCTGCTCCGGCTGCCCGCTGCGCGGCTGCTGCTGCTCCTGGTGGTCGCGCAGACGGTGCTGTCCGGCGGTCTGGCGGTGCTCTACCCCGCACTGGCCGTGGACGTCCTGGACGCTGAGCTGAGCGCCGTCGGGCTGCTCACCTCGGCCTTCGGGCTCGGCAGTGTGGTCGCCTCGGTGGGGCTGTTCGCGCTGGCCGGCTCGCGGCGGCTCGGCCTGCTGACCATCGGAGCGCTGGCGCTGTGGGCGCTCCCGCTCCTGCTGGTCCCGCTGCAGCCCGAGCTCCTCGTCGTCGGGCTGCTGCTCGCGGTGGTAGGCGGTGCGAACGCGCTGTTCGACGTCACCATCGTGACCCTGCTGCAGCGCGCCGTCCCGGCCGCACAGCTGGGCCGGGCGTTCGGCTGGCTGGAGACTGCGGTCGTGCTCGGCCTGGGCGCGGGGGCAGCTGCCGCCGCGCCGCTGGCGCAGGCCGTCGGCCCGGCGCTGGCGCTGGCGCTGATGGCGGCGCTGCTGCTGCTCGTCACCCTCGCGGCCGCCCGGCCCCTGTGGCACCTCGACCGGTCGCTGACCGCGCCGGCGCGGCAGGTCGCCGTGCTGAGGGCACTGCCGCCGTTCGCGCTGCTCCCGACGCTCGAGCTGGAGCGGCTGGCCCTGAGACTGGTGCGCGTCGACGTTGCGGCCGGTGAGCTGGTGGTCCGGCAGGGTGAGCCGGGCACGACGTACTACGTCGTGGAGCAGGGCGACCTCGAGGTCGAGGTCGACGAGGTCGGGGTCGGGCACCTGCACCAGGGCGACGCCTTCGGCGAGGTGGCGCTG
>JBBSLB010000148.1:0-6575 GCA_038255675.1 Mycobacteriales bacterium
CCCTGCAGCGCGCGCTGCGCCCGTTCTTCTACGGCCGATGGGACGAGCGCACCCAGGCCCACGCGGCCACCGCCGACCGGCAGATGAACAAGCGGGCCGAGCTGGGCTTTGCCGCCGGCGCCGACCAGGTCGACGTCCCGGCCCTGCTCGCGGCGCTCGGCGGGCTCGACGCGCCCGTCCTGGCCGTGGGCGGCGAGCGCGACGCGGCGACCGGCGTCGACGCCGTGCACACCGTCGCCGCGTCCTTCCCGCGTGCTTCGACGGTCGTCCTGCCTCGCGCCGGCCACTTCCCCTGGGTGGACGAGCCTGAGGCGTTCCGTACCGCTCTGCTGGACTTCCTGGGTAGTCTGCCCTCGTGACGCGGCTGCTGAGGCCCCTGGGCCTCCTGCTTATGCGCCGCGACGGGGCCCCTTCCTAGGCCGGCTCCCCGTCGCGGGACCTCGTGCTGGCCGCACACCCGTCTGACGTCCGGAGCCCGAGCATGAGCAGTCCCGCCATGAAGAGCCACACCCGCTACACGCCCTTCCCGCCGGTCGACATCGCCGACCGGACCTGGCCGTCGGCCACCATCGACCACGCCCCGCAGTGGTGCAGCGTCGACCTGCGCGACGGCAACCAGGCCCTCATCGACCCGATGGACGCCGACCGCAAGCTGCGGATGTTCACCCTGCTCGTCGAGATGGGCTACAAGGAGATCGAGGTCGGCTTCCCAGCCGCAAGCGCCACCGACTTCGACTTCATCCGCGCGCTCGTGGAGCAGGACCTCGTCCCTGCCGACGTCACGATCCAGGTGCTGACCCAGGCCCGCGAGGAGCTGATCGAGCGGACCGTGCAGTCGCTGGTCGGCTTCGGTGGCACCGCGCTCATCCACCTCTACAACTCCACCTCGACGCTGCAGCGGCGCGTCGTCTTCGGCCTCGACCGGGACGGCGTGAAGGACATCGCGGTCCGCGGCGCGCAGTGGTGCCAGAAGTACGCCGAGCAGCTCTTGAGCGGCACAACGGTGCGCTGGCAGTACAGCCCGGAGTCCTTCACCGGCACCGAGCTCGACTACGCGCTCGAGGTCTGCGAGGCGGTCATGGACGTCTGGCAGCCGACCCCCGACAACCCAGTCGTGCTCAACCTGCCCGCCACCGTGGAGATGTCGGTGCCGAGCACGTACGCCGACCAGATCGAGTGGTTCTGCCGAGCCCTGGGGGAGCGCCGCAGCAGCGTCGTCCTCAGCCTGCACCCGCACAACGACCGCGGTACTGCGGTGGCCGCCGCCGAGCTCGGCGTCATGGCCGGGGCCGACCGGGTCGAGGGGTGCCTGTTCGGCAACGGCGAGCGCACCGGCAACGTCTGCCTGGTCACCCTCGGGCTGAACCTGTTCAGCCAGGGCGTCGACCCGCGCATCGACTTCAGCGACATCGACGAGGTGCGCCGCACCGTCGAGCACTGCAACCAGCTGCCCGTGCACCCGCGCCACCCCTACGCCGGCGACCTCGTCTACACGGCGTTCTCCGGCTCGCACCAGGACGCCATCAAGAAGGGCTTCGAGGCGCTGGAGCGCGACGCCGCCGCGGCCGGGGTGCCGGTGCGCGAGTACGCATGGGGCGTGCCGTACCTCCCGATCGACCCGCTCGACGTCGGCCGGTCGTACGAAGCGGTCATCCGGGTGAACAGCCAATCCGGCAAGGGCGGGGTGGCCTACGTGCTCAAGAACGAGCACCACCTCGACCTGCCGCGGCGGATGCAGATCGAGTTCTCCCGCGTCGTGCAGGAGGTCGCCGACGACGCCGGCGGCGAGATCTCGGCCGCGCGGATCTGGGCGCTGTTCACCGCCACCTACCTGCAGCACGACGCGCCGCTGCGCCTGGTCTCCTCGACGTCCTCGACCGACGGCGAGCACGACCGCATCGAGGCGGTCGTCGAGTGGCAGGGCGAGCGGCGCACCGTGCAGGGCCGCGGCAACGGTCCGATCGCGGCCTTCGTGCACGCGCTGCAGACCCTTGACCTCGACGCGCGGGTGCTCGACTACGCCGAGCACGCCACCGGCGCCGGCGAGGAGGCGCAGGCCGCCTCCTACCTTGAGGTAGCCGTCGCTGGGCGCGTGCTGTGGGGCTGCGGCGTCCACCCGAGCATCGTGACGAGCTCGCTCCGGGCGATCGTGAGCGCGGTCAATCGCGTCTCATGATCTGGGACGGCCGTCCCATGCTGGCTAGGCTCACGCCATGAGCACCCGGCTGGCGGTCATCGCAGGAGACGGCATCGGACCCGAGGTCGTGGGCGTCGGGCTGCAGGTGCTCGACGCCGTCCTGCCCGGCGTCGAGCGCACCGACTACGACCTCGGGGCGCGTGCCTACGCCCGCACGGGCGAGGCGCTGCCGGACGGCGTCGTGGACGAGCTCCGCAGCCACGACGCGATCCTGCTCGGCGCCATCGGCGACCCCAGTGTGCCGCCGGGCGTGCTGGAGCGCGGACTGCTGCTGCGGCTGCGCTTCGAGCTGGACCACCACGTGAACCTGCGGCCGGTGCGGCTGTTCCCGGGCGTGACGAGCGCCGTGGGCGACCACTCGATCGACATGGTCGTCGTGCGCGAGGGCACCGAGGGCCCGTACGTCGGCAACGGCGGGCGGCTGCGCGCCGGCACCCCGCACGAGGTGGCCACCGAGACCAGCCTCAACACGGCCTATGGCGTGGAGCGGGTCGTGCGCGAGGCGTTCCGTCGGGCCGAGCTGCGCGAGCGCAAGCACGTCACGCTGGTGCACAAGACCAACGTGCTCGTGCACGCCGGCGGGCTGTGGAAGCGCGTCTTCGACGAGGTTGCCGCCGAGCACCCGGGCATCGCCACCGACTACCAGCACGTCGACGCCGCGTCGATGTTCTTCGTGACCCAGCCGGAGCGCTTCGACGTCGTGGTGACCGACAACCTGTTCGGCGACATCCTCACCGACATCGGCGCAGCGATCGCCGGCGGCATCGGCCTGGCGGCCAGCGGCAACATCGATGCGACGCGTGCGCAGCCGTCGATGTTCGAGCCTGTCCACGGCAGCGCGCCCGACATCGCCGGGCAGGGCAAGGCCGACCCGACGGCGACGGTGCTGTCGGTCGCGCTGCTGCTCGAGCACCTCGGCCACGTCGACGAAGCGGCCAGCGTCGAGGCGGCCGTTGCCGAGGATCTGCGTACCCGCGGCGACGCACCGCGCAGCACCGCGCAGGTCGCGGACGCGCTGCTCGCCCGCCTGGGTTGAGCTGCTCGGATACGGTCAGCACGCGGCGTAGGCGGTCCCTCGCCCACGCCGGACGGAGGAGACGGACATGACCACCACGACCATCGCGACGGTGCCCAGCAGCGCGCCGCGTAGCGACGCCGAGCGCGAGGCGCTCATGGCCGACCCCGGTTTCGGGCGGGTGCACACCGACCACATGGTGGCGATCCGGTGGTCGGTCGACCAGGGCTGGCACGACGCGCGACTCACCGCCTACGAGCCGCTGCAGCTCGACCCGTCGGCGATGGTCCTGCACTACGGGCAGGCCATCTTCGAGGGGCTCAAGGCCTACCGGCAGCCCGACGGCGGGGTGGCCGTCTTCCGGCCCGAGGAGAACGCCCGGCGCTTCAACCGGTCCGCCGCGCGGCTGGCCATGCCGGAGCTGCCCACCGAGCTGTTCCTGGAGGCTGTCGACGCGCTCGTCGAGGCCGACCGCGCCTGGGTGCCGACCGCCGAGGGGCAGAGCCTCTACCTGCGTCCGTTCATGATCGCGACCGAGGCGCAGGTGGGGATGCGCCCGGCGCACGAGTACCTGTTCCTGCTCATCGCCTTCCCCGTCACGCCCTTCTTCCCCGGCGAGGTCAAGCCGGTGACGGTCTGGCTGTCCGACGAGTACGTCCGCGCGGCGGTCGGTGGGACCGGCGAGGCCAAGTGCGCCGGCAACTACGCCGGCAGCCTGCTGGCCCAGCGCCAGGCCGCCGAGAAGGGCTGCGACCAGGTCGTCTGGCTCGATGCGGTCGAGCGTCGCTGGGTCGAGGAGATGGGCGGGATGAACCTGTTCTTCGTCCTGTCTGACGGGACGGACGGCGGCACCCGCCTGATGACCCCGGCGCTGACCGGCACTTTGCTGCCCGGCGTCGTGCGCGACTCGCTGCTCCAGCTCGCCCCCGAGCTCGGCCTCACGGTCGAGGAGGGGCGACTGTCGGTCGACGACTGGCGCAAGGGCGCCGAGGACGGCTCGCTGTCGGAGGTCTTCGCCTGCGGCACCGCGGCGGTCATCGCCCCCGTCGGGCACGTCAAGAGCGCTCAGGGGGAGTGGACCAACGGTGACGGCACGCCCGGGGAGGTCACCCTCCGGCTGCGCGCGGCGCTGCTCGGACTGCAGTACGGCCGGGCCGCCGACCCGCACGGCTGGATGCATCGCATCGGGGAGTAGCGACACCGGGTAGCGACACCGGGGGCTGTCCGTCGTACCGTCCGTGTCCGGCCCCGGACCCGGCCACCGCGACGACCCTCGGGAGCGACAGTGCTGGTGCGCGACGTCATGACCCCTGCCGTGCTGACCGTCGGCCCGGCGCACACCGTCCGGCAGGTCGCGCAGGCGATGGCCGCCCGCCGGGTCGGCGCCGCCGTGGTGCTCGACCCCGACTCCGAGGGGCCAGGCATCCTCACCGAGCGCGACGTCCTCAAGGTGGTCGCGGGCGGACAGGACCTCGACGTCGAGCTCGCCGGGGACCACCTCACCCCCGATGCCGTCTCCGGCGAGCCGGACTGGGACCTGGAGAAGGCGGCCGGCGCCATGGTCAGCGGCGGCTTCCGGCACCTGGTCATCTGCGAGGGCGGCGAGGTCGTCGGTGTGTTGTCGGTGCGCGACATCGTCAAGGCCTGGACCGGCGCACGCGCCCGCTGAGGAGCACCGGCCGCGCCGGTAGCGTGCTGGGGTCCCGACAGGCTCCCCGCTCGAGAGGTCCGACCGCGTGCGCATCGCCCGCTTCTCCCGCTCCGGCGACATCGCGTACGGCCTCGTGCAGGGCGACGGCGACGAGGTCGGCGAGCTGTCCCTCGCCCCGCTCGCTGGCCACCCGCTGTTCGACCCGACGCTGACCGGTGAGGTCGTTCCGCTGTCCAGCGTGCGGCTGCTCGCGCCCACTCAGCCGATCAACGTCGTCTGCATCGGCAAGAACTACGCTGACCACGTCGCCGAGATGGCCGATCTGACAGGGCCTTCCGGTTCCGCCGGGGACCCGACGGTCTTCCTGAAGCCGGCCACCTCCGTGGTCGGCCCCGGTGACCCGATCCGGCTGCCGGCGGGGGTCGGTCGCGTCGACCACGAGGGCGAGCTCGCCGTCGTCATGGGCAAGCCCGCACGCGACCTGACCCCGGCGAACGCTCTGGCCCACGTGTGGGGCTACACCGCGGCCAACGACGTGACCGCGCGCGACCAGCAGAAGAGCGACACCCAGTGGACCCGCGGCAAGGGCCACGACACGTTCTGCCCGTTGGGCCCGTGGCTCGAGACCGACCTCGACCCGGCCGACCTGCGGGTGCGCTGCGAGGTCGACGAGGTCCTGCGTCAGGACGGACGCACCCGTGACCTGCTGCACGACGTGCCGGCTGTGCTCGCGTTCATCACCTCGTTCATGACCCTGCTGCCCGGTGACGTGGTGCTGACCGGCACGCCGGCCGGCGTCGGCCCGCTCGTTCCCGGCGAGTCGGTCACCGTCGAGGTCGAGGGCATCGGGCGGCTGACGAACCCGGTGGTCTCGCGATGACCGCCCCCGTGCGCGTCCGCGTCGCCCCGTCGCCGACCGGCGACCCGCACGTCGGCACGGCGTACATGTCGCTGTTCAACCTGGCCTTCGCCCGGCAGCAGGGCGGGCAGTTCCTGCTCCGTGTCGAGGACACCGATCGCGCGCGCTTCCGCGCCGACAGCGAGCAGCAGGTCTACGACACCCTGCACTGGCTGGGCTTGGACTGGGACGAGGGCCCCGACAAGGGCGGGCCCTGCGCGCCGTACCGCCAGAGCGAGCGGCTCGAGACCTATCGCCCGCACGTCGACAGGCTGCTCGCGGACGGCCACGCCTATCTCTGCTGGTGCAGCGGCGAGCGGCTGACGCAGATGCGCGAGGACCAGCAGAAGCGCAAGCTGCCTACCGGCTACGACCGGCTCTGCGCCGGCAAGACCGAGGCCGAACGCGCTGCCCTGCCGGGCTTCTCGCCCACACCGGTCGTGCGGATGCTCGTTCCCGACGACGTGCCGCTGTCCTTCGTCGACCTCATCCGCGGCGAGGTGCACGCGCCGCGCCCGGACGACCAGGTGATCCTCAAGGGCGACGGGTTCCCGACCTACCACCTGGCCGTCGTCGTCGACGACCACCTGATGGGCATCACCCACGTCGTCCGCGGCGAGGAGTGGATCTCCTCCACACCCAAGCACCTGCTGCTGTTCGACTGGCTGGGCTGGGAGCGGCCGGCGTTCGCGCACATGCCGCTGCTGCGCAACGTCGACAAGAGCAAGATCTCCAAGCGCAAGAACCCTGCCGCGCGGCTGACCTGGTTCCAGGAGCAGGGCTACCTGCCGGAGGCGCTGCTCAACTTCCTCGG
>JBBSLB010000149.1:0-6467 GCA_038255675.1 Mycobacteriales bacterium
ACCCCTACGCCTGGACCGAGCCCGACCTTCTCTGAGTGCGAGATCACCTGGGCCAACAGGACCTTCGCCCCTGTCGGTGCCCGCGTGCGCGCAGCACGATGGGTCTGCCGCGCGAGTGGCGTCGAGGTGAGGAGCGTGGCCATGTCCGACCTCAAGACCCAGGGGCGAGGAGGCCGCAGCCGCCTCCCGCTGATGGACCGGCCGGCGGTCCTCGACTCCGGCCAGGCGCCGTACTGGACGTCGGGCGTCCTCGGCGTGGTGGCCGGGACCGGTGCGTTGCTCAGTGTGGTGTTCCCCGGCGTGCTCACGGGCGAGCCGGCCCTCGACGGCAACCTGCGCGGGACCGCGCTGGTCGTGCTCGCCGTCGTCCTGCCGCTGCTCGCGCTCGCCATGGTGCGCACCGCGCACGGGTCGGCGCGCTGGCTGGTGGTCTGGATCGCGACGGTCGCGCACCTGATCTATCAGGGCTTCATGTTCAGCTTCGCGACGCCGCTTAACAACTTCTTCCTGCTGTACGTCGCGCACCTCGGGCTGGCCGTCTGGGCGGCGGCCGCGCTGCTGCTGCACGTGCAGGTGGCCGGATTCCGCGCGCGGGTGGACGCGCAGCTGCCGGTGCGGCTCATCGCCTCGAGCCTGCTCGTGATCGCGGCGCTGAACGGTCTCGCCTGGATCCGCCAGACGCTGCCCGCGTCCTTCACGCCCGATCCGCAGAGCCTGCTCGAGGGCAGCGGGCTGACGACCAACCCCGTCTACGTGCAGGACCTCGCGCTGTGGATCCCGGCGATGGTGCTCGCGGCGGTCTGGCTCTGGCAGCGACGGGCGTGGGGGGCGCTGCTGAGCGGCGGACTGCTCGCCTTCGCCAGCCTGGAAAGCCTGACCATCGCGGTCGACCAGTGGTTCGGCGCCCAGGCCGACAGCACGTCGACGTGGGCGTCCGCGGACGCGGTGCCGGTGTTCGCGGCGGCTGCGGTGCTGGTGGCCCTGCCGGTGGCGCGGCTGCTGCTCGACGTGGACCGTGCCCGCAGGTAGGCCCGATCAGCCGGCGGCGAGCAGGAGCGAGTGGCCGCTGGTCAGCAGGTCGAGCGGCAGCACGATCGAGGTGGCCTCGGCGACCGGGACAGCGCTCGGCCGGGGCTTGCGTGACCCGGCGTGGTCGGGGCGGCGGGGCGTCGGGCCACGGCGGTGGCCACGCCGAGCCGGCCGAGCCGGCCGGGGGGTGGCGGAGCGCTGCTGACCGGACCGGGCGGCGGACAGCACCGAACGCGCCGCCGCGACGGCGTCCGGCGACGGGACCGCAGCCTGCGTCGGCGCGCCCCGGAAAGGCAGCGGAACCCTTTCCCGTGTGGAGATCGCGACAGCGGCAGGGGCGGTACGACGCGAAGGCGGCCGCACCGCGGCGGGGACAGCCGCGGCAGCTGGCCGGGTCATGGCCATGACCGGAGCCACCGGAGCTGCCGCCCCGAGCGCCTCCGCGACCGCGATCTCCGGGTCGTCCTCCTCACGCAGCGGCACGATCTGCCAGTCGCCGCAGACCCGGCAGGTGAGCAGGAGGGTCCGCTCGTCGTCGCCGATGCCGGCAACCCAGGCACGCAGGCCGGAGGCGCCGCTGCGGGTGAGCACCAGCGGCCGGTCCTCGCGACCACAGGGCAGGCAGTAGCCGTTCCACGACGCCACCCGCCCGACCGACCAGACCTGCTTGATCTCGACCCTCACCCTGACCCCCTGCTCGCGGCATTTCGTCTGCCCGTCCTGAAGGTGTCGGCACGGGGCACACGTGAGCGCATGCCCCATGTTGATCACTTCTGCGATGGTCATCCGTGACCACACCCGGCGGGTGACGAGGCGATCGACCCGACGAGGGTGCGCCCGACCTCCTGCGAGGGAAGGACCGTCGGGGGGCGAGCTCGGCCGTCGTCATCCTCGCGGACGCCGGGGAGGCCGCGTAGCGTCCGGCCGATGATGAAGCTGACGGTCCTCTACTCCACTCCTGCGCAGGTCGAGGAGTTCGACGCCCACTACCTGTCGGTGCACATGCCGCTGGCCGAGACGATCCCCGGCCTGGTGCGTGCCGAGACCTCCGCCGTGGTCGGCACCCCCGACGGCAGTCCGGCGCCGTTCCACCGCATCGCCGAGCTGTACTTCGAGGACGCCGATGCGATGGGCGCCGGCTTCGCCTCCGACGCGGGACGTCGTACGGCCACCGACGCGCAGGAGCTCGCCGCGCGCACGGGCTCGACCGTGACGATGCTCGTCGGCGCGCTGGACGAGCCGGTCAGCTGACCGCCAGCGTCATCAGCAGCAGGCCCGACTCCGCCAGTACTGCCGGGAGCTCACCGGCCCGGCCGGGAACCCGCCGGCCCGGCCGGTGAGCTCATCACCCGTCACCACTTTGCTCACGACGCGCGGCGCGGTGCCCCCTGTCCGGCGCCGGGCGCACAGCCCGTACCCCCGCGGAGGCGCTCCAGCCCGATCATCGGAAGATCCCCAGTACTGGGCTCCTGGGGACCTTTCGAAGATCTTGAGCGGCCATCCCTGGCGCTCGCCGTCGGACGCGGTCTCCACTCACCGCGAGACACGGGGCCGCGCGGCGCGACCGTGGCAGGGCGTCACGCGGGGCTACCTTCGCCCATGGTCGACGGCTCCGGCACCCTCTCGCGCAGCACAGTCGTGAACGCGTCGCCCGAGCGCGTCTGGCAGCTCGTCAGCGACCTGCCGGGTATGGGTGCCTTCAGCCCGGAGAACGCTGGGGGCAGCTGGCGGGGCGGCGCAACCGGCCCGGCCGTCGGGGCGGTCTTCTTCGGCCGCAACCGCTCCGGCCTGCGCCGCTGGTCGACGAACAGCACCGTGACGCGCTGTGAGCCCGGCCGCGCGTTCGCCTTCGCGGTGAGCTCGGTGGGGCTGCCCGTGGCGGAGTGGTCCTACGACGTCGAGCCCGACGGCGACGGCTGCCGGCTGACCGAGACCTGGCGCGACCGGCGCGGCCCGCTGATGGTCGGGCTCGGCCGGCTGGTCAGCGGCGTCGGGGACCGCGCGGAGTTCACCGCACGCAGCATCGAGCAGACGCTCCAGCGCGTGAAGGAACGCGCCGAACAGGGATGAACGACCCGGCGCCGATCGGTGCAAGAACGATAGGCCACCGGGAGTAGCCAAGGAACTACTAACGGTGGCATAGTCGTCGAGTACGGACACGGGACGGAGGGTGTGCAGTGACAACGACCTCCCGCGTGCGCGTGAACGGTCCGTCCCGCGGCGCCATCGCCCTCGCAACCGCCGCGCTCGTCGTCGTCACCTCGGGCGCGACCGCCCTCATCGTCCTCGGCACCACCGGTGGCGTGGGCGGTCCCGGCCTGTCGCTGGCCCCGCTGCCGCCGGTCCTCGCCGCGCCGGGCGAGCCACCTGTCGTCGTCCTGCCGCCGGGGGCCCTCGGCACCGGCCTGCTGCCCGCCGTCACCCCCGCGCGGACCTCGGTGCGCACGGCGCCGGACGGCACCGTCTCGGGCAGCACCGACTCGGCCGCCGCCCGGAGCGTCGTCGTCGCCGCCCCCTTGGTCGGCGGGGCCCCCGGCGTCCGGCCGGTCGAGGCCGGACAGCCGACCGGCTCGCTCGTGGAGGCCCCGATCGCAGCCCCCGTCGCGCGAGCGGCGCTCGTCCGGAGCCTCGACGCGCCGGTCCTCGACCCCGACGGCGACCTCGGTCTGCTCGAGCGTGACCGGGATCGCCGCAGCCGCGGGAGCAAGCAGCCGGCCGAGCAGCAGCCCGTCCCTGACCTCGACACCGAGGCCGACGGCTTCACGCTCAGCCGCGACGACGCGGAGCCGGTCGTCGTCGTGCCGCTGAGCATCGACGGCGGCGACGTGGCCGATCCGTCTCCGACGAAGGAGGCGGCTCCGGTCAAGAAGGCGAGCCCGGAAAAGAAGGCGAGCCCGGCCAAGAAGGCGGCGCCCGAGAAGAAGGCCGCTCCGGTCAAGAAGGCGGCTCCGGTCACGAAGGCGGCGCCCGAGAAGAAGGCCGCTCCGGCCAAGAAGGCGGCGCCCGAGAAGAAGGCGGCTCCGGTCACGAAGGCGGCGCCCGAGAAGAAGGCGGCTCCGGCCAAGAAGGCCCCCGCGAAGGCGTCCCGGACCCGAGGCCACTTCCGCTAGTCGCTCCGCCCGGGTGTGACCCGGCGCGAGACGCAGGTCACACTGGACCGGACGGCGTCTGACAGGATGCCCGAGCAGCACCCGCCGGACCGGCCCGCACACCCCGCGGACGGTGCGGTGCCCGCCCCACGCAGCGCCCCGGTGACCCCGGCGCGAGGCACGAGCGCTACGAGGAGACCCGTGTCCCTGACCGAACTGTCGGCAGCGCCGACCCAGCCGCCCGGACCGGCCACGAGCACCACCGCCGGCACCGAGCTGGTTCAGCTGCTCACCCCGGAGGGCGAGCGCGTCTCCCACCCGGACTACGACGTCGACCTGACCGACGACGAGTACCGCGACCTCTACCGCGATCTGGTCCTGGTCCGCCGGATCGACGTCGAGGCCACCGCGCTGCAGCGCCAGGGCGAGCTCGGCATCTGGGCCGCACTGCTCGGCCAGGAGGCCGCGCAGGTCGGTTCCGGTCGCGCGATGCGACCCAAGGACTTCGCCTTCCCGACCTACCGCGAGCACGGCGTCGCGTGGTGCAAGGGCGTCGACCCGCTGGTGCTGCTCGGACTGTTCCGCGGCGCGAGCAACGGCGGCTGGGACCCGCAGGAGAAGCGCTTCAACCTCTACACGATCGTCATCGGCTCGCAGACGCTGCACGCCACCGGCTACGCGATGGGCATCCAGAAGGACGGCGCGGTCGGTGACGCCGACGGCGAGGCATGCATCGCCTACTTCGGCGACGGCGCCAGCAGCCAGGGTGACGTCAACGAGGCCTTCGTCTGGGCCAGCGTCTACAACGCGCCGGTCGTCTTCTTCTGCCAGAACAACCAGTGGGGCATCTCCACCCCGACCACCTCCCAGAGCCGCATCCCGCTCTACAAGCGTGCCGAGGGCTTCGGCTTCCCCGGCGTGCGGGTCGACGGCAACGACGTGCTGGCGTCGTACGCCGTGACCCGCAAGGCGCTCGACGACGCCCGCAGCGGGCAGGGCCCCACGCTCATCGAGGCGTTCACCTACCGGATGGGCGCCCACACCACCTCCGACGACCCGACCCGCTACCGGCTGGCCAGCGAGCTCGAGGCGTGGAAGCTCAAGGACCCGCTCGAGCGGATGAAGTCCTTCCTCTACAAGCAGCAGATCGTCGACGCCGCCTTCTTCACCCAGCTCGACGCCGACGCCGACGAGCTCGCCGCCCGGATCCGCAAGGGCTGCCTCGAGATGCCGGACCCGGAGCCGCTGTCGATCTTCGACGACGTCTACTCCGAGCAGACCGTCCTGCTCGAGCAGCAGCGCGAGGAGTTCGCTGGCTACCTGTCCGGCTTCGCGGAGGGGCACTCCTGATGGCGCAGATGACTATGGCCAAGGCGCTCAACGAGGGCCTGCGCACAGCGATGGAGCACGACCCGAAGGTCCTGCTCATGGGTGAGGACATCGGCAAGCTCGGCGGGGTCTTCCGGGTCACCGACGGCCTGCAGAAGGACTTCGGCGAGGACCGCGTCTTCGACACCCCGCTGGCCGAGTCCGGCATCGTCGGGACCGCGATCGGCCTGGCGATCCGCGGCTACCGCCCCGTCTGCGAGATCCAGTTCGACGGCTTCATCTACCCGGCGTACGACCAGATCGTCAGCCAGCTGGCCAAGATCCACGCGCGGAGCAAGGGCAGCGTCCCGATGCCGGTGACGATCCGGGTGCCGTTCGGCGGCGGGATCGGCGCGGTCGAGCACCACAGCGAGAGCCCGGAGGCCTACTTCGCGCACACCGCCGGGCTCAAGGTCGTCGCCTGCTCCAACCCGGTCGACGCCCACTTCATGATCCAGCAGGCGATAGCCAGCGACGACCCGGTGCTGTTCTTCGAGCCCAAGCGGCGCTACTGGGAGAAGGCCGACGTCGACACCTCCCTGACGCCGGAGCCGCTCTGGCAGGCCCGCGTCGTCCGCGAGGGCAGTGACGCGACGCTGATCGCGTACGGCCCGATGGTGAAGACCTGCCTCGACGCCGCCACGGCCGCCGAGGAGGACGGCCGTTCGCTCGAGGTCGTCGACCTGCGCTCGCTGTCGCCGCTGGACTACCGGACCGTCTTCGCCAGCGTCCGGCGCACCAAGCGGGCGGTCGTGGTGCACGAGGCGCCGCGCTCGCTCGGCATGGGCAGCGAGATCGCGGCCCGGCTGTCCGAGGAGCTCTACTACGAGATGGAGGCTCCGGTGCTGCGCGTGACCGGCTTCGACACCCCCTACCCGCCGTCGCGGGTCGAGGAGGACTACCTGCCGGACCTCGACCGGGTCCTGCACGCCGTCGACCGGTCGCTGGGGTACTGATGAGCAGGCTCAAGCAGTTCAAGCT
>JBBSLB010000150.1:0-6443 GCA_038255675.1 Mycobacteriales bacterium
AGACGTACGAGCGCGCCGGCTGGGGACCGCGCCGTCTCCGCTCGCGGGCAAGACGGGCCCGCTGCTGTGGACGGCGAGCCGCCCTGTGGACGGCCGGGGGACGGCGCGGCGATCCGGTGCGAACCTGCTGCTCGACCAGCCGACTCGCTCCGGAGGTGCCCGCGTGCGCCCAGTCCTCAGCCCCGCCGCCCGCCGGCTGTGGCGCGACCGCGAGACCCTCCAGCTCGGGCAGGCGCCCGGCCGGGCCGCGGTGCTGTGCGGGCTCGACCCGGTGACGCGCCAGGCACTCGGGCTGCTCGACGGGACGCGCGACCGCGACCAGGTGCTGGCCGCCGCCGCCGCCGTCGGCTGCCCGACGTCGCGCACGACGCTGCTGCTCGAGCTGCTCGCCTGCGCCGGCCTGCTCGAGGACGCGGGCGCCGACCTCGGACCGCTCGCCGCCCTCGAGCGGGCCGAGCGCGAGCGGCTCGCAGCCGACCTGGCCTCGCTGGCGCTGGTTCGCGGCGACGGGGGGCTGCCGGCGGCCGGTCACCGAGCCGGCGCTCGGGTCCTGGTCATCGGCGCCGGGCGGGTCGGCGCACCGCTGGCCGGCATGCTGGCCGCCGCCGGCGTGGGCAGCGTCGACGTCCTGGACGAGGTGGCCGGCACCCCGCAGGACACCGGGGTCGGCGCGGGTGACCTCGGTGACGTCGGCCGCAGCCGAGGGCAGGTAGCGCGCGAGCGGCTGCGCGGATGCGCCCCCTCGGTCACGGCCGGGCCGCTGCCGCGGGTCGATCTCGTGGTGCTCGCCCCCGCCCGGCCAGACCAGCTCGAGGACGCCCGCCAGCTGGTCCCCGCCAGCACACCGCACCTGCTCGCGGAGGTGCGCGAGACGGTCGGGATCGTCGGCCCGCTGGTCCTGCCGGGGCGCACCGCCTGCCTGCACTGCCTGGACCTCACCCGGTCCGACCTCGACCCGGACTGGCCGGTGCTGGCCGCCCAGCTGTCGCAGCCGAGCCGGTCCCGGACGGCGTGCGACGGGCCGCTCGCGCTGAGCGTCGCGTCCCAGGCGGCGATGCAGGCCCTCGCCCTGCTCGACGGGACGACCGACCCGGCCTCGCTGGGCGGCACCCTCGAGCTCGCCCTGCCCGACTGGCGGTGGCGTCGGCGCAGCTGGCCGGTGCACCGCGACTGCGGTTGCGCACCGGTTCTACCGACCGAGGTCAGGCTGCCGTGACCGCCCCCAGCGCCGCGAGGGGCGCCCGGACCAGCGGTGCGGGCCCGCGACCGCCACACTGGTCCGGTGAGCGACATCCCCCTGCGCGCGGTGACCCGGTCCGCCAAACTCGCCGCGCTCCCGCTCGGCGTCGCCGGACGGGCCACGATCGGCTTCGGCAAGCGGCTCGGCGGACGGCCCGCCGAGCTCGTCGCAGCCGAGTTGCAGGCGCGTACGGCCGAGCAGCTCTTCCAGGTCCTCGGCCAGCTCAAGGGCGGGGCCATGAAGATGGGCCAGGCGCTCTCGGTCTTCGAGGCCGCGCTGCCGGAGGAGGTCGCAGCCCCCTATCGGGCCGCGCTCACCAAGCTGCAGGAGGCTGCGCCTCCGCTGCCGGCGACGACCGTCCACGCGGTGCTGGCCAAGGAGCTGGGCGCCGACTGGCGCGGCAGCTTCCAGTCCTTCGACGACACGCCCGCCGCGGCCGCGAGCATCGGCCAGGTGCACAAGGCGGTCTGGGCCGACGGCCGCGAGGTGGCCGTCAAGATCCAGTACCCGGGTGCCGGACCCGCATTGCTCGGCGACCTCAAGCAGCTTTCCCGGCTGGCCCGCATGTTCTCCTCGCTCACCCCGGGACTGGACGTCAAGCCGCTGCTGGCCGAGCTCGAGAAGCGGGTCGCCGAAGAGCTGGACTACCGGCTCGAGGCCGAGTCCCAGGCGACCTTCTCCGCCGCGTACGAGGGCGATCAGGAGATCACCGTCCCGGCCGTCGTGACCTTCAGCGAGCGGGTGCTGGTGAGCGAGTGGAAGGAGGGCAAGCCGCTGTCCCGGATCATCGCCGACGGCACGCCGGAGGAGCGTGACCGCGCGTCGATGCTCCTGGCCCGCTTCCTGTTCTCGGGCCCGGTGCTGGCCGGGCTGCTGCACGCCGACCCGCACCCCGGCAACTTCCGGATGCTGCCCGACGGTCGGCTGTGCGTCATCGACTTCGGCGCCGTGGACCACCTGCCCGACGGTGCACCCGAGCCGATCGGCCGGATCGCCCGGCTGGCGCTGGCCGGCGAGGCCGAGCAGGTGCTTCAGATGCTGCGCGACGAGGGCTTCGTCAGGGGCACGATCCAGGTCGACGCGCAGGCACTGCTCGACTACCTCTCGCCGCTGCTCGAGCCGGTGCGCGAGCACGAGTTCCGCTTCAGCCGCCCGTGGCTGCGGGCGCAGGCCGTGCGCCTGGGCGACCCGCGCTCCCCTGCCGCCGCGCTGGGTCGCCAGCTCAACCTGCCGCCGTCGTACCTGCTCATCCACCGCGTGACGATGGGGACGATCGGCGTGCTGTGCCAGCTCGGCGGCACCGTCGACTACCGCTCCGAGATGGAGCGCTGGCAGCCCGGCTTCGCCAGCGCCTAGGACGGCCCCACGTACGAGAACCGGGCCACACCCGGCGAGGCCTCGCCGAGGAACTCCTCCAGCGTGCGGACGGCCAGCCGCGGGCCGGGCACGTCGTACAGCGGGACGTAGACCACGACGGTCCGATCCTCGTGGTCGGCGTCGTGACCCAGGCCCAGGACGAGGTAGTCCTTGCCCTTCCAGTGCCGCCAGACGCCCGCAGGCAGATCGGGCAGGCTCACCAGTGCTCCTCGTCGAGCTTGGCCTCGATCGAGCGCACGTGCTCGCGGGTGCAGCGGTCGCACACCCACGTCGTGCCGCGCGGCCCGGTCGCGCTCGACCAGGTCAGCGGCGGACCGCCCTCGACCGCGGTCCCGCAGGCGGAGCAGGTCGTCACGGCTCGAGGTCGGCCAGCGCCGCGCGCAGCAGCTCCAGGCCACGCCGGGCCAGCTCGTCGGCCTCGGCGGTGTCCACGTCGAGCTCCATCGCCGCTCCGACCGGTCCCTCGGCGTAGCCGTGGGCGGCGACGACGGCGGCCCGCTCGGCCGGCGGCAGGGTCGCCAGCGCCGCGTCGAGCCGGTCGAGCACCTCGGGGTGAGAGGCCTCCGGCTCGGCAGCCGCCACCGCCTCGACGAGGTGGGCGGGCATCGGCCGGCAACGCGGCGGGCGGTCGGAGGTCATCGGTCTCCTTCGGCGTCGTGACAGGTCCTGCAACAACAGCACAGCCGCCCCGGTCTCCCAGAGCGGCTGTCCTGCGCCTTCCCGTCAGGTCGCCTCACGGCGGTGCGTCGCTCGTAGCGACTGATTTGGGACCGGGGGCCATGTATCGGGTCGGCACCTGTAGTCAACCGCACTTCCGCGCGGCCGATTCCCCCGGACGGGTGTTCGGCGTACGGCGTGTCCTAGGCGTCCGGGGCCGAGCTCGGCGGCACGACCGCCGACGGCTTGGGGGCGTCCGGTGCCGCGGCGGGGGCAGCTTCTGGCGCCGGCGACTCGGACGGGGCTGAGCTGGTCGGGGCCTGCGGTGCGGCCGCCGGCGCGCTCGGCGCCTCGGACGGCGCGGAGCTGGCCGTCTCGGCGGGGGCCGCCGGCGCGCTCGGCGCCTCGGACGGCGCGGAGCTGGCCGTCTCGGCGGGGGCCGAGGGCGCGCTCGGCGCACTGGACGCCTCGGCGGGAGGACCCTCGCCGGCCGGACCGGGCGCGGGCGTCACCGGCACGGTCTCACCCGCGCCGTCAGCACCCTGAGTCGGCGCACCCTGAGCCTGACCACCCTGAGCCTGACCACCCTGAGCCTGACCACCCTCAGCCTGACCACCCTGGCCGGGCCGACGCTCGCCGCGCGGCTGCCCCTGCCCTGGACCGCCCTGGCCCTGGCCCGGACCGGCACCCGGACCGCCCTGGCCCTCCGGCCGGTCGCCGCGCACCCGGCCCCGCCTGGACTTGCGCCCCTCACCGGGCGCGCTCGGCGCCCCCTGACGGGCGGGCTGCTGCTGCTGCTGCTGGCCGCGGCGCGCAGGCTGGCCCATGTCCATGGCACCGGCCAGGCCGTACTCCTGGACGAGCAGCTCGAGCTTGACCTGCTCGGACGGCTCGGCCGTCTCGGCCTTGCTGGTCGCCAGGTCCTTCAGCGCGTCGAGGCGCTGGCGACGACGACCGGGGTCATCGGTGGCGTGGCTGAGCAGGACGGCGTGGGCCATGCAGGACGCCGTGCCCGCGACGGTGGTCGCCGCCTCGCGTACGAGGGCGAGGTCGGCGATGCAGGGGGCGCAGTATGTAGGAGAGGTCACCGGAGCAAACTACGGCCTCCCGGTCGGGCCCCTCATGCTGGACCCGCGCGACCGGTCGGCTGGCTACTGCTTGCCCGGCCCCCGGTCCCGCCGGACGGTCGCCTTGCGACCTTTGATCTGCGTCGCCCGCAGCGCCGCCACGACCTCGTCGGCCGCGGCCTCCGGGACCTCGACGAGGGCGAAGCGGTCGGAGATCTCGATGGCGCCAATGTCCCGCCCGGACAGCGTCGTCTCGCCGGTGATCGCGCCGACCAGGTCCTGCGGACGCACGCCCGCGGCCCGACCGAGCCCGACGAAGACCCGCGCGCCGTCGGTGCGGGTCCGGCGCGGCGGTCGCGCCTCGCCGCCGCGGCCGGCGGTGCCGGGTCGCGGCGCGGCGGTTGACGCCGGAGCGGCGGTGGGGATGTCCGCCTCGTCCTCCCCGGCAGGCCCGGTGCTCGCCTCGTGCGCCAGCTTGATCGCGGCCAGGGCGACCTGCACCACGTCGTACTCGTCGGTGAGCGCGTCAAGCACGACCGAGAAGCCGTCGAGCTCGTCCTCGATGAGCGCCTCGTGCAGCGCGGCGCGGGTCAGCTCGAGCCGGCGGGCCTGCAGGTCCGCGACCGTCGGGACCTTCTCCATCGTGATCTTCGAGCCGGTGGCCCGCTCGATGGTCTTCAGCATCCGGTGCTCGCGCGGCTCGGCGAGCGTGATCGCCACGCCCTCGCGCCCGGCCCGGCCGACCCGGCCGATGCGGTGGACGTAGGCCTCGGGAGCCGACGGCACGTTGTAGTTCACGACGTGGGTGAGGTGGTCGACGTCGAGGCCGCGCGCAGCGACGTCGGTAGCGACGAGCAGGTCGGCGGTGCGCCCGCGCAGCCGGCCCATCACCTTGTCGCGCTGCTCCTGGCTGAGCCCGCCGTGCAGCGCCTCGGCCCGGTAGCCGCGGCCGTTGAGCGTCTCGGTGAGGCTGTCGACCTCCTCGCGGGTGCGGCAGAAGACGATCGCCGCCTCCGGCGCCTCGACGTCGAGGACCCGGCCCAGGACGGTCGGCTTGTGCGGCCGGGCGACGACGTACGCGCTCTGCCGGACCTTGGGCGCCTCGCCGGCGGACGCGGTCTCCTTCTGGATCTCGATGCGCACCGGGTTGCGGAGGTACTTGCGGGCCAGCTTGTCGATCCGCGACGGGATCGTGGCGGAGAACAGCACGGTCTGTCGCGATGCGGGCGCGGCCTCGAGGATTGCCTCGATGTCCTCGGCGAAGCCCATGTCCAGCATCTCGTCGGCCTCGTCGAGCACGACGGTGCGCAGCTGGTCCATCTTCAGCGTGCCGCGGTTGATGTGGTCGATGACCCGGCCCGGGGTGCCGACGACGATGTCGACACCGCGCTCGAGCTCGCGCAGCTGCCGGCCGATCGGCTGGCCGCCGTAGACGGGCAGGACACGCGCTCCGCTGCCGGCGCCGAACAGGTCGCGGCCGTAGCGGTGGGTCGCCTCGCTCACCTGCATCGCCAGCTCGCGGGTGGGGGCGAGGACCAGGCACACGGGGGCGCTGCCGCGACCGCGCTGCTCGAGCCCTTGCAGCATCGGCAGCGCGAAGGCGGCCGTCTTGCCGGTGCCGGTAGCGGCCTGGCCGAGCAGGTCCTGGCCCGCCAGCAGCGGCGGGATCGCCTCGCGCTGGATCGGCGTGGGCTCCTCGTAGCCGAGCCCGGCCAGGGCCTGGACCAGCTCCTCGCGCAGCTCCAGCTCGGCGAAAGTGGTGGTGGGCTCGTCGGCCGAGGGCACGGCGGGTCCTCTCGATCGGCAGGTGCGGGACCGCTCGAGCCTAGGCGGAGCAGTGGGTGCGCCCCTCACCCAGCCGCAGCGCCGGCGGCGTGATGTCCCACCCTGCACCGGCATCGCCGGATCGCCTCGTCGACGGGCGCACCGGAGGTCAGCACGTAGGCGCGGTGTCCGGCTCTCCCAGGTAGAGGAAGCCGTAGGCCTCGTCGCGGAACGGGACGCCGGCAGCCGCCAGCGCCTGGTCCCAGTCGCCGGTGCACGTTGGGTCGGAGCCCTCCATCCCGTGGTCTGCGGTGAGCAGCACCACGACGTCGTCGCGC
>JBBSLB010000151.1:0-6400 GCA_038255675.1 Mycobacteriales bacterium
CACGACATGGGCGGCAACATCATCCCGATGATGGTCGAGCGCGGCGGCGCTCAGGTCTACGACTTCTCCGAGAACGGCGTGCCGGGGAGACCGACCGCGACCGCGGCTACTGGCGCGACGTCGGGACGCTCGACAGCTACTACGACGCGCACATGGACCTCGTGGCAGTCCACCCGGTCTTCAACCTCTACAACCGGCAGTGGCCGATCCTCACGACCTCGCCCGCGCTGCCGCCCGCGAAGTTCGTCTTCGAGGAGGAGGGCCGGGTCGGCCAGGCCGTCGACTCGCTCGTCTCGCAGGGCGTGATCATCTCCGGCGGCCGGGTCAGCCACTCGATCGTCTCGCCCGGGGTCCGGGTGCACAGCGGGTCCGAGATCAGCGGCAGCGTCCTGCTCCACGGCGTGGACGTCGGGCGCGGCGCGGTGGTGCGCAACGCGATCCTCGACAAGAACGTCGTGGTCTGGCCGGGCGCCACCATCGGCGTCGACCACGCCCTGGACCGCGAGCGCGGTTTCACCGTCACCGACAGCGGCGTCACCGTCGTCGGCAAGGGCCAGCAGATTCCGCTGTAGCCCCCCGCCCCCGCCCCGGGTCAGCGGGTCGTGAGGGTGACCTCGATGTTCCCGCGGGTGGCGTTGCTGTAGGGGCAGACCTGGTGCGCGGCCTCCATCAGGCCCTGGGCCTGCTCGGCGTCGAGGTCGGGGAGCGAGCCGATGAGGGTGACGGCCAGGCCGAAGCCGGCGCCGGCCATGCCCAGGCCCACCTCGGCGGTCATCTCGGCTCCGCCGACGTCCAGCCCCTTCTCCTTGGCGACGCGCTTGAGGGCGTTGAGGAAGCAGGCGGAGTAGCCGGCAGCGAAGAGCTGCTCCGGGTTGGTCTTGTCGCTGCCGTCGGGACCGCCGAGCTCCTTGGGGTAGGCCAGCTCGAGGTCGAGCACGCCGTCGTCGGAGACGACCTCGCCGGTGCGGCCGCCGCGGGCCGTCGCTCGTGCGGTGTAGAGGATGTCCATGTCGTGCCTCCGGGTGTCAGGGGAGGCGCAGGCTCTCATGCCGGCCGCACGGCCCTTCTCGTACGGTGCCACCATGCGCCGCGCCGCCACCTCCACCGCCGTCCTTGCCGTCACGGCTGTCCTGCTCACCGGCTGCGGGGGTGGCGAGCCGGCCGAGCAGTCCGCTCCCGCCGTGTCCGGCGAGGCGAGCGCGCCTGCTGCTGACGACCCCGTCGTCGCCGAGCCGCCGGCGATCGAGGGCCTCGAGGTGCTGGCGGAGGACCCGAGTCACGAGCACGTCGAGGGACCGCTGGAGTACGACCGGGTGCCGCCGCTGGGCGGCGAGCACAACCCGCGCTGGCTGGCGTGCGACGTCTATGACGAGCCGGTGCCGCACGAGTTCGCGGTGCACTCGCTCGAGCACGGCGCGGTGTGGCTGGCCCACGCGCCGGACCTGCCGGCCGACCAGGTCGACGTGCTCGCCGACCTCGCCGCGACCGACCGGGAGTACGTCCTCGTGTCGCCGGAGCAGGGGCTGGACAGTCGGGTCGTCGCGGTCACCTGGGGCGCCGCGCTCGAGGTGAGCAGCGCAGACGACCCGCGGCTGGCGGAGTTCATCCGGGCCTACGCCGGGGGTGACCAGGGCGGCGAGCCGGGCGCCCCGTGCCGTGGCCAGGGTGTCACGCCGCGCGAGGCGCGAGAAAGGCTCTAGGAGGACGGCGGCGCGGCGCGCAGCCGCGCGGTGAGCTCGGCCGGGTCGACCACGACGGCGGGGGTGTCGCGCACCCAGCGGGCCAGCACCTCGGCCAGCCGTGCCGGCTCGGTCAGGTGCGGGAAGTGCCCGGACTGCTCGAACACCTCGAGCGTGGTCCCGGGGACCGAGGCGGCCAGCGCCTCACCGTGCGCGACCGGGATGATCGCGTCCTTGCGGCCCCACACGACGAACAGCGGAAGGTCCGCGGAGAGGTAGAGCCGGTCCCGAGCGTCGACCCGCTGGCCGGCCGGGTCGAGGACGCTGCGCGCGGTGTGCACGAACGCTTCGCGTGTCTCACGGTCGCCCAGCGAGCCGAAGCCGACCAGGCACTCCTCGAGCCCGGCGGGCAGGGTGACCCGGGCCCAGCTCAGCAGCCCGCCGACCCTCGCACCGCCCCGGCGCACCCACGAGCCGGCGAGCAGCGGCAGCAGCAGGTCGGCGCCGGGCAGGGTGGCGGCACGCAGGAAGATGCTGACCTCGCGGCCAAGGCCGCCGGCACAGACCAGTGCCAGGCGTTCGACCCGCTCGGGGAACTGGTAGGCGAACTGCATCGCGATGCCGCCCCCGAGCGAGTGGCCGACCAGCGAGACCCGGTCGTGGCCGAGCGCGGCGAGCAGGTCGCGGATGCCGCACGCGTGCGCGCCGAGGGAGTAGTCGCCGCGCGGCTTGGCGGAGGCGCCGTGGCCGAGCAGGTCGGGGGCGATGACGTGGCAGGTCTCACCGAGCCGGCCCATGACCTGCTCCCACTGCGAGGCCCGCGACCCGATGCCGTGCACGAGCACCACCACCGGCCCACCCGAGTCGGCGCCGGACTCGACGTAGGAGACGGCATTGCCGTGCACGAGGAGCTCGGAGGAGGTGACGTCAGCCATGATGCGACTGTGTTACTCCGGGTAACGGCCGTCAAGGACCTGGCACCGTGAGCCGGGTCGCACCTCGACAGGAATCCCCACCGGCTCTAGGGTTACCGGTGGTAACACGCATCCACCACGAGTCAGGAGCTCTGCGATGCCCGGCTTCACCCTCGAGCTGACCGAGGACCAGTCCACCCTGCAGAAGTGGCTGCACGAGTTCGCGGCCGAGGTGATCCGGCCGGCCGCCGCCGAGTGGGACGAGCGCGAGCAGACGCCCTGGCCGGTCATCCAGGAGGCGGCCCGCGCCGGCATCTACTCGCTGGACTTCTTCGCGAGCAGCTGGGCCGACGAGAGCGGGATCAGCCTCCCCATCACGATGGAGGAGCTGTTCTGGGGCGACGCCGGCATCGGACTGTCGATCGTCGGCACCACGCTCGGTGTGGCCGGCATCTTGTCCAACGGGACCATGGAGCAGATCGGTGAGTGGGTGCCGCAGTGCTTCGGCACCGAGGACGACGTCAAGCTCGCCGCGCTTGCCGTCTCCGAGCCCAACGCCGGCTCCGACGTGAGCAGCATGAAGACCACCGCGGTCTACGACGAGGCCAGGGACGAGTGGGTGCTCAACGGCGTCAAGACGTGGATCACCAACGGCGGCATCGCCGACGTGCACGTCGTGGTCGCCGCCGTCGACCCCGAGCTCAAGGCCCGCGGCCAGGCGTCTTTCGTCGTCGGGCCGGACTTCAAGGGCAAGGGCCTGTCGATGGGCCAGAAGTTCAAGAAGCACGGCATCCGCGCCAGCCACACCAGCGAGGTCGTCCTCGACGACCTGCGGCTGCCCGGGTCGGCGCTGCTCGGCGAGAAGAGCAAGCTGGACGAGCGGCTCGCCCGCGCCCGCGAGCGCGCCGCCGCCGTGGCCCGCGGCGAGAGGACCACGAGCGCCCGCACGAAGGGCGGCCAGGCGGCGATGGCCACCTTCGAGGCCTCCCGCCCGGCCGTCGGCGCCCAGGCCGTCGGCATCGCCCGCGCCGCCTACGAGTACGCCCTGGACTACGCCAAGACCCGTGAGCAGTTCGGCCGGCCGATCGTGGAGAACCAGGGCATCGCGTTCATGCTCGCCGACATGAAGACCACACTCGACGCGAGCCGCCTGCTCGTCTGGCGCGCCGCGTGGATGGGCAAGAACGGCATCCCGTTCACGGCCGGTGAGGGGTCGATGTCCAAGTTGTTCGCGGGCGAGACAGCCGTCGCGGTGACCGAGAAGGCCATCCAGATCCTGGGCGGGAACGGCTACACCCGCGACTACCCGGTCGAGCGCTGGCACCGCGATGCCAAGATCTACACGATCTTCGAGGGCACCAGCGAGATCCAGCGGCTGATCATCAGCCGGGCCATCTCCGGCCACCAGATCCCGTAGCGGACAGGCAGGAGCTCGCTGTGACCGCCACCGACCCGGTCCGCCTGCCGGACCGGGCGGCCCGGCGCGAGGCGCTGCTCGACGCGGCCGACCGGATCGTGCGCCGCGACGGCCCGGCCGCCTCGATGGCGGCCATCGCCGCCGAGGCCGGCATCACCAAGCCGATCCTCTACCGCCACTTCGGCGACAAGAGCGGGCTGTACGCCGCCCTGGCCGACCGCTACACCGGCCGGCTGCTCGAGGACCTGCAGGCAGCGCTCGAGGCCGGCCGCACCCGGCGGGACCGGGTCGCGCGGGCCGTCGACGCCTACCTCGCCGCGATCGAGCACGAGCCGCAGGTCTACCGCTTCCTCGTGCACTCCGACGAGGCGGCGCCGGCGCAGTCGCAGGTCCGCTCCTTCACCCGCCGGCTGTCGGCGCTGCTGGCCGTCGGCATCGCCGCCGAGGTGGGCGGGCCACCGCAGCGGGCCGGCGCCTGGGGGCACGGCATGGTCGGCATGGTGCAGTCGGCCGGCGACTGGTGGCTGGACACCCGCGGCTGCACCCGCGAGGAGCTGGTGGGTGAGCTGACCGACCTGCTGTTCGGGGCGTACGGGACGGCCTGACGGGCTGTCGGCCACGTCACGCCGGGTCGACCTGTGCGCCGCGCAGGCTGCCGCTACCCTCTGGCGCCCCGGAGCCACCCAGCTCTTCGGGACCGTCCGGCGCGGGCGGGCACAGATGCGCGACCCCGTGCGTTGTCCACGCGCCGGACCACACGACGAAGGAGCCCCTGAGCATGGCCACCGACTACGACCAGCCGCGGCGGTCCGACGCCGACGAGCCCGAGGACAGCCTCGAGGAGCTCAAGGCGCGCAGGGCCGAGGCCCAGTCCAGCAGCGTCGACGTCGACGAGGCCGACCTGAACGAGGCGATCGAGCTGCCGGGCGCGGACCTGTCCGGCGAGGAGCTGACCGTCCGCGTGCTGCCCAAGCAGAGCGACGAGTTCACCTGCAGCAGCTGCTTCCTGGTCCACCACCGCAGCCAGCTGGCGTCCGAGAAGGACGGTCGGCTGATCTGCAAGGAGTGCGACTGATCTCGTGAGCAGTGAGCTCGTCCGCCGCGAGGAGGTCGGCGCCCTGGTGGGCCGGCTGTCCGAGCGCGACCTCGACGCCGCCGAGCGCGGGCGGCTGCTCGCGCGGCTGACCGGCCTGCTGGCCGGCGGCGTGCGCGCAGTCGGCTCCCGCGCGGCCCTGAGCGGTCGCTGGCTCGGGGACCTCGTCGCCGACGTCGCCCCGCACGTCCCGGTCCGGGACCTGGCGGCCCTGCAGGCCCACCACGGCGGGCTGACCGGCCAGGAGCTGGCCGAGGCCCTCGTGCGCTCGGCCACCCGTGCCACCGCAGGGATCGGCGCCGCAGGAGGCGCGCTGGCGGCCGTCCAGCACGCCGCCCCGCCGAGCCTGCTCGCCGCACCGCTGCAGCTGACCGCCGAGACGCTCGCCGTCGTCGCGGTCGAGATCAAGCTGGTCGCCGAGCTGCACGTCCTGCACGACCGCGCGCCGGTCGGCACCTCGGCAGAGGTCGCCGGCGCCTACCTGGGCGCGTGGGTCGAGCGGCGGGGCGTCGACGGCGCCGTGGGAGCGCCGCTGCTGGGGGCCGTGCTCGGCGCGGCCGCCCGTCAGCAGCTGCGCCGCCGGGTGGTGCGGCGGCTGGCCCGCAACGCTGCGACGCTAGCCCCGCTGCTCACCGGCGCCGTCGCCGGGGCCGAGCTCAACCGCCGCGAGACGCGGGCGCTGGGCGAGACGGTCCTGCAGGAGCTCCGCCGGACGACCTAGTGCACCCACCCGGCTGGGCGGTGACGAGCGGGCCCGAAGCACCTGCCCTCCGGGGCGGGGAGGGACCGTGCGCAGCACCCGAGCGTGGTTCGAGGGCGCCGCTGCCCGCGCGTCTGCAGGGCCGGGGCGCGGCGAGGCGATGCTCGCGCTCGTCCGCGCGTGCGTGCTGGTCCTGTCCGGGATGCTGCTCAGCGCCGACCAGCCCGCCGACGGGGCTCCGGCGGTCACGGGCCACCTGGTGGCCGCGGTCCTGAGCCTGCTCGCCGTCGTGCCCCTCAGCCGGCTGCGGACCGCAGGGTCCGCTCACCCGCTCGCCTCCTGGTGATCATCAGGATGATCCCGTCCACGACACGCGCGTGTCTCGACGGCAACCTCCTGTTGATCGTCGATGGAGCGCGAGGTCTGTCTTCGCCATGGTGTGGCGGCGCGGTCTGGCGCGGCTCCGCCAAGTGGACGGGCAGTTCCAGGCCGCCTTCGAGCATGCGTCGATCGGCATCGCGCTGCTCGATCACGAGGGGCGGGTCCTGCGGGCCAACCCCGCGCTGGCCGACCTGCTCGGCAGCGCCGACACCGACC
>JBBSLB010000152.1:0-6399 GCA_038255675.1 Mycobacteriales bacterium
GCCAGGCTCATCCGGTCGATCTTGCCGGACGCGAGCAGCGGCAGCACCGGCACCACGCGCAGCTCCCGCGGCGCGGCGGCCCTCGGCAGCGCCGCGGACACGTGCGAGCGGGCCTGCTCGAGCGTCAGGGACGCCCCCGGCCGCAGCACCACGACGGCCACCACGCGGGCGCCCCACTCGTCGTCGGGCACGCCGACGACGGCGGCATCCGCGACGGCGGGGTGCTCGGCCAGCACCGCCTCCACGGCGGCGGGCGCGACCTTCTCCCCACCGGTGACCACCACGTCGTCGGCGCGACCGAGGACCACGAGCCGGTCGACGTCCCAGTGGCCGACGTCCGCGGTGGTGAAGGTGTCGCCGGCGAAGGCTGCGGCGGTGAGGTCGGGTCGCAGCCGGTAGCCGCGCGCGACCACCGGTCCGGACAGCCGGATCCGCTCCCCCACCTGGACCGTCACCCCGGCCAGTGGCCGGCCGTCGTAGACGCAGCCACCGCTGGTCTCGCTCATGCCGTACGACGTCACGACGTGCACGCCGGCCGCGCGGGCCGCGGTGAGCAGCGCCGGCGGGGCGGCGGCGCCGCCGAGCAGCACGGCGTCGTACGACAGCAGGGCCGGGCTCGTCAGCAGCCGCCGCAGCTGGGTCGGGACGAGGGAGACCAGTCGGCGCGGGCCGGTGAGCCGGGCGGTCGCCGCCTCGAAGGCCTCGACGGTGGTCGGGCCGTCGAGGACGACCGGTGAGGTGCCGGCCAGCAGCGAGCGGACCAGGACCTGCAGCCCGCCGACATGCGTCGAGGGAAGGGCCAGCAGCCACTGCCCCTGGCCGACCACGGCCGCGGTCGCCGCCGCGGACGCGCGCAGGTTGTCGGCGGTGAGCAGCGCGCCCTTCGGCTCGCCGGTCGACCCGGAGGTGGGCACCACCACCGCGATGTCGTCGGACTCGAGCGGCTCGTCCGGGCGCAACGCCGCCAGCACCCGCGGCTCGGTCGTCGGGAGCAGCGCGGGGCCCGTGCCGTCGAGCGCGGCGGCGAGCCGCTCCAACGTGGCGGGCGCCGCGATCAACGGGCGCACGAGTACCGGCGCACTAGAAGTAGTACGGGTAGGGCGCCCAGTCGGGGTCGCGCTTTTCCAGGAAGGCGTCTCGGCCCTCGACCGCCTCGTCGGTCATGTAGGCCAGCCGGGTCGCCTCGCCGGCGAAGACCTGCTGGCCGACCATGCCGTCGTCCACGGCGTTGAAGGCGAACTTGAGCATCCGCTGGGCGGTCGGGGACTTCCGGCAGATCGTCTGCGCCCACTCCACGGCGACCTTCTCCAGGTCGGCGTGCGGGACGACCTCGTTGACCGCACCCATCCGGTGCATCTGCTCGGCGGTGTAGTCCCGGCCGAGGAAGAAGATCTCGCGGGCCAGCTTTTGGCCGACCTGCCGCGCGAGCCCGGCGCTGCCGTAGCCGCCGTCGAAGCTGCCGACGTCGGCGTCGGTCTGCTTGAAGCGGGCGTGCTCGGCGCTGGCCAGGGTCAGGTCGCAGACGACGTGCAGGCTGTGCCCGCCGCCGGCCGCCCAGCCGGGGACGACGCAGATGACGACCTTGGGCATCGTGCGGATCAGCCGCTGCACCTCGAGGATGTGCAGCCGCCCGGCGCGCGCCGGGTCGACGGTCTCGGCGGTGTCGCCGGCGGCGTACTGGTAGCCCGAGCGGCCACGGATGCGCTGGTCGCCGCCGGAGCAGAACGCCCAGCCGCCGTCCTTGGGGGACGGGCCGTTGCCGGTGAGCAGCACGCAGCCGACGTCGGGCGACATCCGGGCGTGGTCGAGCGCGCGGTAGAGCTCGTCGACGGTGCCGGGGCGAAAGGCGTTGCGGACCTCCGGACGGTCGAAGGCGATCCGTACGACCATGCCGTCACGGCCCTCGGCGGTGTGCCGGTGGTAGGTGATGTCCTGGAAGTCAAAGCCAGGGACCTCGCGCCAGGCCGCGACGTCGAACAGCTCTGACACAGTGGCGTCCACGCGCCGACAGTAGAGGGGGACGGCTTGCTCGACCTCGCCGAGGTCCACGTCGTCGCCATCCCGATGCTCCTGCCCTTCCGCGGCATCGACGTCCGCGAGGCCCTGCTGCTGCGCGGCCCCGGCGGCTGGGGCGAGTTCTCGCCCTTTACCGAGTACGACGACGCCGAGGCGGCGCGCTGGCTCGCGGCCGCGCTGGAGTCCGCGCGCGGCGACGTCCCGCCCCCGGTGCGGGACAGGGTGCCGGTCAACGCGACGGTGCCGGCCGTGCCCGCCCAGGACGTGCCGGCCGTGCTGGCCCGTTTCCCCGGCTGCACCACGGCCAAGGTCAAGGTGGCCCAGGCCGGCCAGGCGCTGCGCGACGACGTCGACCGGGTGGCCGCCGTGCGTGACGTGCTCGGCCCGACCGGGCGGGTACGGGTGGACGCCAACGGCGCCTGGACCCTTGCCGACGCCCGCTGGGCCGTTGCAGCGCTGGACGCGTTCGACCTCGAGTACGTCGAGCAGCCGTGCACCGACGTCGAGGACCTCGCGCTGCTGCGGGTGGCGTTGGCCCGGGCGGGGGTCGAGGTCCTCGTCGCCGCCGACGAGAGCGTCCGTCGGGCCGAGGACCCGCTGCGGGTGGTCCGGCTCGAGGCGGCCGACGTGCTGGTGCTCAAGGTCGCCCCGCTCGGCGGGGTGCGACCGGCGCTTGCGATCGCCCAGGAGTGCGGTCTGCCTGTGGTCGTGTCGAGCGCGCTCGAGACCTCGGTCGGCATCCGCGCGGGGGTCGCGTTGGCTGCTGCGCTGCCGGACCTGCCGTACGCCTGCGGGCTGGCCACGACCAGCCTGCTCACCGGCGACGTCGTCACCGACTCCCTCGACGGGCGGGGCGGCGCGATCGCCCTGCGCGACGCCGTCCCCGACCCCGAGCGGCTGGCCCACTGGGCCGCGCCGCCGGATCGGCAGCGGTGGTGGCGCGCACGACTGGCGCGCTGCGCGGAGCTGGTCCCGGCAGACTGAGCCGGTGAACCCCTCGACGGCACTGGCCCGCGTGCTCGTCGACGAGCTGGTGCGCGGTGGGGTGCGCGAGGCGGTGCTGTCGCCCGGCTCGCGCTCAGCCCCGCTGGCCTTCGCCCTGCACGACGCCGACCGTGCGGGCCGGCTGCGGCTGCACGTGCGCATCGACGAGCGATCGGCCGGCTTCCTCGCCCTCGGCCTGGCCAAGGCCTCCGGCCGGCCCGTGCCGGTCGTGACGACCAGCGGCACCGCGACGGCGAACCTGCACCCGGCCGTGCTCGAGGCCGCGCACGCCGGGGTGCCGCTGCTGCTGCTCACCGCCGACCGGCCGCCCGAGCTGCGCGGCAGCGGGGCCAACCAGACCGTCGACCAGCTCGCCCTCTACGGCTCGGCGGTCCGGCTGTTCGTCGAGCTCGGCACCCCGACCGAGCGTGCCGGTGACAACGCCGCGTGGCGCTCGCAGACCTGCCGGGTGCTGGCCGCCGCGCTCGGCGAGCTCGGCACCCCGCCCGGTCCGGTGCACGTCAACCTGGGGCTGCGCGAGCCGCTCGTGCCGCCGCCACCCGACCGTGCTGGCGACCCGGCCTGGGTGGAGCCGCTCGACGGCCGCCCGGACGGCGCGCCGTGGACCGCCCGGGTCCCGGCCGCGGCCCCCGCCGCCCCGGTCGACGACCTGCCGGCCCGGACCGTCGTCGTGCTCGGCGACGGACCGCGCGAGCAGGCCGCGCTGGCGCTCTCGCTTGCCCGCCGCCGCGGCTGGCCGGTGGTCGCCGAGCCGTCGTCCGGCGCGGGCCCGACCGCCGAGGTGCTGCTCGTGCCGGATCTGCTGCTCGGCGCGCCGGGCTGGGTCGCCGCGCACCGCCCCGACCGGGTCCTGGTCGTCGGGCGGCCGACGCTGTCCCGCGCCGTGGGCCGGCTGGCCGCGGGCTCCCCCTGCGACGTCGTCACCCGGCTCGGCAGCTGGCCCGACCCGACCGGCGCGGCCGCCCGGGTGCTGCCGGCCGTCCCCTCCTACGCCGACGGACCGGTCGACCCGGACTGGCTGCGCAGCTGGCAGGAGGCGGCCTGGGCCGCCGACGACGCGGCCGCGGCCGTGCTCGAGCAGTTGGTCGCCGACGCTGCCGGCGTGGTCGAGCCGGTGGTCGCCGGGCGCGTCGCCGCGGCGGCTGCGTCCGCGGCGGCGACCGCGGCCGAGGGCGGGCTGCTGGTCGTCGGCAGCTCCAAGCCGGTGCGCGACCTGTTCCTCGCCGGCCCGCAGGCCGGGCTCGTCGTGCTGGCCAACCGCGGCGTCGCCGGGATCGACGGGATGGTCTCCACGGCGATCGGCGCCGCGCTGGCGCACGGGGCGCCGGCGTACGCCCTGCTCGGGGACCTGACCTTCCTGCACGACGCCAACGGCCTGGTCCTGGGGCCGGACGAACCGCGGCCGGACCTCACGCTCGTCGTGGTGAACAACAACGGCGGGGCGATCTTCGGCCTGCTCGAGCAGGGCGGGCCGGAGCACGCGCCGTCCTTCGCGCGGATCTTCGGCACGCCGCACGGCGTCGACCTCGCCGCGCTGTGCGCCGCCACCGGGACCCCGCACGTCCGGGTCGAGGACCTCATCGCGCTGGACGACGCGCTGGTGCCGGCGCCGGGCCTGCGCGTGGTCGAGGTCGTCACCGACCGGGCCGCCGCCGTCGACCTGGACCGCCAGGTGCGTACAGCCGTCGGTGCGGCCCTGCGCTAGACAGGGCCGCATGACGACGTACGTCTCGACCGGCTCCGGCGGCTGGGCGATCCCGGCCGCGCGCGAGGCGCTGTCGGCCTCACCCGCCGAGCTCGGCGCGACGGTCGGCGACATCACCCGCTTCCCCGTCGCGCACCACGGTCGGCGGCTCGACCAGACCGAGACCGCCTGCTCTGCAGGGGCTTCGAGCATCTTCGCCGTGGCCGATCAGCTGACCTGGACCAGGCGCGAGCACCGGCTGGCCATGGCCGTCGGAGACGGCGTCGAGCGGTACCGGCCGCGCTAGCCGTGGACGAGCGAGAGGTGGTCGGCCGGCGCCTGGCCGCCAACGGGCTGTCCGGGCCGCAGCGCTCCTCGCCCGGCGACGTCGTCCGCCACCTGCTCGCGGTGCAGTCGCAGGACGTGCACCCGTCGGCCTGGGCGATCGGGCAGCGCTGCGGTGCGTCCGAGCCGGAGGTGCAGCGGGCGCGCGCAGCGGGCGAGCTGTTGCGTACCCACGTGCTACGGACCACCTGGCACGACGTCGCGCCGAAGGACCTGCGCTGGCTGCTGCAACTGACCGGGGGCCGGGTCCGCGCTCAGATCACCCGCGCCAGGACGGAGGAGGGCCTGACCGACGAGGTGCTCGCGACCGGCCGCCGGGCCCTCGACGCTGCGCTGCTCGGCCGGCACCTGACCCGCCCGCAGGTCGGCACCCTGCTGCGTGAGCACGGCCTGGAGCTGGGCTCCCGCGCGCTGGGCTTCCTGCTCATGCAGCTCGAGCTGGAGGGGCAGCTGTGCAGCGGGGTGCCGGCGGGGCGGGCGCAGACCTACGCGCTGCTGGACGAGCGGGTGGCGCCCGCACCGGACCGCGACCCGGAGGAGGCGACGGCTGACCTGGTGCTGCGCTTCCTGTGCGGGCATGGCCCAGCCACGGTCAAGGACCTGGCCTGGTGGTCCAGCCTGCTGGTGCGGGACCTGCGGGCGGCGCTCGCCGGCCTGGGCTCGGCCGTCCGCCGTGACGACGCCGACGGCCTCGAGCTCTGGTCCGCGACCACAGCCCCACCGCCCGGACCCCCGACCGGCACGCAGCTGGTGCAGGCCTACGACGAGCACCTCGTCGCGTTCACGGAGAGCAAGGCGCTGGTGGACCCGACCCGGGCGACGTCGAGCCGGAGCGGCCCCTACCTCGCCGTGGTGCTGCAGGACGGCCGGGTGGCCGGGTCCTGGCGCCGGCTGGCGCGCGCCGACCGTGTGGTGGTCGAGGCGCTCCTGGTCCGGCCGGTGACCGGCCTGCACGAGGCGGCGCAGGCGTACGGCGCGTTCGTGGGACTGCCGGTCGAGCTGCGGGAGCAGGTCGGCTAGTCCTGCAGCGCATCCCGCATCGGGACGAGCTTGGCGTTGCTCTCGGCGAGCTCGTTCAGCGGCTGGGAGCCGGCGACGATGCCGCAGCCGGCGAACAGGCGCAGCCGGCTCGGGTCCTCGCGGTCGACCTCGGCGCAACGCAGGGCGATCCCCCACTCGCCGTCGCCGGAGGCGTCGAGCCAGCCGATCGGTCCGGCGTAGCGGCCGCGGTCCATGCCCTCGACCTCGCGGATGAGCTCCAGCGCGACCTCGGTCGGCGCACCGCAGACCGCGGCGCTCGGGTGCAGCGAGGCGACCAGCTGGAGCGAGGTGGCGCCGTCGTGCACCAC
>JBBSLB010000153.1:0-6369 GCA_038255675.1 Mycobacteriales bacterium
CCGCGGCGAGCCGGGTGAGGTCTGGGTGCGCTCGCCTGCGGTGACCCCCGGCTACTGGGGCGACGCCGTGGCACTGGCAGTGACCGACGGGTGGTTCCGCACCGGCGACCTGGGTCGGATGGACGAGGAGGGCTACCTGTTCGTCGGGGGCCGCGCCGTCGACCTGATCATCCGGGGCGGCGTGAACATCTATCCGGCCGAGGTGGAGCGCGCCCTGCTGGCCACGGGCCTGCTCGACGACGCCGTGGCGGTCGGAGTGCCCTCACCGGTCACCGGGCACAACGTCGGCGCCGTCGTGGTCGCCCGGCCGGGCGTGGCGCTCGAACCGGCCCTGCTGCAGCGCGCCGTGCGCGACACGCTCGGCGCGCACGCCGTCCCGCGCCCGTTGCGCGTCGTGGACGCCCTGCCCCGCAACCGCAACGGCAAGGTCGACCGGGCACAGGCGCTGGCGCTGCTCACCCGCAGCTAGGCGGCCAGCACCCGCTCGAGGACCGCGGCCTTCATCTGGACGAACGCCGGATCGGCGAGGACGGCACGGCCACGGCCGGTCCCGAACGGCACCGGCTGGGTGTCGACGACGGTGGCTGGCCGGTTGGACAGCAGGCACAACCGGTCCCCCAGCAGCAGCGCCTCCTCCACGTCGTGCGTCACCAGCAACGTGGTCGTCGGCCGCTCGGCGAGCAGCTCGAGCAGCCACTCGTGCATGCGCAGCCGGGTCTGGGCGTCCAGGGCACCGAACGGCTCGTCGAGCAGCAGCACCGGCGGGCGGTTGGCCAGCACCTGGGCGATCGACGCGCGCTGGCGCATCCCGCCGGACAGCTGCTTGGGCAGCGCGTCGGCGAAGCCGTCCAGGCCGGTGGCCGACAGCAGCTCGTCGACGACCTCGCGCACCTCGGCGGCCGGTCGGCCCGACGCCGCCGGCCCGAAGGACAGGTTCTCGCGCAGCGGCAGCCACGGGAACAGCCCGCCCGACTGCGCGACCATCCCCCGCTGCGGCGACGGGCCGCTGACCGGCCGGCCGTCGAGCAGCACCTCGCCGGAGGTCGGCGGCTCGAAGCCGGCGAGCACGCGCAGGAGCGTTGACTTGCCGCAGCCGCTCGGCCCGAGCACAGCAAGCACCTGCCCCGCTTGGGCCTCCAGGTCGATCCCGTCGAGGACCAGCAGGTCGCCGAAGGCCTTCCCCAGCCCCCGAGCGACCAGGGTGCCGCTCACGCGTCGGCCCAGCGGACCCAGCGGCGGGTGGCCAGTCGCAGCAGCACGTCGGCGACCAGGCCGACCGCGGCGAACACCAGGATGCCGACGACGACCTGGTCGGTGCGGCCGCTCTCGCGGGCGGCATTCATCATCGCGCCCACGCCGGAGGTTGTGCCTGACAGCTCACCGACGATGACGACCGTCCAGGCCAGCGTCAGCGACAGGCGCAGGCCGGTGACGACCTCGGGCAGGGCGCTCGGCAGGTAGACCTTGCGCCACAGCCACCGCCGGGGGGTGCCGAGCATCTGCGCCGTCTCGACGTACGAGCGCGGGACCCGGGACGTCGCGTCACCCACAGCCACGAGCACCGGCCACAACGCGCCGATGAAGATCAGCGCACGCGCCGCTCCCTCCCCGATGCCGAACCAGACCAGCGCGAGCGGCAGCCACGCGAAGATCGGGACGGCGCGCAGGGCGTTGAGCACCGGGTCGAGCAGGTCGCGGGCCAGCGCGGACAGCCCGAGCAGCAGGCCGACCAGGGTGCCCACGCCGACCGCGAGCAGCCAGCCGATCCCGGCCCGACGCAGGCTGGACAGCAGGTGGTCCCCGCCGGCGCCGGTGAAGGGCACGACCCCCGCGAGTGTGAGGGTGCCTGGCTCACCGAAGAAGAACTCCCGGAGCTGGTCCGCGACGACGCTGGGCGGCGGCAGCAGCCGCGGCGACAGCAGCTCCACCTCGACGGCCACCTGCCACAGACCGAGCAGCACGAGCGGGACCACGAAGCCCAGCAACCGGCGCCACCGGGTGCCGCGCGGGGAGGGACGGCTGTCACCCTGCGCGGCGACGACCGCGTCCTCGAGCAGGGCAGCGGACACGCGCTAGACCGTCCAGTACTCGCGGGCGAACAGCACCTCGACGTCGGGCTTCTCGGCGATGGCGCCCTGGTCGAGGAGCATCTGCGCGGCACCCTCGATCTGCGCGACCCGGTCGTTGCCGAACTCCCAGCGCGCCCCGATGTTCTCGAGCACCGTCTCGTAGGTCTCCTGCGAGAAGCCGAACTGCGTGACGAGAAGGTCCTGCCAGACCTGCTCGTCGTTGGTGCCGCCCGGGCTCAGGTACTCGGCGGCGTCCTTCTGCATCTGCGCGACCGCGCGCACGACGTCGGGACGCTCCTCGAGCACCTTGGCCGACGCCCAGTTGGCGGTGTTGAAGTCGCCCACCGGGGTCTGCGACGCCTCGGGCAGCCGGACGCCGTCAGCCTCCACGATGGCCTGGGTGACCGGCGGCTCGGAGCCCATAAAGGCGTCGACGTCGCCGCGCGCGAAGGCCGTGACGTGGTCGGCGAAACCGAGCGGGACGGCCTCGACGTCCTTGCCGAGCTCCAGACCGGCCTTGCGCAGGACGTCGTTGAGGATGAGCACCTGCAGGGTGGGCGGCGGCACAGCGATCCGCTTGCCACGCAGGTCCTCCACCTTCTCCACCACGCCCTTCTTGCCGCACAGGCCGAGCCCACCCCGCGAGATCATGCCGATGATCTTCGATGTGATCGGCGTCTGGCCCGGCTGCAGGGACAGGATCGGGGTGTACGGCGCGAGCAGGCCGAAGTCGAGCTGACCGCCCTCCAACGCGTTCTGGATCTCGGTCGCGCTGGCGACGGGAACGACCTCGACGGTGATGCCCTCGGGCGCGAAGCGCGACCAGTAGAGCGCGGACGACGCGTGGTTCTTGGAGTAGACGCAGGTTCGGACGGTGTACGGCTCGATTGCCTGCGCACTGGACGACGCGGTCGTCTCGCGCGGGGCGACGGCGGTCTCGTCGCCGCCGCAGCCGCCCAGCAGCAGCGAGGCGCCGACGCCGGCGCCGAGGCCCAGGAAGCCGCGGCGGGACAGCGGAAGGCGGGCAGCAGGCACGGAAGGACTCCTGGATCAAGGGGGGGGTTCGACCCCGATATCAAAGCAGATGCATGAGCCCCGGCCTGGCCGGTCGCGGTCCACTCCTGCCAGGCTCGCCCCGGATCCCGCGACGAGCACACGGGACCGGGCCCCGAGCAGGCAGGATGACGAGGTGGACCGCGACGGCTGGATGGACCTGCTCGACCTCGACGAGGACGAGGTGCCGCGCCTGCTGGTGCTCGAGGGCACGTGGTGGCGGCAGAAGGCGCTCGACACCCGCCTGCCACTGCTCGAGGAGGTCCGCGAGCTGGGCATGCCCGACCTGTGGCACGGCTGGTACGGCGACATCCCCGTCGCCTACTGCCCGGCGTACGGCGCCTCCCGGGCGGTCGAGCCGGTGCACGTGCTGGGCATCATCGGCACGACCAACGTGGTGCAGATCGGCTCCTGCGGGAGCCTGCAGCCCGACATCGTCACCGGTGACATCGTGCTGTCCGAACGGGCGCTCATCGGCGAAGGCGCCTCGCAGTACTACGGCGGCACGGGCATGGCAGAGGCCAACGCCGGTCGGGTCGCTCGGGCAGCCGCGCAGTTCGCCGCGCGCGACACCTACGTCCACCGCGGCAGCACCGTGACGACCTCGGCGTTGCTGCAGCAGCCGCGCTCGCTGCTCCGCACCTGGTCCGCCGCCGGGCACCTCGCCGTCGACATGGAGACCTCGGCCGTCTTCTCGGCCGCGCGCGCGTTCCGGATGCGCGCCGCGTCGCTGCTGTTCGTCTGGGACGAGGTCCCCGGCCGCGGGTGGACCGACTCGTTCTCCACGGAGGAGGAGCGGGCCCAGGCCCGGGCCGGCGCCGCCGTCTTCGAGGTGGCGCTCGAGCTCGCCTGACCCTCGGACGGACCTAGCCGGGCGACGCGTGCGGCAGGTGCGCGTGCGCACCGACGGCCCGTGCCACGAGCGCGGCGACGGCCACCTCCAGGGGGCGCCCCGCGGGCAGCAGCTCCGACACCGGCAGCCCCGGGTCGGCACCGGTCGGACCCGTCAGCGCCCACAGCCGCGGTGCGGCGTGGGCGGCCAGCACCCAGCCGTCCGGCACGGCGACGGGTGTCGCGCAGGTCAGGACCCGGGCGTCGTCCAGCTCAGTCAGCACGCCTTCGCGCAGCCCGCCGGCGGCCACCACCAGCAGCTGCCGCCGGACCGCGCCGGCCACCACCGGCAGCGACGCGGGCAGCCCCCAGCCGGGCAGCAGCTCCCCGACCACGACTCCCGTCTCGACGACGGGTGCGGTCCGAGACCCGCTGCGCTGCAGTTCCTCTCGAGACCAGTCGCGCGCGGCGGCGTCCGCGAGACCGGTGGCGCAGGCGTACGACGCCGGAGTGGCGCGCACGCCCGTCAACCGCACCACGATCGCGTCGTGCACGGTCAGCAGCACGCCGTCCTCGACGGTCGTGCGCTCGGGCGCGACAACCATCAGGCCAAGCCAGTCGGCGGGCGGAACCGCGTCCGCCACCTCGCGCAGGACCTCGTGCGCCGCCGCCGCGCAGGCGTCGACGTCGTCCCCGACGCCGGTCCGGACGGCCGAGGCAACCACGGTGCCGGCGACGTCGAGGGCCCGCGCCGCGACCTCGCCGGCGACGACGTCCAACAGCGCGACGCGCAGCACCTAGCTGACGTCCCTCAGCAGCTGGAGCGTGGCCTCGCGGACCGGTGCCGTCTGCGCTTGGACGAGGTGGAAGACCGCCTCACGGGCGAGCCGCTGCGGGGCGGCGTCGAGGGCCATCGCCCCGCCGCCGGTCGCCGCGACGAGCGCCGTCGTGGTCCGGACCGCGAGCTCGAGCGCCGCAGCCCGCACGGCCAGTCGGTCGTCGAGCTGCTCCTGGGCAGGGACGTCGTCCACCAGGACGTACGCCACGCGACGGAGCCGGTCGCCCTCGCGGGCGAGCTGCTGCGCCAGCGCGGCCGCGGTGGCGTCCCCGCGCCGGGCCGCGGTGACGTCCAGGCGGCGCACCGCCTCGCGCTGCAGCCCGAAGGTGTGCGGACCGACGTTCGCGGTCTTGGCGACGTCGGCGGCCAGCCACTGCGCGGTCGGCTGCACGTCGACGACGTCCTCGTCCGCGACGACCAGCCCGTCGAGGTCGAGCGCCACGGTCCGGGTGGCCGCCATGGCTGCCAGCGCGAACGGCTCCGACGCGGTCAGGCCCTCGGTCTCCCGCGCCGGCAGCAAGACCAGCACGGTGCGGCCGTCGGCGCTCACCCCGCCGAGCAGGAGCACGTCGCAGATGCCCCAGCTGGTCAGCCAGCCGATGTGCCCGTCGAACCGCCAGCCGCCATCGACCCGGGTGGCGGTCACCGCCGGCGGCCCGGGCCGCCGCAGCTGCGCGACCCCGACGCCGGCCAGCACGTCACCGCTGCACAGGCCCGGCAGCCAGCGCTCGCGCAACGGCGCGTTCACCGAGGCGGTCAGCGCTGCGAGCGGCAGGGCGTGCTGGGCGATCACGAACCAGGTCGCCCCGCAGGCCCCGGCCAGCACCTCGGTGACCTCCCGCAGGACCGGCGCCGACGCGCCGCCACCGCCGTGTGAGGGCGGGCCGGCCAGGCCGAGCAGGCCGGCCCGCGCCCAGGCGTCGACGTGCGAGCGCGGTACCACGGTGCGGTCGACCTGCTCGGCGACGGGGCGCAACAGGTCATCGGCGAGAACGCGGGCGCGCTCGACGGGGGACGTCGAGGCGAAGGCGCTCACCTGGGCGAGCCTAGGCGCCCAGACACCGGCCGCGCCCAACCCGCCGTCCAGCGGGGCCTTGCTACTGCGCGTTCTGCTTGGCCACGATCAGGTCGACGAAGGCGCCGATCGTCTTGACGTCGGCGAGCTCCTCCTCGGGCAGCTCCACCCCGAGGGTGTCCTCGAGCTCCATCGTCAGCTCGACGAGCGACAGCGAGTCGACCTGGAGGTCGTCGACGAAGGACTTGTCCTCCTGCACCTGGTCGGCCTCGACCTCGAGCATCTCGACGGACTTCTCCCGAAGGACCTGCAACACCTCAGCGCGCTCCATGACGGCGCAACCTAGTCGAGGGCTGCTCGACCAAGGCCCAGCCGGGCGGTGTCCCGCCACGGCGCACCCCTGCCCGGGCGCTGGGACCCCTGACCGGGGAGGACCAGCGCGGTCGATGGAGCCTGCCAGCCGCCGACCTACGCTGTCTGCTCATGACCACGCCCGCCGACCTGTCCGACCGACTGCGGGAGCTGTCGGCCGAGCAGCTGTCGGTCTCGCCCGCCGAGCTGAG
>JBBSLB010000154.1:0-6290 GCA_038255675.1 Mycobacteriales bacterium
CCGGGCAGCCGGAAGACCACCGACCCGGTGGTGTGGCCGGGCGCCAGGTCGACGTTGATGCGCAGGCCGGCGATCTCGAGCGGTACCTCGGGGTCGAGCAGCCGCACGTCGTCGGGCTCGGACCACTCCAGCCGCCCTCCGAACAGGTTCGCACTGCCGGCCGACAGGTACTTCACCGGGTCGGCGAGCTGGTCGCGGTCACCCGAGCTGATCCAGGCCGGGATGCCGCGGGCGCCGCAGACGGGCGTGACCGAGAAGGTGTGGTCGAGGTGGCCGTGCGTGAGCAGCACGGCGACGGGCTGCAGGTCGTGCTCGCGCAGCAGGGCGTCGAGCTGCTCCTCCACGCCGATCCCGGGGTCGACCACGACGCACTGCTCCCCGCGCCCGGGGGCCACGACGTAGCAGTTGGTGTCGAACGCCTGGGCGGGGAACCCGCGGACCAGCACGGACGTCCTCTCGGTCGGGTCGCTCAGCCTCTTCGGATCGGTGCTGAACGGTGACCGAGCCTAGCGGCGATCGGCCGCCCGGCTCGACCCGGATTGCCTAGACTCCGGGCGGCCGCACCGCTGCGGCCTGCCCCCATGACATCAGCAGGAGGACCCGGCGTGGCCAGCAGCAAGCGCGAGAAGGAGCTCGCCCGGCAGCGGGCCGAGCGCCAGGCGGCCCGCCGCGCGGCCTCCACCCAGCGCAGCAAGCAGCGCCGGGCCGTCGTCGCGAGCGTCGTCGCTGTGCTGCTGGTGGCCGCAGCGGCGATCGCCGTCACCGTCGCGGTGCGGGGCGGTGACGATGCGCCGACCGACGTCGCGGTGGCCGCGAGTCCGTCGGCGGTCCCGTCGACCGACCCCTCCGACGAACCGACCGGCACCCCGTCGGCGGAGCCGTCACTGGCCCCCGGCGATCCCGGCTGCGAGTACGTCGAGGGCGGCGCCCCCGCGTCGCGCGAGGTCACGCCGCCGCCGGTCGAGGGTGTCGAGCTCGAGCAGGTCTACGACGTCACGATCGCCACCAACCGCGGCGACGTCGTCTTCACGATGGACAGCGCCGCGGCGCCGTGCACGGCGAACAGCCTGCGCTCGCTGGCCGACGCCGGCTACTTCGACGACACCCCGTGCCACCGCCTGACGACGGTCGGCATCAGCGTCCTGCAGTGCGGCGACCCGACCGGCACCGGCTCGGGCGGCCCCGGCTACACCTTCGCCGACGAGAACCTCGAGGGCGCGACCTACCCGCGCGGCACCGTCGCCATGGCCAACGCCGGCGCGGACACCAACGGCAGCCAGTTCTTCCTGGTGTACGAGGACAGCTCCCTGCCGCCGCAGTACACGCCGTTCGGCACGATCACCGAGGGGCTCGACCTGCTCGACGAGATTGCGGCCGCCGGGTCCGACGAGACCAACGGCTCGGGCGACGGCAAGCCCGTCCTTCCCGTCCAGATCCAGACCCTGCGCGCGACCCCACAGGCCTAGCCCGGCTGGTCAGGATCCGGTCAGCTGGTGACGCGATAGGCGTCGTAGACGCCCTGCACGTTGCGGACCTGGGTGAGCAGGTGGCCCAGGTGCTTCGGGTCGCCCATCTCGAAGGTGAAGCGCGAGACCGCCACGCGGTCGCGGGTGGTGGTCACCGTCGCCGAGAGGATGCTGACGTGGGCGTCGGAGAGCATCCGGGTGATGTCCGACAGCAGCCGGGTCCGGTCCAGCGCCTCGACCTGGATCGCCACCAGGAACATCGATCCCGACGTGGGCGCCCACTCGACCTCGACGACGCGGTCGGCGTCGGCCAGCAGCGGACCGGCGTTGACGCAGTCGCCGCGGTGGACCGACACGCCCCGGCCGCGGGTCACGAAGCCGACGATGTCGTCGCCCGGGACCGGGGTGCAGCAGCGGGCCAGCTTGACCCACACATCCGAGACGTCCTTGACCACGACGCCGGGGTCGCCGACCGGGCCCTTGCGCTTGACCGGGCTGGGGACCGCGGTCTCGGCCAGGTCCTCGACGGCGCCCTCGGTCCCGCCCAGCCCGGCCATGATCCGCTGCACGACGCTCTGCGCGGAGGCCCGCCCCTCGCCGACCTCGACGTACAGCGAGGTGACATCGGTGAGGTGCAGGTCCTTGGCGACGTTGGGCAGCGCCTCGCCGGCGAGCAGCCGCTGCAGCGGCAGGCCCTGCTTGCGGACCGCCCGGGCGATCGCCTCCTTGCCGGCCTCGACGGCGTCCTCGCGACGCTCCTTGGCGAACCACTGCTTGATCTTGTTGCGCGCGCGGGGGCTCTTGACGAACAGCAGCCAGTCCCGGCTGGGGTGAGCGGTGTCGGCCTTGCTCGTGAAGACCTCTACGACGTCGCCGTTCTCGAGCGTGGACTCCAGGGGCACCAACCGACCGTTGACGCGCGCGCCGATGCAGCGGTGGCCGACCTCGGTGTGCACGGCGTAGGCGAAGTCGACCGGCGTGGCGGCGGCAGGCAGGCTGACGACGTCACCCTTGGGCGTGAAGACGAACACCTCGGTGGAGTGCAGGTCGTAGCGCAGCGAGTCCATGAACTCGCCGGGATCGGCCGCCTCGCGCTGCCAGTCGAGCAGCTGGCGCAGCCACGCCATGTCGTCGCCCTTGACCGGCGCCGGCGAGGTGCCCTCCTTGTACTTCCAATGAGCCGCGATGCCGTACTCCGCCCGGCGGTGCATCTCCTCGGTGCGGATCTGCATCTCGACCGGCTTGCCCTGCGGACCGATGACCGTCGTGTGCAGCGACTGGTACATGTTGAACTTGGGCATCGCGATGAAGTCCTTGAACCGCCCCGGGACGGGCGACCAGGACGCGTGGATGGTGCCCAGCGCGGCATAGCAGTCGCGCACGTCATCGACGAGCACGCGGATGCCGACCAGGTCGTAGATGTCGGCGAAGTCGCGACCGCGAACGATCATCTTCTGGTAGATCGAGTAGTAGTGCTTCGGCCGGCCCGTGACCGTCGCCCGGATCCGCGCAGCCTTCAGCTCACCGCTGACCTTCTCCACGACCTCGGCGAGCTGGGTGTCGCGCGACGGGGCCCGCTCGGCGACCAGGCGGACGATCTCGTCGTAGCGCTTCGGGTAGAGGGTCGCGAACGCCAGGTCCTCCAGCTCCCACTTCAGCGTGTTCATGCCGAGCCGGTGGGCCAACGGAGCAAAGATCTCCAGCGTCTGGCGGGCGATCCGCTCCTGCTTCTCCTGCTTCAGCCAGCGCAGGGTGCGCATGTTGTGCAGCCGGTCGGCCAGCTTGATGACCAGCACCCGCGGGTCCCGGGCCATCGCCACGACCATCTTGCGGATCGTCTCGGCCTCTGCGGCCTCGCCGAACTTCACCTTGTCGAGCTTGGTCACCCCGTCGACGAGCTGGGCGACGTCGGGACCGAACTCCTTGGCCACGTCCTCCAACGAGTAGCGGGTGTCCTCGACCGTGTCGTGCAGCAACGCCGCGACCAGCGTCGTGGTGTCCATGCCCAGCTCGGCCAGGATCGTCGTGACCGCCAGCGGGTGGGTGATGTACGGGTCCCCGCTGTGCCGCCGCTGCCCGTCGTGCAGCCGCTCGGCCACGTCGTACGCCCGGACGATCACGCGCAGGTCGGCCTTGGGGTGCGCGGCGCGCACGGTGCGGGTGAGCGGCTCGAGCACCGGCGGGATGCCGCTGGCCTTCGCTGCGGTGAGCCGCGCCAGCCGGGCGCGCACCCGCCGACCGGACGGCGGGCCGGCGGCGTCGCTCGGGACCGGACCGTCCGGCGGGACGGCGGAGTCCGCGATGAACGTGGGGGCGACGGGCGCAGCAGCGTCCAGGGCGCCGTCGGGCGCGTCAGCGCCTGGCAGCGCGGTGCCCGGACGGGCGTCTGCGGCCACGGGCAACTCCCTGCGAGGTGTGTCGGACCTCAAGTGTAAGGACGGGGAGCCTGCCGTCATGCCCCGACGGGGAGGTTGCCCTCCGCCGGCCGGGTGATGCGCGTCTCAGTAGAGCAGCAGGGCATGCACCGGCAGCCCGGGGTGAGCCGTCGCGAGCGCCGCGCGTCCGCCGAGGACACCGAGCTCGAGCAGCACCGACAGCCCGACGACCTCTCCCCCGTCCTGCTCGACCAGGCGCACGGCCGCGGCTGCGGTGCCGCCGGTGGCCAGCACGTCGTCGACGACCAGCACCCGGTCACCGGGCGCGAACGCGTCGCGATGGACCTGCAGCACGTTGCTGCCGTACTCCAGCTCGTACGACGTCTCGTGCGTCGGCCCGGGCAGCTTGCCGGGCTTGCGGACCGGGACGAAGCCCGCCCCCAGGTGGTAGGCGACCGGCGCCGCGAGGATGAAGCCGCGGGCCTCGATGCCGACGACCTTGTCGACCGGGCCGGACTGCGCGACCAGCGCGTCGACCACGGCGACGAACGTCGCGGGGTCGGCCAGCAGCGGCGAGATGTCCTTGAAGACCACGCCTGGCGTGGGGAAGTCCAGGACGTCGACGATCCGGGCGCGCAGCTCGCCGTTGCTCAGCATCACGCTGCCGGGTCCTGCCCCGGGTCCGGCTCGACGATCCGCACGACGGCGGCCGTCGCGAAGCGCATGTGCACGCCGGGGGCGACCTCCAGCAGCACGGTCTCGTCGCCGGTCTCGAGGACGGTGGCGTGGATGCCCGCCGTCGTGATCACCCGGCTGCCCGGCGCGAGGGCGGCCCGGACCTCGGCGAGCGCCTTGGCACGGGTGCGCTGCGGGCGGATCGCCAGCAGGTAGAAGCCGATCAGCAGCAGGGCGAAGAAGGCCACCTGCTGCAGCACGGCACTGCCGCTCTCGTCCACGGGGAACCACCTTGGGGTTGTCGGTCACTCAGCGTAGGGGTCAGCCGGCGTCGCCCAGCTCCAGCGGGAGGACGTCGACCGGCCCGGGCGGCCTGAGGCCGAGGTGGCGCCACGCCGCGGGGGTCGCCATCCGTCCCCGCGGGGTCCGCACGATCAAGCCGGAGCGCACGAGGAAGGGCTCGGCGACCTCCTCGACGGTCTCGCGCTCCTCGCTCACCGCGACCGCCAGCGTGGACAGCCCGACCGGTCCCCCGCCGAAGCGCCGGACGAGAGCATCGAGCACCGCGCGGTCGAGCCGGTCCAGGCCCAGCTCGTCGACGTCGTAGACCTTCAGCGCCGCCTGCGCGACCGTCCGGTCGACGACGCCGTCACCGCGCACCTCGGCGAAGTCACGGACGCGGCGCAGCAGCCGGTTCGCGATGCGTGGGGTGCCTCGGGAGCGGCCGGCGACCTCGTGGGCGCCGTCGGCGCGCAGGTCGACGCCGAGCAGACCGGCGCTGCGGGCCAGCACCCGCTCCAGCTCGGCTGGGGTGTAGGGCTCCATGTGGGCGGTGAAGCCGAAGCGGTCGCGCAGCGGGCCGGTGAGCAGCCCCGACCGGGTGGTCGCACCGACAAGGGTGAAGGGCTCGACCTGGAGCGGGATCGCGGTGCTGCCGGGGCCCTTGCCGACGACGACGTCGACCCGGAAGTCCTCCATGGCGGCGTAGAGCAGCTCCTCGGCCGGCCGGGCGATGCGGTGGATCTCGTCGATGAACAGCACCTCGCCGGCGGACAGGCTCGACACGAGGGCGGCCAGGTCGCCGGCCCGCTCGAGTGCCGGCCCGCTGGTGATGCGGATCCCGGTGCCGAGCTCGGCGGCGATGATCATCGCCAGCGAGGTCTTGCCGAGGCCGGGGGCGCCGGACAGCAGCACGTGGTCCGGTGGTCGGCCCCGGCGGCGGGCGCTCTCGAGGACCAGCGAGATCTGCTCACGCACCCGCTCCTGGCCGATGAACTCCGCCAGCCGCTTCGGCCGCAGGGCAGCCTCGACGATGCGCTCGGGGTCCTCGGCCTCCGCCGCCACCTCGCGGGACTCACCGCGGGGGAAGCGCTCGGCCAGCTCGCGGTTGGCCAGCGCTGCCAGCTCGCGCGCCAGCAGCTCCTCCTCGGCCCGGCTCACCGCGCCCGTCCGAGCTGGGCCAGCGCCTCGCGCAGCAGCCCCGGCACGTCGGCGTCGGTGGCCGACGGGTGGCCCACGGCCAGGCGTACGACGACCTCGTCGGCCTGCGCCGCAGTCCAGCCGAGCCCGACGAGCGCGGCCGTGAGGGTGTCACGCCAGCCGGCCGTCGCGGCGACGGGCGCGCCCGCGACGGGCAGCCCCGCCTTGTCCTTGAGCTCGAGGACGAGCCGCTGGGCGCCCTTGCGGCCGACGCCCGGCACCAGACACCGCGCGACGAGGTCCTCGGTGACCAGCGCCCGGCGGACGGCGTCGGGGGTGTGCACCGTCAGCACCG
>JBBSLB010000155.1:0-6132 GCA_038255675.1 Mycobacteriales bacterium
CGCCGACCAGTCGGGCCTGGTACTTGCCCTGGTGGGTGAGCAGGGCGCGGCCGTTGACGTCGCCGGCGGCGTAGAGCCAGCCGCCGTCGACGCCGGTCGCTCTGAGCTGGTCGTCGACCTCGACCGGGCCGCCCGGCTCGAGCCCGACGGTGTCCAGGCCGATGTCGTCGGTGTTGAACGACCGTCCGGCGGCGACGAGCAGCTCGTCGCCGACCAGCTCGGTCTTGTCGTCGAGCCGCAGCGTGACCGGGCCGTCCGCACCGTCTCGGGACGCGTGCTCACCGGAGCGACCGGTCAGGACCGTGATGCCATCAGCCCTCAGCGCGTCAGCGAGCAGCTCACCCGCCCACGGCTCGAAGTTCGCCACCAGCACCTCCGACCGCTCGATCACGGTGACCTCGCGCGCCCCCAACCGGCGATAGGCCTGCGCCATCTCGCAACCCACGACGCCGCCGCCCAGGATCAGCAGCCGCTCAGGGATGTCCTTAGCAGTGGTGACGTCGCGGTTGTCCCACGTACGGATGTCGGCCAGCCCGGCGACCGGCGGAAGAGAGGCACGCGAGCCGGTGGCGAGGACCACGGCCCGGTTGGCGGTCAGCCGCCGGGAGGAGCCGTCAGCCGCCGTCACCGTCACCTCGCGCTCCCCGCTCAGCCGCCCCTCGCCGCGGATCAGGTCGGCATCGATGCTCTCCATCCACTGCACCTGCGAGGAGTCGTCCAGGTGCGAGATGAACTCATCGCGACGGGCCAGAACGGCGTCGACATCCACCTCGCCGACGGCCGCGGCCGCGCCGGGCAGCCGGCGCGCGGCCGCCAGCGCGTGCGTGGGTCCGAGCAGCGCCTTGCTCGGCATGCACGCCCAGTACGAGCACTCACCGCCGACCAGCTCGCGCTCCACGACGGCGACCGTCAGGTCGTTGTCGCGGGCGTACCAGGCGACGTTCGTGCCGGTCGAGCCGGCTCCCAGGACGATGACGTCGTAGGTGTCGGTCATGGTGCTCCTGTTGTCAGCTGGACACCGGACGGTGCCGGCGGAGGCAGGGGGCACCCGCTCAGGACGATCCTGCGTCACGGCCACGCCGGTAAACCGGGCACGGTAACGCGTGATGCCGTATTCATCGGAGCTCAGCGGCTGTTCGGACATGATGGCGCAGACCACCGGAACGACGAGGACGAGGAACACCGATGAGCCGGTACGACCTGCTGGTGCTCGGGGCCGGGGCCACCGGCCTGGCCGCCGCCCGCGCCGCCCGCAAGGCCGGCCGCAGCGTCGCCCTGGTCGACAAGGCCGAGCCCGGCGGCGACTGCACGCACTTCGGCTGCGTTCCCAGCAAGACGCTGCTCGACGTGGCACACCGCGTCGCCGGTGCGCGGGAGGCACAGCAGTGGGGTCTGGCTCCGGTCGGCGGCGTCGACTTCGGCGCGGTGATGCGGCACGTCCACGACGTCATCGACCGCATCTCGGCCGACGAGTCCCCCGACCAGCTGCGGTCGGAGGGGATCGACCTGGTCCGCGGCTGGGCCCGGCTCACCGGCCCCGACGCCCTCGAGGTCGATGGACAGGTCCTGCGCGGCTCGCGGATGGTGCTCGCGACCGGGGCGCACGCCAGCATCCCACCGATCGACGGCCTGGACACGGTCCCGTACCTCGACAACAAGACGCTGTTCGACCTGACCGAGCAGCCCGAGCACCTGCTGGTGATGGGCGGCGGTGCGATCGGCGTCGAGCTGGCGCAGGCGTTCTCGCAGCTGGGCACGCGGGTGACGCTCGTGGAGGCCGCTGACCGGATCCTCACCAAGGAGGAGCCCGAGGCCGCTGCCGTGCTCACCACGGTCCTCGAACGCTCCGGCGTCGAGGTCCGCACCGGCGCCGGGGTCGAGCGGGTCAGCCCCGGCCCCACCCTGCACCTGTCCGACGGCAGCTCGGTCACCGGCACGCACCTGCTCGTGGCGGTGGGCCGCAAGCCGGCCAGCTCGGGGATGGACCTGGAGCACGTCGGCGTCGAGCTCGGCAAGCAGGGGCAGGTCGTCACCGACGCCTACCTGCGCACCAACGTGGAAGGCGTCTTCGCGGCGGGCGACTGCACGACCCCGCTGCAGTTCACGCACGTCGGCGACGAGCAGGGCCGGCTCGCGGCGGCCAACGCCTTCGCCCGCGGCTCGTTCCTGCCGGGCGCGCTCGGGGGGATGTCGGCCTTCGACGACAGCGTCGTGCCGTGGGTGACGTTCACCGACCCCGAGGTGGGCCGCGTCGGCATGACGGAGCAGCAGGCCTACGACGCCTACGGTGAGCGCGCGCGCGTCGCGGTCGTGCGGCTCGACGAGATGGACCGCACCCGGACCTCGTCGCACACCGACGGCTACCTCAAGCTCATCGCCGGGCCGCGCCCCGTGGCCCGGCACCAGTTGCTGGACCGGGTGATCGGGGTGACGGCGGTGATGCCGGCCGGCGGTGAGATCGCCGCGATGGGGGCCCTCGCGATGCACACGAACATGCTGGCCGGCCGGCTGGCCCAGACGACGGCGCCGTACCCCACGCACGCCCTCGGGCTGCGGATGGCGGCAGCAAGGCTGTTCGGCGAGTTCGCCGGCGAGTCCTGGCGCCCCGCCCGTGACGGGACGTCGTGATGGACGTCGCGCTCCTGTACTTCGACGGCTGTCCGAACTGGCAGGAGACCGAGCAACGGCTCCTCACGGTGCTCGGTCAGTCTGGCGTCGAGGCATCCCTGACCTACGTGCACGTCGACAGCCCGGAGGACGCCGAGCGGCTCGGCTTCCGGGGCTCCCCGACGGTGCTGGTCGACGGCCGGGACCCCTTCGCGTCGCCGGAGGACCCGGTCGGACTGTCCTGCCGGGTCTTCCGGACTCCGGACGGCCTGCAGGGAGCGCCGACGGTTGCGCAGCTCCGCGAGGCGCTCGAGGGCAGGTAGGGATGCGGGCGACGCCCGGGCTCCGCAGGGTGTTCGCGCTGCCCGGCTACCGGACGGCTGTGGGCCGCCCGCACCGTGTCGCCGTGGGGCGACGTCGTCCAGACGGTGACTCTGGCGCTGGTCGGCTACGGCGTGGCGACCTCGACCGGAGCGGTGACCTCCACCTCGCTGCTGCAGTCGCACACGCCAGACCGCCTGCGCGGGCGGGTCTTTGCCTCGATGGACGTGCTGTGGCAGGTCGGGCGGCTGGTCAGCCTCGGCCTCGGCGCCGTGCTGGCCGACGCGGTCGGGATCTCCGCCGTCTACCTGCTCGGCGGCGTGCTGCTGCTGCTCGCCGCAGCCGTCGGCGTCGGCGTCAGTCGCGGCCTCGTGTCGGAGCCCGTGCGGTGACGGTGAGACGGTAGGGCTGCACCGCCATCAGCGTCCGGTTCATGATCGACAGCTGGATCGAGGCGCACAGGCGCGGCCTGCCTCTGCGACGAGACCCGAGCTTCTCCCCGGCGCGGCGGGGAACGGCGCTCAGCCCGTCGGCCTGGTGACGTCGAGCAGGCCCAGGACGGTCACGGGCTCCGCTCTCGTGCAGGCGGCCAGCTCAGGACCGGTCCCCCCGGCGGCGCAGCGCGGCCAGCTCGGCCTGCGCCTCGAGCAGCTGCGCCTGGAGCGCGCCGACAGACGCGGAGGCCATCGCGAAGCTGGCGAGCACCTCGGTCAGGAACTCCGAGGCGGCCGTGCTCATGGCCAGGACCTCGTCGGCGTCCTGGGCGTCCGGCAGCACCTCGACAAGAGTCACATGATGGGCGGCCACGAGGTCGAGCAGGCTGCTTCCCTCCGCGACGGCCGCCCGGCCGAGCAGGTAGCCGGCGTGGCGGGCGGGCTCGTCGCGGCGGGACAGGTAGCGCAGGAAGGCCGGCCGGTAGTCGCGCTGCAGGCGCTGGGCCGGGTCGCCGTCGCGGCTCCCCGTCACCTCCCGGGACCGGACCCGGTGAGCCGGCCGAGCATCAGCAACCCCTCCTCGAGGTCGAGCGCCGTGTGCATGTTCGGCACCGACATCCCGAGCCGGACCATGGTGAAGGCGATCTCCGGGCTGACCCCGACCATGACCGTCTCCGCCCCGCGCAGCCGCGCCATCTCGGCGAGCACGCCGAGCGTCTTCGCGCCGTAGCTGTCCAGCACATCCAGTGCCGCGACGTCGATGATGACGCCGCGGCAGCGCTCGGCACCGATGCGCTCGACCAGCGCCTCCTGGAAGCGGAGCATCTCCCCGTCGTCCAGGGCAGCGTTGATCGACGCCAGGAGGTAGTCGCCCTGCCGGAGGATCGAGACGAGCAGCGGTGAGGTCAGGAGGCCGCGCTCCCCTCTGCCTTCCGGGTCACCGTGAACCCGAGCAGGCGCTCAGCCTCCTCGATGCCGCCTTGGAGGTCGCCGATGGTGTTCATCTTGCTCAGGTCCACGCCAATCGTCACGAGCGTCTGGGCGATCTTGGAGGAGAGCCCCGTGATGATGACGCTCGCGCCCATGAGGCGTGACGCGTCGACCGTCTGGACCAGGTGGTTGGCGACGGAGACGTCGACGTCGGGGACACCCGTCGTGTCGATGACGACGACCTTGGCGCGGTGCTGGCGGATGCCGGCGAGCAGCTGCTCGGTGAGCTGCTGCGCCCGCTCGGCGTCGAGGACCCCGATGATCGGCAGGATGAGCAGTCGCTCGCGCACCTGCAGGACCGGGGTGGACAGCTCCCGGATGGCGTCCTGCTGCTGACGAATGACCCGCTCGCGCTCGTCCACGAAGCTGACGGCGACCGTGTTGGCGATCCGGTTGGCGGCCGGCTCGTAGGCGTCGAGCACGTGGTTCAGCACCGTGAAGTCGTCGTGGTACTTCTGGAACAGCGACCGCGCCAGGACGTCACGCAGCAGCAGCACGATGCCGATCACCTCGTCGGTCTCGACCCCGCGCGGGATGATCCGCTCGGACAGGTCCCGGGCGTACTGCCGGAGCGCCTCGACGCTGCCTGTCTCGAGGACCTCGACGTAGTTGTCGTAGACCGACGTGGTCTCCGAGTGGACCTCCTGCGGCGTCATGGCGGTGAGGAGATGGCTCCCGGAGATGCGCCCGGCCCACTCCTGGCGGAGCTGCGTGCGGTGCTGGCGCAGGTGCGCGACCAGCTCGGGCAGGAGCTGCTGGTCGTCCAGCCAACCCCCGCCGCCACCGCCGGCCGTCGTACCGCCGGTGGTCCCGTCACTGCTGGCCGCCCCGCTCGTGTCCCGGCCCTGGGTGCGCTGCTCGGTCATCGTGTCCCCTTCATCGCCCGGCCGTGCGCCACTTGCGCATGGTCACCGTCGTGCCCGTGCCCACCGTCGACTCCACGACCAGGTCATCCATCAGCCGGCGGCATCCCGGCAGGCCCAGCCCGAGTCCGCCGTACGTGCTGTGCCCGTCAGTCAACGCCAGCTCGACATCGGGGATACCGGGTCCGGCGTCGCGCGCGACGACGCTCAGCCCGCTGCGCCCGTCCTCGTCGAGCCGGCTGATGAGCACCTCGCCCGTCCCGGCGAACTTGACGATGTTGCGCGTCACCTCGGAGATCGCCGTCGCGACGAGGGTCCCGTCCGTCGGCCCGAAGCCGAGCTCGACGGCCAGGACGCGGCCGGCCTGGCGGGCGATCACCACGTCGGCGTCGCGGCTCACAGGGATGCGGACGGTGGCGTCACCGCCTGCCCGGTCGGCGAGCGGTCTGCCGAGCCCCTCGCAGTACGCGCAGGACAGCAGGTGCCCCGCCACGTCGAGCTCGAGCTGGCGTCGGCGGTCGCCGCCGGACAGGGCCAGCAGGACCGGTCGGCACTGGGCCGTGGGCGGCTCGGTGTGGTCCATGGCCAGCAGGTACTCCACCCGCAGGCGGGCCCTGGCCCGCTTCAGCTGAGCGGCGAGCGCCCCCGTGGTCGTCCGCTGCTCAGCGGCGAGGGAGGCGAGGTCCCGCCCCTCGACGTCGTGCGCCAGCAGGCTGTCCCGGTCCCGGACGGACAGGTGAGCCAGCGCAGTGGCGACGGCGTCCCGGGCCTCCCGGTCGAGCACGGCGTCCTCCGGCCGGTCGACCGGCAGCAGGTCGACGACCCGGTGGAGGTTGCGACTGCTGGTGTCGGCCTGCCGCCACGTCGAGGCGACCACGTTGCGCGCCGTGGTGATGGCGTAGGGGATGAGCGTCGCC
>JBBSLB010000156.1:0-6065 GCA_038255675.1 Mycobacteriales bacterium
GTAGCGCTCTTGTCGAGCCCCTGCAGGCCGCCGTAGTGCCGCTCGTTCAGCCGCCAGTGCCGCTTGACCGGGATCCAGTTGCGGTCGCAGGCCTCCAGCGCGAGGTTCGAGGTGCGGATCGCCCGGGTCATCAGCGAGGTGTGCACGACGGTCGGGAGCAACCCGTCCTTCTTCAGCTCGAGACCGCCGAGGCGGGCCTGCTCCTCCCCGAGCTCGGTGAGGTCGACGTCGACCCAGCCGGTGAACAGGTTCCTTTTGTTCCACTCGCTCTCGCCGTGGCGGAGCAGCACGAGGGTGGCCATGGGCCACTCTTGCAAGACCTAGCGACGCACGTCGCGCCGGGGTGCCCAGTCGGGCGTCCCGGCCGGTCGCCGTCCGGCGCCGTCGACCAGCACCTTCGCCGCCAGCGCCGGCTCGCGCTCCAGCCGGTTGCCGTACGCCAGGTCGACCAGCGACGTGCGCGAGTCGTCGAGCAGCTGCAGCACCTCGCCGAGCAGCCGGTCGAGGGTCAGCGCGTCGACGGCGGCGTGCGGCAGGGACCCGGTGAGGAAGACGTCGCCCACGTCGTCGAGGCCGAAGTGCACGTCGCGCAGGCGCAGGTTGCGGGCCAGCAGGTAGCGGTGCAGCGGGGCCGGGTCGGTGACGTCGACGACGTGCATGACGAAGGCCTCCACCGCCACCGCCTGCTCACCGGCGATGAGCCAGACCAGCGTCGAGGGCCGGCGCGCGCCGACCAGCGTGAGGACGTACGCCCCCGCCTCCACGCGCTCGAAGACCACCTCGAGCTCGGCCAGCACGTCCAGCAGCTGCCCGTCGAGCTGCCAGACGACCGGCGAGGTCATGCCCTGTCGGGGTCGGCGAAGCGGGCGAAGGCCTGCAGGTTGCGCGTCGACTCGCCGTTCTTCTGCCGCCAGGCCCACTCGCGGCGGATCGAGCCGGCGAAGCCGATCTCCAGCAGCCGGTCGAAGGACTCGTCGGCGTACTGCAGGACGCTGCCCAGGATCCGGTCGACCTCGTCGGGGCTGATGGACTGCAGCGGCAGCCGGCCGACCAGGTAGATGTCGCCGGCCTTGTCGATCGAGAAGGCGACGCCGTACATCCGGGCGTTGCGGCGCAGCAGGAAGCGGTAGAGCTCCTCGGCGTTCTCGTCGGGCTTGCGGCAGACGAACGCCTCCACGAGCAGCGCGTGCTTGCCCGCGACGAGCCAGCAGTTGGTCGCCAGCTTGTGCGTGCCGGGCAGCACGACGAAGAACTGCCCCTCCTCGGGCGAGGTGTAGTCCAGCCCGGCCTCGTCGAGCGAGGCCTGGATCGTGCTGTGCAGCTCGGCCGGTGTCACTGGTTGACCGCCATCGGCAGGTCGACGCGGTCGGCGAGCGCGTCGCGGTAGGTCGTGAGCAGCCCGTCGGCCGTGCGTCCCCACGAGAAGTCCGCGGCGTGCGCGAGGGCCCCGCGCGACAGGCGCGGCCGGTCCTCGACGGCGCGGCGCAGCGCGGCGGCCCACCCGTCGGTGCCGTGGCCGGGCACCAGCAGGCCGGAGAAGTCGTCGGCGACGGTGGTGCGCAGCCCGCCGACGTCGGTGGCGACGACGGGGGTCCCGCACGCCTGCGCCTCGAGGGCGACCAGTCCGAACGACTCGTTGTGGCTGGGGACCGCGACGACGTCGGCGGCGACGTACCAGTCGCGCAGCCGGTCGCGGTGGAAGGACCCTCCCGGTACCGCGCCCTGCGGCGTCTCGAAGCGGACGAGGTCGGCGATGCCGAGCGCGTGCGCGAGGTCCTGCAGGGCGGTGGGGCGGTCGAGCCCGGAGCCGCTCGGTCCGCCGACGACCGCGACGACGAGCCGGTCGCGGAGGGACGGGTCCTGCTGCACCATCCGCGCGGCGGCGTGCAGCAGGACGTCGGGCGCCTTGAGCGGCTGGATGCGCCCGACGAACAGCAGCAGGACCGCTTCAGGGGGGACACCGAGGCGGGTCCGTGCGGCGGTTGCCTCGCCGGGGCGGAAGTGCTCGAGGTCGACGCCCGGCGCGACGGTGACGACGCGCTCGACGTCGGCGCCGTAGAGGTCGACCAGCTCGCGCGCCTCGTCGGCGGTGTTGGCGACCAGCCGGTCGGCGGCCTCGACGACCTGCTGCTCGCCGACGACGCGGCGCAGGGGCTCGGGGGCGTCGCCGTCGGCAAGCGCGAGGTTCTTGACCTTGGCCAGGGTGTGCGCGGTGTGGACGAGCGGGACGCCCCACCGCTCGGAGGCCAGCCAGCCGACCTGCCCGGACAGCCAGTAGTGCGAGTGCACGACGTCGTACCAGCCGGGCTCGTGCGCGGCCTCGGCCCGCAGGACGCCGCTGGTGAGCGCGCAGAGCTGGGCCGGGAGGTCCTCCTTGGACAGTCCCTCGAACGGACCGGCCGTGATGTGCCGGACGGTGACTCCGGGCGCGAGGTCGACGACCGGCGGCAGGTCGCTGCTGGTCGCGCGAGTGAAGACCTCGACCTCGACGCCGAGCGCCGCCAGCCGCTTGCTGGTCTCGACGACGTAGACGTTCATGCCGCCGGCGTCGCCGGAACCCGGCTGCTCGAGCGGCGAGGTGTGCACCGAGAGCACCGCCACGCGGCGGGGATGGACCGACGTCAGCCTCGCGGGGGTCATTCCGCACCTCCAGGGTCGAAGGGCAGTCTGCCCCGCCCCCGCACAACATCCTCGGGCAGGGCACACTTCCCCGCCATGCAGAGCAGGCACGCCCGGACCGCGCTCGTGACTGGCGCCAGCAGCGGGATCGGCGCCGCCACCGCGCGCCGACTCGCCGCCGAGGGGTGGACCGTCGTGGCCGCCGCACGCCGGCTGGACCGGCTCGGCGCGCTCGCCGCCGAGCACCCGTCGATCCGCCCGCAGGCGCTCGACGTCACCGACCCGCGCTCGGTCGAGGACCTCGCCGACGCCGTCCCGCACTGCGACCTGCTCGTCGCCAACGCCGGTGGCGCCCTCGATCTCGACACCGTCGAGAACGGCCGGGCCGAGCTGTGGGCGCAGACCTACGACCTGAACGTCATCGGCGTCGTGCGCACCGTCCAGGCTGTGCTCCCCGCGCTCGAGGCCGCCCGGGGGCAGATCGTGCTGACCGGCTCGACGGCCGGCCGCTGGACCTACGAGGGCGGCGGCAGCTACGTCGCGTCCAAGCACGCCGTGGCGGCGCTGCGCGACACGCTCCGGCTCGAGCTGGTCGAGCGCGGGATCCGGGTGTCGGAGGTCGCGCCCGGGATGGTGCAGACCGAGGAGTTCACCCGCCGCCGCTTCGGCGGTGACGAGGAGCGCACCGCGGCGGTCTACGAGGGCGTGGACCCCCTCACGGCCGACGACGTCGCCGACGCGATCGTGTGGCTGGCCACCCGCCCCGCCCACGTGAACATCGACCTGGTCCAGCTCACCCCCCAGCAGCAGGCCGGCGTCGCCAAGGTCGTCCGCCGCAGCTGATCGCCCCGGGCGGCAAGATGACCCGGTGGCCAGGGTGAAGCGGTACTCCGCCGGGCGCGCCCGGGCGCTGGGCCTGGCCACCCGCGGCACCACCGCGCCGAACCGGCTGCGCCGGGTGGACCGCTGGCTGACCGCCGTGCACGGGGACCTGCTGCGCGCCGCAGCCGCTCCGCCGCTCGTGGTCGACCTCGGCTACGGCGCGACGCCGGTCACGGCGGTCGAGCTGCACGCCCGGCTGCGGGCGGTGCGGCCCGACGTGGAGGTGGTCGGGCTGGAGATCGACCAGGAGCGGGTCGAGGGCGCCAAGCCGGCCGAGCGGGAGGGGCTGACGTTCCGCCGCGGCGGCTTCGAGCTGGCCGGCCTGCGACCGCTGGTCGTCCGGGCCCTCAACGTCCTGCGGCAGTACGACGAGGAGCCGGCGCTCGAGGCGTGGGCGACGCTGCGCGCCGGACTCGCGCCGGACGGCCTGCTCGTGGAGGGCACCTGCGACGAGATCGGCCGGCGCGCGGCCTGGGTGGCCCTGGACGTGGCCGGACCGCGGACGGTCACGCTGGCAGCGCACCTGCCGACGCTTGAACGCCCCTCCGCGCTGGCCGAGCGGCTGCCCAAGGCGCTCATCCACCACAACGTCCCCGGCCGGCCGGTGCACGCTCTGCTGACCGCGCTCGACGACGCCTGGGACCGGTCCGCCCCGCACGCGTCCTACGGACCGCGGGCCCGCTGGGTCGCCGCCTGCAGCGCGCTGGAGTGGCCCGGCGCCGACCCGCGGCGGGCCCGCTTCGGCGAGCTGACCGTGCCCTGGATGAGCGTCGCGCCCGGTTAGTCCTGCAGGAGCAGGCTCGGCCGTTTCCCGGCAGCCGCGGCGAGGGTAGGTTCCCGACATGTCCGATGAGCTGGTGGTACTGCGCGGCGGGGTCCGGGACGGCGAGTCCACGACGGTGCAGGAAGGCGTACGCCGGCTGATCGCCGCCAGCGACGCCCCCGGCATGGTCGAGGTCTACGAGGCCAACGGCGAGACCGGGCGGGTGAAGGGCAACAACGACGACGCCCTGGTCTTCATCCACGTCGGCCAGGAGCCGGCGGGCGACCTCGCCCCGGAGCTGCAGCACAGCCCCACGCCGGACTGACCGGCCCTCAGCCCCAGGGACCGCCGGGGCGCAGCTCGCGCACCGCCGGGCGGACGTCGACGAGGTAGACGATCGCCGCCACGGTGCCGAGCAGGCCGAACAGACCCATCACGTTGGTGCCGCCGAGCAGGACCGCCGCGACCAGGATGGCGATCCAGATCGGCTTGCTGAGCTTGCCGGTCGCGGGGAAGGCCGCGCCCGGCCGGGTGACGGCGTCGACGAGCGCCCAGACCTTGAGGGAGAGGGCGAGCAGGCCGAGGGCGAGCAGCAGCAGGTTCGAGGCCCCGAAGAAGTCGATCACGCCTGCATCCTCCCGTACCGCAGGAACGCGCGCGACCCCCGGGCCGCGAGGGCTCCGGGGGTCGCGCGTGCTGAGGGGGTCGTACTAGCCGATCTTGGCGGCAGCGTCCTCGACGGCCTGCTCGCCGGCCTTGACGGACTTCTTGGCGGCGGTCGCGGCGGCCTCGGCCTTGCGCACGGCCTGCTTGCCCTCGGCGATCGCGGCCTCGGTGGCCGGCTGACGACGGATCTGGGTCACGAGGCGCTCGCCACGGACGGTGAGCTTGCTGTAGACCTCGTTGGCCTTGTCGGTGGCCTTCTCGACGCGGGTCTCGACCTCGTCGCGCAGGCTCTTGACCTGGGCGGGGAGGGCCTTGACCTGAGCCGGGACGTCCTTGGCCTGCTCGATCGCGAGGTCGGCGACACCGACGAACGCGAACAGCGGCTTGGTGGCCTCGTTGACGTCGAAGGTCGGCAGGTTCTTGATCGTGAAGCGGCCGGTGACGGTGCTGCCGGTCTTGTCGACGTCGGCGGTGGCGGTGGTCTTGTTGACGGTGGTCGTGGTGCTCATGGCATGCCTCCAGGCAGGGGTGGGTCGTACGAGGTGGGTGGGCGGTGCGGTCCGGCGGGCTTAGGGCGCCGGCGACGCGGCCGTCTTCTTGGCGGGTCTTTTGCGGGGGCGCCCGGCGGCCTCAGGGGCGGGGCTGGTGCTCAGCGCGGCCTCGTCGAGCGGACCGGCCGTGACGACGGTGACGGTGACGTCTGCGCCCTCGCTGGCCGCGACGGGGCCGTTCTCCTTGCGGAAGCTGTCGTAGATCTCGAGCAGCACCTGCTTCTGCCGCTCGGTCAGGCTGTCGTCGGCCATCACGGCGTCGGCCACCAGGCCGTTGCCCTCGCGCTGGTCGAGGATGCCGGCCTGCACGTAGAGCGCCTCGGCCGAGATGCGCAGGCCCTTGGCGATCTGCTGCAGGATCTCCGCGCTCGGCTTGCGCAGCCCCCGCTCGATCTGGCTCAGGTAGGGGTTGCTGACGCCGGCCAGCTTGGCCAGCTGGCGCAGTGAGATGTCGCTGGCACTGCGCTGCTCGCGGATGAAGTCACCGAGGTGACGGACGCCGATGCCGGCCACGGTGCCTCCTCGCTCGCTGCTCTCGTGCTGACAACGATGACGGTACGCCGGGGTGCTAGCAGTTGCAAGCA
>JBBSLB010000157.1:0-6061 GCA_038255675.1 Mycobacteriales bacterium
CCGAGCCAGCTGGTCGGCTTCACCCCCCACCTGGTCACGCTCGTCGTGCTGGCCGCCGCCTCGCAGCGGCTGCGACCACCGGCCGCGGACGGCCAGCCCTACCGGAGAGGCCAGCAGTCATGAGCTTCGACGTCGCGACCGTCGACTGGGAGGACCTGCGCGCCAAGGCCGCCGAGGCCGCCGCGCGCGCCTACGCCCCGTACTCCCGCCTCCACGTCGGGGTGGCCGCCTGGACCGACGACGGCCGGCTGCTGCAGGCCTGCAACGTCGAGAACGCGTCCTACGGCCTCGGGCTGTGCGCGGAGTGCGGGCTGGTCTCCCAGCTGCACTCCTCCGGCGGGGGGCGGCTCGTCGCGATGGCCTGCCGGTCCGGCCAGGGCGAGCTGCTCATGCCGTGCGGGCGCTGCCGTCAGCTGCTGTGGGAGCAGGGCGGGCCCGAGCTGCTCGTCGACAGCCCACGTGGCCCGGTGCCGATGACCGAGGTGCTGCCCGACGCGTTCGGCGCGCGCGACCTGCCCGCATGAGCCTGAACGTCGTCGACGTCATCGGCGTCAAGCGCGACGGCGGCGAGCTGAGCGACGAGCAGGTCGCCTGGGTGCTCGACGCCTACACCCGCGGGGCCGTCGCCGACGAGCAGATGAGCGCGCTGCTGATGGCCGTCGTCTGGCGCGGGCTGTCCCCGCGCGAGCTGTCGGCCTGGACCTCGGCGATGGTCGCCAGCGGCACCCGGATGGACCTGTCCGGCACCGGCCGACCAGTCGTCGACAAGCACTCCTCGGGGGGCGTCGGCGACAAGGTCTCGCTCGTCGTCGCGCCGCTGGTGGCGGCCTTTGGCGTAGCCGTGCCGAAGCTGTCCGGCCGCGGGCTCGGGCACACCGGCGGCACCATCGACAAGCTCGAGAGCATCCCGGGCTGGTCCGGCGACCTGACCCGCGAGCACTTCCTCGCCCAGCTGAGTGACGTGGGCGCGGTGATCGGCGCTGCCGGCGAGGACCTCGCCCCCGCCGACAAGAAGCTCTACGCGCTGCGCGACGTCACCGGCACGGTGCCGTCGATCCCGCTCATCGCGAGCAGCATCATGAGCAAGAAGATCGCCGGGGGCGCCGACGCCGTGCTGCTCGACGTCAAGGTGGGTGCGGGCGCGTTCATGAAGGACGTCGACACCGGGCGGGAGCTCGCGCAGACGATGGTTCGGCTCGGCGCCGACGCCGGGGTGCGCACCGTCTGCCTGCTCACCTCCATGCAGGCCCCGCTCGGCCGCGGGATCGGCAACGCCCTCGAGGTCGCCGAGGCCGTCGAGGTCCTGCGCGGCGGCGGTCCGGCCGACCTGCGCGAGGTGTGCCTGGCGGTCGCGCGCGAGATGCTCGCGCTCGGCGGCAGCGACGAGGACCCCCAGCCGGCGCTGTCCGACGGCCGTGCGCTCGGGGTCTGGTCGCGCATGATCGCCGCGCAGGGCGGCGACCCCGACGCGCCGCTGCCGACCGCCGCGGTCACCGACGTCGTGGTCGCCGAGCGCTCCGGCCACATCGCGCGCATCGACGCCCTGGCCGTCGGCACCGCCGCCTGGCGGCTGGGCGCCGGCCGCGCCCGCAAGCAGGACGCCGTCGACCCGGCCGCAGGCGTGGTGCTGGGCGCCGCTCTCGGCGAGCAGGTCGAGGCGGGCCAGGTGCTCGCGACGCTGCACGCGGCGAGCGCCGAACGGCTCGAGGAGGGCCGGGCCGCGCTCGCCGCGGCGTACTCCTTGTCGGACCAACCGGTGGCGACCGCGCCGCTGGTGCTGGAGAAGGTGGGCTGAGACGTGCCGCAGCTGGTGGAGAGCCCGGTCCGGGTGCCCGTACCAGGGGGCAAGCTGATCGACGAGTACGTCGGTGAGAGCGCGACCCTGACACCCGAGCTGTCGGTGGCGCACATGCGCTCCCCCGCGGGCTGGGAGGAGCCGGCGCAGACGCCGGACTTCGACGAGGTGACCCTGGTCCTCGGCGGGGCCGTGCACGTCGAGCACAACGGTGGGGTGATGGTCGTCAGCGCCGGCCAGGCGGTCCTCACCCGCGCCGGCGAGCGGGTCCGCTACACGACGCCCGAGGGCGCGGAGTACGTCGCGGTGTGCCTGCCGGCGTTCTCCCCGGACACGGTCCACCGGGAGCAGGAGTGACCGCGCTGCCCAGCCCCGCCGACGTGCGGCGGGCGCCGAAGGTGCTGCTGCACGACCACCTCGACGGCGGCCTGCGTCCAGCGACGATCGTCGAGCTGGCAGCCGGTTCCGGCTACGACGGGCTGCCGACGACCGACGTCGAGCAGCTCGGACGGTGGTTCCAGGAGAACGCCAACGCCGGGTCGCTGCCGCGCTACCTGTCGACGTTCTCGCACACCGTCGGGGTGATGCAGACCCACGACGCGCTGGTCCGGGTGGCCCGCGAGTGCGCGCAGGACCTGGCCGACGACGGCGTCGTCTACGCCGAGGTGCGTTTCGCGCCCGAGCTGCACCTGGAGGGCGATCTGTCGCTGCCCGAGGTGGTGGAGGCCGTGCAGGAGGGCTTCCGCCAGGGCTGCGCCGACCGGCCGATCCGGGTCGTCACGCTGTTGACCGCGATGCGGCACGCCGCTCGCTCGCTCGAGATCGCCGAGCTGGCCGTCGCCTTCCGCGAGAAGGGCGTCGTCGGCTTCGACATCGCCGGCGCCGAGGCGGGCTATCCGCCCACCCGGCACCTCGCGGCTTTCCAGCACATGCAACGCGAGAACGGCCATTACACGATCCACGCCGGTGAGGCCTTCGGGCTGCCGTCGATCTGGGAGGCGCTGCAGGAGTGCCACGCCGACCGGCTCGGCCACGGCGTGCGCATCGTCGACGACATCTCGGTCGACACCGGTGGCCACGCGACCCTGGGCCGCCTGGCGCAGTACGTGCGCGACAAGCGGATCCCGCTGGAGATGTGCCCGTCGAGCAACGTGCAGACCGGTGCGGCCCGGTCGATCGCCGAGCACCCGATCGGGCTGCTGCGCTCACTGCAGTTCCGCGTCACGGTCAACACCGACAACCGGCTGATGAGCGGGGTGACGCTGTCGTCGGAGATGTCCGCGCTGGTCGACGCGTTCGGCTACGGCTGGGACGACCTGCGCTGGCTGACGATCAACGCGATGAAGAGCGCGTTCCTGTCCTTCGACCAGCGGCTGGCGCTCATCGACGACGTCATCAAGCCCGGCTACGCGGCGCTGTCCGCGTAGCCCACGCCCGACTGCCGCGACGGGGAGTGACCCGCTCGTCGAGCGGACCTGAGCAGGTCCGGCGCTCAAGATCTTCGGAAGGTCCCCAGGAGCCCGCTACTGGGGATCTTCCGATGATCGGGCTGGGGCACCTGCGCGCTGCCGCGGCGTCGTCCGTCTCGTACAGATCGTCCTGTCGCTCCAGGGCGCTCCGCGGGCCCGACAGCGGCACGACGATCAGTACGAGGGGGCTCAGGATCACGCGGCCCTCGACCTACGCGTACGGGGAGGCGCCAGCCCGAGGAGCGGAGCGCTAGAACGCGGGGCTCGGCTTGCCGTTGATGGCGGCGGTTCCGTCCTGCACCTCGAGGGCGACCTCGGCCAGCTTGTCGGAGTACTCCCGGCCGTGGTGGGCGCAGAAGAGCAGCTCGCCGTTGGCCAGGACCGCGCGGTAGAAGGCCTGGGCGCCGCAGCGGTCGCAGCGGTCGGCAGTGCTCAGGTCAGCGGGGGCGAGCAGCGTCTGGGTCATGGTCGGTGTCCTCCCGTAGGTGAGCCTGAGGTACCCGTCGGCACGAACCCCACTCTGCCTGAGCCGGATCGTCGCCAGAACGTGCAGTGGCGGCCCGAGCCAGGACGGCTGCGCCTGGTGGGGCGGGTCCTAGCCGCTCAGCCCGTCGAGGACGGCGCGGGTGCCGGACAGGCCCAGGCGCGACGCCCCGGCCTCGAGCATCGCCAGGGCGGCCGCCGTGTCGCGGATGCCGCCGCTGGCCTTCACGCCGAGCCGGTCGCCGACGGTCTCGCGCATCAGCCGTACGGCGTGCTCGCTGGCCCCGCCGGCCGGGTGGAAGCCGGTGGAGGTCTTGACGTACTGCGCCCCGCCGGCCTCGCTGCGCCGGCACGCCTGGACGATCTGCTCGTCGGTGAGCGCGGCCGTCTCGAGGATCACCTTGAGCAGCACGTCGCCGCAGGCAGCCTTGACCGCGGCGACGTCGGCCGCGACGGCGTCCCAGTCGCCGGCCATGACGCTGCCGAGCGCGACGACCATGTCGACCTCGGTCGCGCCGTCGCGAACCGCGCGCTGCGCCTCGAGGGACTTGGCCTCACTGACGTGGGCGCCGGACGGGAAGCCGACGACGGTGCAGGTCACCAGACCAGCCGCGACCTGCACCGGAAGGCGGTTGGGCGAGACGCAGATCGAGAAGGCCCCGAGCTCGGCCGCATCGGCGGCCAGGGCCGCCACCTGGGCGTCGGTCGCCTCCGGCTTGAGCAGCGTGTGGTCGACGGTGCGGGCGAGCGTCTCGCGGGTCCAGGTCACCCGATCACGCTAGACCCTGCCCTCCACGACGACGTGTCGGTCGGCCCGTGCCACGGGGTAGGGATGGCCCATGACCGCTCCCGTCGACCTCGCGCCGCGCACCGACGCCGAGCTCGTCGACACGCCCGTGCGCGAGCTGGCCCGACGCCCGGACGAGGAGCGCGAGCGGGGCGTGGAGCTGCTGGCCGCCCGGCTCGACCGGCCGTTCACCGTCCTTGGGCTGCTGTTCCTGCTCGTCGTGCTCGGCCAGAGCGTCGCCTCCTCCCCCAGCCTCCAGCGCGTCTTCGGCGCCGTCGGGACGGTGCTGTGGGTGCTGTTCGTCGCGGAGTTCCTGCTCCGCCTGTGGCTGGCGCCGTCCCGGACCCGGTTCCTCCGGCGGAACTGGTGGCAGGTCATCTTCCTGGTCCTCCCTGCGCTGCGCTTCCTGCGCGGGCTGGCCCTGCTGCGCGTCGTGCGCGCCGGTCGGGTCCTGCGGGTGGTCCGGGCGGGCGGCGTCATCAGCTCGGCCGTGCGCTCCTCGCGCAGTGCCGGCCGCATCCTCACCAGCCGGCTCGGCTGGGTCGGCGCGCTCAGCGCGATCGTGGTGCTCGCCGCGAGCCAGCTGTTGTTCACCCTCGACCTCTACGACTCCTACGGCGACGCGCTGCACGCGGCCGCGCTGGCGACCGTGGCAGGCGAGCCGCTCGGGCTCGAGCAGGGCGTCGCCAAGGTGTTGGAGGTCCTGCTCGTGATCTGGTCGGTCGGCGTCTTCGCCGCGCTCGCCGGCACACTCGGCGCCTACTTCCTCCAGGGCGACCGGCCCACGACGCCCGTCGCCGACCAAGCCGCCCCCGGGACGTCCTGACGCTTCCGGGGCGGGCGGGCGGTGCGGGAGGAGCCGCGGCCCTGGAGGAGCAGGCCGAGCAGGACCAGCCCGGCTCCGAGCCCGCCGAGAGCGGCCAGCCGCTCGTCGAGGATGATCACGCCCAGCGCCGTGGCCACCACCGGCTCGGCGAGCACGAGCGTCGTCACCGGCCCCGCCGGCAGCACCGCCAGCCCGCGGACGAACAGCAGGTAGGCCAGCGTCACCGTCACGAGCCCGAGGTAGGCAGCCAGCGCCAGGCCCTCCCCGGTGGCGAGCCAGCCCCGCGGCTGGCTGAGCAGGACGGGCACCGACAGCAGCCCGCCCAGCCCGAAGGCCGCCGCCATCACCACCGCAGGCCCGTGCCCGTCGTCGAGCTGCCGCTTGGCAAGGACGGTGTACGCGGCGTAGGCCAGCCCCGCGCCGAGGGCCAGCAGCACGCCGAGCAGATCCACCGCGCCGGAGCCGCCGCCGCCGAGGACCAGCAGCGCGAGTCCGGCGACGCACAGGCCCGTGGCAGCGAGCCAGGTGCGGCCCGGCCGCTCCCGGAGCAGCCAGGCCGCCAGCAGACCCGTCAGCACGGGGCCGCTGCCGATCGCGACCAGCGTGCCCACGGCCACGCCCGCCCGCTCGACGCCGGCGAAGAAGCAGACCTGGTAGAGCCCGGTGCAGACACCGGCCAGCAGCCCGGTGGGGGTGCGCCA
>JBBSLB010000158.1:0-5981 GCA_038255675.1 Mycobacteriales bacterium
CCACGACGACCGAGTCCAGCGGGAGCGCGATGTCGCGCCGCACCTCCACCTGCATGGCGACGAAGCCGAGTGCCGGGCCGAACCCCCGGCTGGCCGACCGGCCCTGCTCGCCGGGCAGCTCGTCACTGGAGGCCGTGAGCGTGGTGCGGTCCGCCGCGCGGGCACGCCGCTCGACCTCCTGCACGAGCGCGCGGCCGGCCCCGCGGCGCCGGTAGTCGGGGTGAGCGACGAGCAGGACGTCGGCGAGGTGGGTGTTGTCCGCGACCGGCAGGTCGAGGCGGGCGGCCGCCAGCACCTGGCCGTCCTCCAGGGCGATCAGCCCGACACGGCGCTCGTCCGCGTCGGGCTGCGCGCCCAGTCGCAGGATCGCGGCCTGCTCGTGCAGCAGCCAGCCGGGCTCGTCGGGGCGTCCCGCGCGTTGCCAGGCATCGATCACCGCGAACCACGCTGCCACGGCCGCGTCGTCCCGCGGATCGACTTCCCGTACCTCCACGGCGGCCAGGCTGCCACGGACGCCCGCTGCGTCCCAGTGGATATCCGGGGCGCCCACCGTCCAGCGCCATCGGGCCTACAGCGGCGCGGGGAGCTCCCAGAGCCGGACGTCCTCGTCGAGCGTGAGGCCGAGCCCGACCAGGGCCGCCTCCTGCTCGGGCAGACCGGCCAGCTGCAGGCCGACCGGCAGGCCGCGGTCGTCGACACCGGTCGGCACCGACAGCGCCGGGAACCCGGCCAGCGGCCAGGCCTTGGCCAGCGCGATGGTCGGGCCGACGCCCCGGCCCTCGTCGGGCTGCACCGGCGGCGGCTGCGGGATCGTCGGGTGCGCCATCGCGTCGAGCCGCGCGGCCGCGAAGATCGCGCGCCAGTCGGCCCGCCAGCGCACCCGGTCACGCTGCGCCTGCTCGTACTGCTCGGGCGTGGTCTGTCGCGCCTCGGCGAAGCGGTGCCGGATCCCCTCGCCGTAGAGCTCCTCGCGGTCGGCGAGCCACGCGGCGTGGTGGGCCAGCGCCTCGGGACCCATCGTGTGGCCGTAGGCGCCGGGCACGGCGAGCACATCAGGGGTCTGGGGCGGCGGCTCGACGTCCACGAGGACCACGCCGCGGTCGACGAGCCGCTGCAGCCCGGCCCGGCAGCCAACCGCGATCTGCTCGTCGACGTCGTCCCAGAAGAAGCTGCTGGGCAGGCCGATCCGCACCCCCCGCAGGTCCTGCGGCCCCTCGTCCGGGTAGTCCGGAACCGGTTCGTCGAGCGAGTGCGGGTCGCGCGGGTCGTAGCCGGCGAGCAGCCGCAGCAGCAGGCTGACGTCGCGCATCCGCCGGGCCATCGGCCCGGTCGCATCGAGCGAGTGCGACAGCGGGAGCGCGCCGTAGGCCGACACCCGTCCGGCGGTCGCGCGCAGACTGGACAGGCCGCACGCCGCGGCGGGGATGCGCAGCGAGCCGCCGGTGTCACTGCCGGTCGCCACCGGCACCATCCGGGCGGCGAGCGCGGCGCCCGAGCCGCCGGAGGACCCGCCCGGCGTGCGCGACAGGTCCCAGGGGTTGCGGGTCGGGTGAGAGCCTGTGCCGTAGGCGAACTCGTGCAGCGTCGTCTTGCCGAGCAGGCCGGCGCCGGCGTCGCGCAGGCGGACCCAGACCTCGGCGTCGACACCGGGGTCGTACCCCTCCAGGACACGGCTGGAGCCGGTCGTCGGCACACCGCGAGTGAGGTAAAGGTCCTTGACGGCCACCGGCACCCCCGCCAGCGGGCCCACCGGCCGGCCTGCAGCGCGGGCCTCGTCGGCCGCAACGGCCGCGGCCTCGGCGAGCTCAGGGGTGAGCGTGACGAACGCGCGCACCGCCGGCTCGTAGCGCTCGACCCGGGCCAGGCAGTCCGCGAGCAGCTCGCAGGCCGACAGCGACCGGTCCTGCAGGCGGGGCAGCAGGTCGACGAGAGTGAGGTCTGCGGCGTCGCTCATGCGCGGGGCTCCAGGAGTCGGGCGGGAATGCCGAGGGGTGAAGCAGCGCTGTACCTCGCAGCAGCCCGCCTTGCGGCTGCCCGTGGCGTACGACGCCCGGTCACTGGGCGCAGGCTCCCGCTGGGAGCGCCCTTCACAGGACGCACCACTCCCCGCGCCAGAGGGCGCGTGACGACGGTGCAGGGAAAGGACAGTCGTGAACGACTTTGGACCCTGGGACGACTAGCTCGTCCCGCACGACCGGGCCGCCCGCAGCACTGCTGCGGGCGGCCCGCGTCGTCGTTCAGGCCCGGGTCCGGGCGGGAGCCGTGGAGCCGGTGCGCTGACGTGGCGGGGCTGGGACCGCACGCAGCAGGTCGGCCGCCTTCTCCGCAACCATGATGACCGGGGCGTTGGTGTTGCCGCGCGGGACGTCCGGCAGGACCGAAGCATCGACCACCCGCAGCCCCGCGACCCCGCGCACCCGCAGCTGCGGGTCGCAGACCGCGTCGTCGGACGCGCCCATCGCCGCCGTGCTGGTGGGGTGGTAGATCGTCTCGGAGTGGGCGCGGACGTGCGCGCGCAGCGACGCGTCGTCGTCGGCCCCGGCGGACGGCAGGTAGCGCCCGCTGCTGTGCTGACGCAGCGGGGCGCGCGAGGCGATGTCGAGTGTGAGCTTGAGACCCTCGACGAGCACGTCGAGATCGGCCGGCTCGCTGAGGTAGTTGGCGCGCACGACCGGCTTGGCCAGCGGGTTCTTGCTGCGCAGCGTGATGCTGCCCCGACTCTGTGGGGTGAGCAGGTACGGGCCGAGTGAGAAGCCGTGGCCCGGTGCATCGACCTGCCCGTGCTCGACGAACATGGCCGGCGCGAACAGCAGCTGCAGGTCCGGACCGGGCAGGTCGGAGCGGGTGCGCACGAAACCGCCTGCCTCGGCGACATTCGAGCTGAACGGACCCCTCTTCTGGAGCACGTATCGGGCGATCGCCTTGATGCTCTTGTCGGCGTCGAAGTAGGTGATCGGCGCGTTTGCGTCATACGCCGCGACGGTCGCGAGGTGGTCCTGAAGACCGCGGCCGACGTTCGGCGCGTCGACGACGACGTCGATGCCGAGCGCTCGCAGCTCGTCGGCCGGGCCGATCCCCGACAGGAGCAGCAGCTGCGGGGTGTTGACCGCGCCGCCGCACAGCACGACCTCGCGGGCCGCGCGGAAGACCTCGCGCCGGCCGCCCAGGTCGGCCTCCACCCCGACGGCGCGGCCGCCCTCGATGACGACGCGGGTGGCCTGCGCGAAGGTGCGCACCTCGAGATTCGGCCGCTTGCGGGCGGGCGCGAGAAAGGCCGAGGCGGTGCTGGCGCGCACCCCCTTGCGCTGGGTGACCTGGTAGTGGCCGACCCCTTCCTGGATCGCTCCGTTGAAGTCGTCGTTGCGGTCCAGACCTGCCTGCGCGCACGCGTCGAGGTAGTCGGCGCTCAGCGGGCTGGGCGAGCGCAGGTCCTCGACACGCAGCGGGCCGCCTGCTCCGTGGAAGGCGTCGGCGCCGCGGGAGTTGTCCTCGGAACGGGTGAAGTACGGCAGGACGTCGTCAAAGCCCCAGCCCTCGCACCCGGCGTCGCGCCAGGCGTCGTAGTCGACCCGCGCGCCGCGGATGTAGATCATCGCGTTGATGGAGGACGAGCCGCCGAGGACCTTGCCGCGGGGCCAGTACATCGCGCGGTCGTCACAGCCGGCCTCGGACTCGGTCGTGTAGTCCCAGTCGTGCCGGGTCTTGAAGAGCTTGGAGAAGGCTGCGGGGACACCGATCTCGCGCGCGGTGTCGCGGTCCCCCGCCTCGAGCAGCAACACGCTCACCGAGGGGTCCTCGGTCAGCCGGGCCGCCAGCACGCAGCCGGCCGAGCCGGCACCCACCACCACGTAGTCCCAGGTCATGCGGCGCAGCCTGCCACGACACGTGCCTCAGGTCACAGCAGCCGCCAAGGTGGCGGCCAGGGTGGGCGCCAGGTCACCGCGTGGCTCGACCACGACACCGGACAGGCCCTGCCAGGCAGCCGCTTCCTGCAGCTGGGCGGCGAGGGCCACGGCGGTGTCGCCGGGATCGCTGCCCGGCTCGAGCCACGAGGCGAGAACGCGCAGGACGCCGGCCTGCCTGTCGGACTTGAGGTCGACCCGTGCCCGCAGCGCCTCGTCGTGCAGGAAGGGCAGCACGTAGTAGCCGTGCACCCGCTTCGCCGCCGGCACGTAGATCTCGATGCGATAGTCGAAGCCGAACAACCGGGCGGTCCGGTCGCGGAACCAGACCATCGGGTCGAACGGCGACAGCAGCGCGGTCGCCCGCACCCGGCGTGGGACGCGCGCGCCGGCGGACACGTAGGCCGGACTCCGCCAGCCGTCGACCACGACGGGAAGCAGATCACCCGACTCGACGAGATCGGCTACGGCGCGACGAGTCTGGTCCGGCTTGAGCCGGTAGTAGTCACGCAGGTCGGCCTCGGTGGCGACACCGTGCGAGCGGGCGGCGAGGCGGACCAGCTCGCGCTGGGCGTCCGCCGGCGTCGGCGTCGGCAGGTCGAGAACGGCCGCGGGCAGCACCCGTTCGGACAGGTCGTAGACGCGGGTGAAGCCGCGCCGGGTCGCGGTCGTGACCCGTCCTGACCAGAACAGGTGCTCCAGTGCGGCTTTTGCGAGCGACCAGTCCCACCAGGGGCCGGCCCGCCGTGCACCGCCGTCGAGCTCGGCGTGCAGCTCGCCTGCCGTCGCGGCGCCGCAGTCGGTGATGCGCTGCAGGACGGCGGTGACCACGTCGGGACGCTCGCGGGCCACGCGCGTCACGTGACCCCAGCCGAGCTCGAGCCGTGCGGCCTGCTCCATCCGCCAGCGCAGCAGTGGGTGCGTCGCTACAGGGAGGAGCGAGGCCTCGTGCCCCCAGTACTCGAACAGGTCGCGGTGCCGGTAGGCCGCGCGCGGGAGCAGCTCACGGTCATAGGGCCCGAGGCGGCTGAAGAGCGGCAGGTGGTGGGCCCGCTCGAAGACGTTGACGCTGTCGACCTGGAGCAGCCCGGTGTGGCCGACGACCCGCTTGAGGTGCCGCCGATCAACGGATCCCGTCGGACGCGGGTCGGCGAAGCCCTGCGCTGCCAAAGCGATCCGGCGGGCGGTGCGCAGCGAGAGCCGCTCCACCCGCTACTCGGAGCTGCTGATGTCGCCCACGGCGCTCTCGCCCACCCAGACCGTCTTGGCGTTGCAGAACTCCTTCATCCCGAGGTCGGCCAGCTCGCGGCCGTAGCCGGAGGTCTTGATGCCGCCGAACGGCAGCTCCGGGTAGCTCGCGGTCATGCCGTTGATGAAGACCATCCCGGCCTCGAGGTCACGGGCGAAGCGCTCCTGCTCGGCCGGGTCGTTGGTCCAGGCGTTGCTGCCGAGGCCGAAGTCGCTGTCGTTGGCCAGCTCCAGCGCTGCGTCGATGTCCTCGACGACGTGCAGCTGCGCGACGGGCCCGAAGACCTCCTCGCGGAACATCCGCATCTCGGGGGTGATGCCGGTGAGCAGCGTCGGCGGGTAGTACCAGCCCGGTCCGTCGGGGCGGATGCCGCCGACGACGACGGTCGCGCCCTTGCTCACGGCGTCCTCGACGAGCTCCTCCACGTCGACGCGGCCCTGCTCGGTCGCGAGCGGGCCGACGTCGGTGGCGTCGTCGGTCGGGTCGCCGAGCGTCAGAGCTGCCAGTGCGTCGGCGAACAGCGACTGGAAGCGCTCCGCGACGTCGGCATGGACGATGAAGCGCTTGGCGGCGATGCAGCTCTGGCCGTTGTTCTGGCAGCGCGCGGTCGCAGCCACCTGCGCGGCCTTCTCGAGGTCGGCCGAGGGCATGACGACGAAGGGGTCGCTACCGCCGAGCTCGAGGACCGTGGGCTTGAGCGCGTCACCGGCGATGGCGGCGACGGACTGGCCGGCCGGGCCGCTGCCCGTGAGGGTCGCGGCGGCGACGCGGTGGTCGCGAAGCACCTTCTCGACGTCGCCGCTGCCGATGAGCAGCGTCTGGAAGACGTC
>JBBSLB010000159.1:0-5931 GCA_038255675.1 Mycobacteriales bacterium
CTCGAGATGCTGCTGCCCTTCGTGCTCGACGGGGACAAGGCGCGGATGACCGCCACCGGACGCCAGGGCAGCCAGCTGCTGTGGCTGATGACCGACGGCGCGACCGGCGGTGGCACCCGCACCGGCTACCTGTGGGTGGAGTTGGCCCGCGTCGACGACGACGGGGAGAGCTCCGTCCTCACCTGCGGCATCGGCATCCGGCACTCCGCCAGCGCGCGGACGGTGACGACCTGGCAGTTCACCGTCCCGACGTCGGCGCCGGACCTGACCGAGCCGGACGGCACGCCGTTGTCGGCGCCGCGCTGTCGCGAGCGGGTCGCCGAGCTGGGCGGCGTCAGCTTCGACGCGCCGCGGGCGTACAAGGAGCACGTCGGGCGGCTGCTGTTCGGCCTGGAGCCGCACGCCTACGACGACCTGCTCCGGTTGCTCTACTGGTTGCGCCAGCCGCAGGTCGGTGAGGACCTCGACCCGCGGCGGCTGGTCGAGATGCTCGACGAGGCGCTGCCGGCGCTCGACCAGGACGCCGTACGCCAGGTGGGCGAGGCGCTGGACGACCTGACCGAGCACGGCGAGCGGGTCGAGCGGATGGCTGCCGCCGCAGCCGCCGTCGCCTCGTCCGCCGCGCTCTACGCGCGCTATGCGGCCGGTGTCCTGGGTGAACGCGCGACCGCTGCCCGGGAGATCGAGCGCGAGCGGGCCGTCCGGGCTCGGGCGGTCACCCAGCAGCGGGCCGCCCTCGACGCGGTGGTCGCTGAGCTGGCGGCCGCCAAGAAGGAGCAGGAGCGGGCCGAGGGCGCCTCCGACCAGGCACGGGCCCGGGTCCGCGTCCTCGAGGACGGGCCGCTGGCCCGCAGCCAGCACCTGCTGCGCGAGAAGCAGCGCCGCGCCGAGGATCTCGCACACGCTGCCAGCCGGGCTGTTGCCGACGCCGAGCGCGCGCGGGTCCGCGGGCAGGACAGCCTGGCGCGGGTCGAGCACGGGCGTGCCGAGCTGGGAAAAGCGGGCGCACGGCTCACCGGCGGCGCCGCGGACGTCCAGCAGGCCCTGCACGCGTGCGCGATCGACGACGGTCTGCCCTCGGCGAGCGAGCCCGTGGCGCTGGCCGAGGCGTTGGAGCGCGGGGTGCCGGCCGCGCGGCGTTCGGTCACCGCGGCCCGGGCCGCTGTCGGCGTCGTGCGCGCGGCCCTGCAGGCGGTCGAGACCCGAACCGTTGCACGGGACGCCGCCGCCGGGCGTGCGGCTGAGGCCGAGCGTCGCGAGGAGATCGCACAGGGCCGGCTGGCGGATGCCGTTCGGGAGACGGACGAGCGCGCGCGGCAGTGGCAGCAGGCCGCCGCGAGGTGGGTCGCCGAGCAGCCGTCGCTCGGGCTGCAGGTGCCGACGGCCTCGGTGCAGGCTGATGCCGACCTCGCCGTGTCGGCGCGCGCCGGCGCTGCGCCCGTGCTCGAGCAGCACCGGGAGCAGGGGGCGGCTGCCGCGGCCGCGCGGGTCGCCGCCGAGCGTCTGCTGGGGGAGCTCACCCTGAGGCAGGCCGCCGTGGCCGCGGTCCGCGACCCGTTGCCACCGGCGCCCGTCCTGCCCCGCCCGGACCGCGACGCGGCGACGGGCGCCCCGCTGTGGCGGCTCGTCGATGCGCGCGACGACGTGCAGGCTGCGCCTCTCGAGGCCGCACTGCAGGCGTCGGGGATGCTCGACGCGCAGGTGCTCGCCGACGGCGCATGGCGGGCCGCGGACGACACGCTGCTGAGCGTGAATCCCGTGGCGGGGCCGACGTTGGCCGACGCGCTCGCGGCGGACGTCCCCGAGGACAGCGCGGTGAGTCGCGAGGTCGTCGAGCGCGTACTGAGCTCGATCGCGCTGCTGGACTCCGTCGATGAGGGAGTCGGCCCGGCGGCGATCGGGCGGGACGGCTCGTGGCGGTTGGGGCCGCTGTCCGGTCGCGCGGCCAAGCCGGTCGCGCAGTACCTCGGCAGCGCTGCGCGGCAGGCCGAGCGCGAGCGGCAGTTGGCAGAGGTGGCGGCGCAGCAGGCGGCCGCGGAGCAGGAGCGGCAGGCGGCCGAGCTGGTCGAGCAGGCGGCTGCCGCGTCGCAGGCCACCCTCCGGCACTGGCTCGACGAGCTGCCGCCCGCCGGGCCGCTGCGCGAGGCGCAGGTCCGTCGGGAGGAGCGCGAGACCGAGCGTGATCGGGCCCAGGCCGATGCCACCCGCACGGCTGAGCAGCTCGCGGCCGCGACCGCCGAGCTCGGTCGGGTGGTCGCCGAGCTCGACCGCCTCTGCAGCCAGTACGACCTGCCCGGCACGCGCGACGCGCTGCAGGCTCGCGCCGACGCGCTGGGTGCCGTCGAGCTCCGGCTGGAGGCGCTGACCGCCGAGTCGGCCCGGCTGCTCACCCTGGCGCGCCGGCTCGAGGAGGACAGCGAGGGGGCGGACCGCGATGCGGAGGAGGCGCAGCGTTCGCAGGCCCAGGCGAACGACGCCGGTCGCGCCGCCGCGCAGGCTGCGGAGGAGCACCGGGTCCTGCTCGAGACGCTGGGCGCCGACGTCCAGCGGATGCAGCGGGAGCTGGCCGAGGCACAGGCCGCTCAGCGATCCGCCGCGCGTGACCGGGAGCAGGCAAGCGCGCAGGTGCTGTCGCTGACCGGTGGACGGGGGGAGGCGGCGGGGCAGCTCGGGGTGGCCGAGCAGCGGCTGCGCGACGCGGCTCCGCTGCTCGCGCAGGCGGTGGCTGCGTTAGCCGCGCTGCGCGAGGTGCCGGGGCTGCTCACGGCGGCGCTCGGGCGCGAGCTGTCAGAGCCGGAGCGGGACGGTCTGAGCCTGCTGCAGAACGACGCGCTGCCGCGCGCGGCCGTGCACCTGCTCGGTGAGTGGGCGGCGGTTCCCGCTGCGGCACCAGCAGACGTCAACGCGGTCTACCGCGACATCAGCTCCCTGGCGGCCGGTCCGGCTGCCGACCAGGAGCCTCGGGTCGTCGCGGTCGGTGACGAGCTCGCCGTGCTCGCCCGCGACCACACCGGCGCCGAGCAGCCGTTGTCGGTGGTGGCGGAGCGCCTCGCCGCCGAGGTCGCGCGGGAGCGGGAGCTGCTCACGGAGCGCGAGCGGACCCTGTTCGAGGAGCACCTGCTCGGTGAGCTGGGAGACGCGGTGCGCGCCCGGCGCGCCGAGGCCGAGGACCTGGTGCACGGCATGAACGAGCTCCTCGCCGATGTGCGTACCTCGCAGGGCATCCGCGTACGCCTGGACTGGGCGCTGCGCAACGACGTCGGTGAGGAGGTGCGCGCTGCGGTCGAGCTGCTGGGGCGGCCCCGCGGCTCACTCGCCCCGGAGGAGAGCACCCGGCTGCGAGACGCCCTCAGTGCTCTGATCGAGCTGCAGCGCGCGGCCGACCCGGAGCAGGGCTACGCCGCGCACCTCGGCCGGGCGCTGGACTACCGCCGCTGGTCGGTCTTCACCGTGCGGCTGCACCGTCCCGGGGTGGACACCTGGACCACGCTCACCCGGCGCACACCGCTCTCGCAGGGGGAGCAGAAGGTCGTCTGCTACCTGCCGCTGTTCGCCGCTGCCGCAGCGCACTTCACCTCGGTCGCCGGCGCGGCGCCGCACGCACCGCGGCTCATCCTGCTCGACGACGCGTTCCCCAAGATCGACGTACGGACCCACCCGCTGCTGTTCGGGCTGCTCGTCGACCTCGACCTCGACTTCGTCCTGACCAGCGAACGGCTGTGGGGCGATCACGAGAACGTCCCGTCGTTGGCGGTCTACGAGGCGCTGCGAGCGCCGGGCGAGAGGGGCATCGCGCAGTACCGCTACCACTGGGACGGCTCGACGCTCGAAGGCATCGGGTGAGCCTGCCGGCGTGGCTGCACGACGCGGCGCTGCTCCCGGTGTGGCAGCAGCTGCGGGGCCCGCTCGAGAGGGGCAACCGCACGACCCGCCTGACCGGCCTGTCCCGCGAGACGCGGCACGCGCTGCGGCCGGTGCTGGGCAGGCCGGTCACCGGCGACGTGCGCGTGGTGCTCCTCGAGCTGGACCAGCGGCTCGGTCGACCGCTGGTCGAGGTGGTGGAGTCGCTCACGGGGCCGTTGCGGGACCGGGCGGCTGAGCGAGCAGCACGCGCGGAGCCGCTGGCGATCCTGGCCGCGGTGGACCAGGACTGGGCAGCCGCGGTACGCAGCAGCGGGGTGCTGAGCCGGCTTGCCGATGCCGAGCAGGTGGCGCAGCACGCGGTCGAGGTCCGTGCCCAGCTGCCGGGTCCGTCCAGGCTGCGCACCCACCTCGCGGCCGCGGTCACCGGCGACGCGCACGCCCTCGACGACGGGCAACCGCTCGCTGCCGTCGTCCTGCGTGGCGTCAACGCCGGCGTGCTGCCGGCCACAGCCGCCGAGCGGCGCGCGGTGTGGGAGAGCGTCGGTGTGCAGGCGGACAACGTGTCCACCAGCGTGCTCACGCTGGGGCTCCGGCCGCGCGCTGGCGGACCGCTCGTGGAGGCTGCCGACCGCGGCGACCCGGTGCACCTCACGCCGTGGGACCTTCAGCGGCGCGACGTCCACGTCCACGGACCGGTGCTCGTCGTCGAGAACCCCTCGGTCCTGGAGGCTTTCGCGCTGCGCCACGGCGGGGACTTCGCGGTGGTGTGCACGGCGGGTTGGCCCGCGCACGTGGCGCTCGACCTGCTGACGCGCCTTGACACACCGTTGAGCTACCACGGCGACCTGGACTGGCGCGGCGTGGAGATCTGCAGCTGGCTGGTCGAGCGGCAGGGTGTTCGTCCCTGGCGGATGACGGTCGAGGCCTACCTCGCCGCGCCCGGTGGCGGGGCGTTGACCGGACGCCCGGCGGCCACTCCCTGGGACCCGCAGCTGGCGCAGATCATGGCTGAGCGCGGCGTTGCGGTGCACGAGGAGCAGGTGGTGGAGTCCTTGCTCGCATGCTGGCCGGCCGAGGCCGAGCAGCAGTAGGTCGCAGGGCGGCGCACCGGAGAAGACGACTGAATGCCTGCCTGCCTGCTAGCATGCAGGCGTGGCGCAGATGACGTGGCGGGTCTCCGACGAGCTCCTCGAGCAGGTGCGGCGCCACGCGCAGCGTCGCGGCCGGAGCTTGAACGACTGGGTGACGACGGTGATGGCTGCTGCCACTGACCCCGCGTACGCCGCCGACGAGGCGGGGCAGGTGCGGGAGCGGCTGGCCCGGGCGGGTCTGCTCGAGGCGCTGTCCGACCAGGCGCCCCGCCGGCCAGCTGCGAATCGGGTTGCGGCAGCCAGGGTAAGAGCCGGGACCGGCCGGCAGCTGTCGGATCTCGTCAGCGATGAGCGTCGTTGATGGTCTTCGCCGACTCCTCCGCCCTGGTCAAGCTCTACGCCGACGAGCCGGGCGCCGCGCTGGTGCGAAGGGTCGGGCCTGTCGTCGTCTCGAGCCTTGCGCGCGTCGAGGTCCCGGCCGCCCTGTGGCGCAAGCACCGGACAGGCGAGCTGTCTGCCCAGGATGCGGGCCTGCTGGCCTCGGAGTTCGCGGCCGACTGGCACGAGCCGGCCGGCCCCTTCGTCCCGGTGGCGGTGCACGGACAGGTGCTCGAGCGCGCGGCGGCGCTGGTGGCCGGACACGGACTGCGTGCCTACGACGGGGTGCAGCTGGCCTGCGCTGGAGCGGCCCGCGAGGCCGACCCGCAGGTCGACGGCTTCCTGTGCTTCGACGCCTCCCTGAACGAGGCTGCCGCGCGCGAGGGGTTCCAGCTCCTGGTGTGAGCCCCCGTCAGCGGCCGGGCAGCGGATCTGGCGCCACGGATGCGGCGGTACACAAGGCCGTACGACTCCTGCGTGCGACGCAGCTCGGACCTGCCTACGAGCAGGCGTGGACAGAGTGGGCCGCGGGCCCGGATGACGATGTGTGGGAGTCGGTCGTCGGCGACGGACTCAGCTGATGCGCCGCGGCGAGATC
>JBBSLB010000160.1:0-5908 GCA_038255675.1 Mycobacteriales bacterium
CCCGAGGCCGGCTTCTTCGGCGTCGCGCCCGGCACCGGCGAGGACACCAACGCCAACGCCGTGCAGACCTTCACTGGCAACAGCATCTTCACCAACGTCGCCCTGACCGACGACGGGGACGTGTGGTGGGAGGGTTTGACCGAGCAGCCGCCGGCCGGCCTGACCGACTGGAAGGGCAACCGCTGGACGCCCGAGTCCGGCACCCCGGCCGCCCACCCGAACAGCCGCTTCACCACCCCTGCCGGCCAGTGCCCGACCATTGCACCGGAGTGGGAGGACCCCAAGGGCGTCCCGATCAGCGCGATCCTGTTCGGCGGCCGCCGGGCCACCGCGGTGCCGCTGGTGACCGAGGCCTTCGACTGGCAGCACGGCACCTTCCTGGGTGCCTCGGTCTCCTCCGAGACCACCGCCGCAGCGGCCGGCGCCGTCGGCAAGCTGCGCCGTGACCCCTTCGCCATGCTGCCGTTCTGCGGCTACAACATGGGTGACTACTTCGCCCACTGGCTCGAGGTCGGCCAGGCCACCACCGCCGACAAGCTGCCGAAGATCTACTACGTCAACTGGTTCCGCAAGGACGACGACGGCAAGTGGCTGTGGCCTGGGTTCGGTGAGAACAGCCGCGTCCTGAAGTGGATCGTCGAGCGCATCGACGGCAAGGCTGAGGGCCACGAGACGCCGATCGGCGTGCTGCCGACCCGCGCCGCCCTCGACCTCGACGGGCTCGACCTGCCGGAGCAGGACCTCGACCTGCTTCTCTCGGTCGACACCGACGTCTGGAAGAAGGAGGCCGCGCTGATGCCGGACTACTTCGGCCAGTTCGGTGATCGCCTGCCGCAGGCGATCACCGACGAGCACGCCGCGCTCGTCGAGCGGCTCGAGCAGGCCTAGCCTGCTCCGTAGGACCTCCCGGCTCGATCCGGCTGCGGGCGGATACTGTTCGCCCGGGGTCGGAGCACGGGGACGGAGGCGGCGTTGGGCTTGCTGGATCTCGCCTACGGCGTGTACGAGCGACGGTTGGCCCGCTCGCTGGCGCGCAGCGGAGCGGCCGTGCCTCGGCACGTCGGCGTCATCGTCGACGGTAACCGGCGCTGGGCCAAGGAGCTCGGCATCACCGACCCCAACCAGGGCCACCGCGCCGGCGCCCGCAAGATCGTCGACCTGCTCGGCTGGTGCGACCAGGCCGGCGTCGAGGTCGTCACGCTGTGGCTGCTGTCGACCGACAACCTCAGCCGGCCGGAGGCTGAGCTCGCGCCCCTGCTGCGCATCATCGAGGGTGTCGTCACCGACCTGGCCGCCCCCGGCCGCAACTGGACGCTGCGCATCGTCGGCGCGCTGGACCTGCTGCCGGCCGAGACCGCGCGGGTGCTGAAGGAGGCCGCGGCCGGCACCGAGGGCCGCCCGGGCGCCAAGGTGAACATCGCCGTCGGCTACGGCGGCCGGCGCGAGATCGCCGATGCCGTCCGGTCCCTGCTGCACGCCCACGCCGCCGCCGGCCGGTCGCTTGAGGAGGTGGCCGACCTGCTCGACGTCGAGCACATCTCCGAGCACATGTACACGCGCGGGCAGCCTGACCCGGACCTCGTCATCCGGACCAGCGGCGAGCAGCGGCTGTCCGGCTTCCTGCTCTGGCAGAGCGCACACAGCGAGTTCTGGTTCTGCGAGGCCTACTGGCCCGACTTTCGCCGGGTGGACTTCCTGCGCGCCCTGCGTGCGTACGCCGCCCGTCAGCGCCGCTTCGGCACGTGACGGCGGACCTCCCGGGGTCCTACGTCCGGCTCGGCCTGGCGTTCGACCGGCTGGCCCGCGGCTTCGTGGACGCGTGGACCGGTCCGGCCGCGCTGCGCGCAGAGGTGGAGAGCGGGCCTGCGCCGTCCCCGTCCGCGTTGGCCGCGCGGGCCCGTGAGCTGCTGGCCGAGCTGCCGTCGGCGGGGCTGGCGCCGGAGCGCGAGGCGTTCCTCGCCGGCCAGCTGACCGGGCTGGAGATGAGCGGGCGGGTGCTGGCCGGGGAACCGGTGCCCTACCTGGCGTCGGTGCGCGCGTGGTTCCAGGTGGAGCCGGCTGCTGGCGACCCCTCGACGTACGAAGCGGCGCACCGCGTGCTTGACGACCTGCTGCCTGGCGACGGCCCCCTGCTCGAGCGCTACACCGCGTATCGCGACCGGGCCTGCGTCCCGCCTGATCGGCTGCCCGAGGCGGTGCGGGCCTGGTCCTCGCTGCTGCGCGAGCGGACCCGGGCCGAATTCCCGCTGCCCGACGAGGAGGCGGTGGCGTACGAGATCGTCACCGACCGGCCGTGGGCCGGCTTCAACTACTACGAGGGTCGCTTCCGCAGCACCGTCGCCATCAACGCCGACCTGCCGGTAGGGCTCGGCGCGCTGCCCGCGTTGGTCGCGCACGAGAGCTACCCGGGCCACCACACCGAGCGCTGCCGCAAGCAGGCCCGCCTGGCGGCGCTGCCCGAGCTGGACCTCTGGCTGGTGAACACCCCGGAGAACGTCCTCGCCGAAGGGCTGGCTGACCTCGGGCTGACCGGCCTCGGCCTGGACGACTGGGGTCCGGTCGCGACCGAGCTCTACGCCGACCTCGGCATCGCGTACGACGGTGAGCGAGGACAGCAAGTCGCCTGTGCCACAGCGGCTCTGGGTGCGGTCAGGCAGGACGCCGCCCTGCTGCTGCACGACCGCAACCGGTCGCACGAGGAGGTCTCGGCGTACCTGTCGCGGTGGGCGCTGCTCTCGCCGGAGCGGGCGCGCAAGACCCTGGCCTTCCTCACCGACCCGCTGTGGCGGGCGTACATCACCACCTACGTCGAGGGCGAGCGGCTGCTGCGGGCGTGGCTCGCCGCCGGCGAGGTGGGGCCGCGCTTCGGCCGGCTGCTGGACCAGCAGCTCACGCCGGCCGGTCTGCGCGCCTCGCTGTCCGCCACCTGACGGTTGATCGGAGTTCACCCGACGGCACCGCGTGTCGCGGGCCCACGTGGTCGGGCGCGTCCTACCGTCCTGCCCAGCGGAAGGCAGACCGTCGGCCGCTCGGGAGGCCCGATGCGCGCACCTGCGTGGGAAGGGGCCGGCGCCCGGCCCCGCGGCCCGGTCCCGGACCCAGCAGGCAGGCGCGCCGGGAGCTCTTCGTGAAGACCTTCGTCCTCGACACCTCCGTCCTGCTCTCCGACCCGGGTGCCATGGCCCGCTTCGCCGAGCACGAGGTGGTCCTGCCGCTCGTCGTCATCAGCGAGCTGGAGGGCAAGCGCGACCACCCGGAGCTGGGCTGGTTCGCCCGGCAGGCGCTGCGGCTGCTCGACGACCTGCGCATCGCGCACGGCCGCCTGGACCGGCCGCTGCCGATGGGTGGCGGGACGCTGCGGGTCGAGCTCAACCACGTCGACACCTCGACGCTGCCGGCCGGGATCCGCGGTGAGGACGGCGACAGCCGGATCCTCGCTGTGGCGGCGAACCTCGCCGCAGAGGGCTGCGACGTCGTGCTCGTCTCCAAGGACCTGCCGCTGCGGGTCAAGGCCGCCTCGATCGGGCTCACGGCCCAGGAGTACCGCGCTGAGCTCGCCGTCTCGAGCGGCTGGACCGGGATGACCGAGCTGGAGATCGCCGGGAGCGAGCTCGACCTGCTCTACGCCGACGGGCGGCTCGAGCTCGACCAGGCGCGCGAGCTGCCGACCCACACCGGGCTGGTGCTGCTGTCCGAGCGCGGCAGCGGGCTGGGACGGGTGGCGCCCGACAAGAGCGTGCGGCTGGTCCGCGGCGACCGCGACGCCTTCGGCGTGCACGGCCGCTCGGCCGAGCAGCGCGTGGCGATCGACCTGCTGCTCGACCCCGAGGTCGGGATCATCTCACTCGGCGGGCGGGCGGGCACCGGCAAGTCGGCCCTCGCCCTGTGCGCCGGGCTCGAGTCGGTGCTCGAGCGGCGGGCCCACAAGAAGATCGTCGTCTTCCGCCCGCTCTACGCCGTGGGCGGCCAGGACCTCGGCTACCTGCCCGGCGACAGCGCCGAGAAGATGGGCCCCTGGGCGCAGGCCGTCTTCGACACCCTCGGCGCGCTGGTCGAGCCGACCGTCGTCGAGGAGGTCATGGCCCGCGGCATGCTCGAGGTGCTGCCGCTGACCCACATCCGCGGCCGCTCGCTGCACGACTCCTTCGTCATCGTCGACGAGGCGCAGTCGCTCGAGCGGGGCGTGCTGCTCACCGTGCTGTCCCGCCTGGGTCAGGGCTCGCGGGTCGTCCTCACCCACGACGTCGCCCAGCGCGACAACCTGCGCGTCGGTCGGCACGACGGCGTGGCCGCGGTGATCGAGGCTCTCAAGGGCCACCCGCTGTTCGCCCACATCACGCTGACGCGCTCCGAGCGCTCGCCGATCGCCGCGCTGGTGACCGAGATGCTGGAGGACCTGCCCCTCTAGCGACACCCCCACTGCTCGCGCGATCTTCGCCTTGTGGGGCCTCGTACCGGCCAGTCGTGCGGCACAAGGCGAAGATCGTCGCAGCGGAGGGCTGCGGGTCCGCAGCGCGAGGACGTACGCCGCTACAGCCCGGGGCGGGTCATGGACAGCACGTCGAGCGCCTCGTCGAGCTGGGTCTCGGTGAGGTCGCCCTTCTCGACGTAGCCGCCTTCGACGACGACCTGGCGGATCGTCTTCTTCTCCTTCAGCGCCTGCTTGGCGACCTTGGCGGCGCTCTCGTAGCCGATGTACTTGTTGAGCGGCGTGACGATCGACGGGGAGGACTCGGCCAGTTCGCGGCAGCGCTCCTCGTCGGCGACGATCCCGTCGACGGTGCGGTCGGCCAGCAGCCGGGAGATGTTGGCCAGCAGGCGGATCGACTCCAGCAGGTTGCGGGCCATCACCGGCAGCATGACGTTGAGCTCGAAGTTGCCGGCGGCGCCGGCAAAGGCGATCGCGGCGTCGTTGCCGATGACCTGCGCGCAGACCATGTGGGTGGCCTCGGGGATGACCGGGTTCACCTTGCCGGGCATGATCGAGGAGCCGGGCTGCAGGTCGGGCAGCGAGATCTCGCCCAGTCCGGCGCGCGGCCCCGAGCCCATCCAGCGGATGTCGTTGCAGATCTTGTGCAGGCCGACAGCGATCGTGCGCAGCTGGCCGGAGGCCTCGACCAGGCCGTCCCGGGCGCCCTGCGCCTCGAAGTGGTCGCGTGCCTCGGTCAGCGGCAGACCGGTGGCGGCGGCGACCTCGGCGATGACGGCGGCGCTGAAGCCGGGCGGGGTGTTGATGCCGGTGCCGACCGCGGTGCCGCCCAGCGGCAGCTCGGCCAGGCGGGGGAGCGAGGCGTGCAGCCGCTCGACGCCATAGCGGACCTGGGCGGCGTAGCCGCCGAACTCCTGCCCGAGCGTGACCGGGGTGGCGTCCATGAGGTGGGTGCGGCCGGACTTGACGACGGTGGCGAGCTCGTCGCGCTTGCGCTCCAGCGAGGCGGCCAGGTGCTCCAGCGCGGGCACGAGGTCGTTCACGACGGCGGAGGTGGCGGCGATGTGAATCGAGGAGGGGAAGACGTCGTTGGACGACTGCGACGCGTTGACGTGGTCGTTGGGGTGGACCGGGCTGCCGAGCTTGTCGGTCGCCAGGGTGGCCAGCACCTCGTTGGTGTTCATGTTCGACGAGGTGCCCGAGCCGGTCTGGAAGACGTCGACGGGGAAGTGCGCGTCCCAGCGGCCGTCGGCCACCTCGGCGGCGGCCTCCTGGATTGCCGTCGCCATCTCGGGCTGCAGCACGCCGAGGTCGGCGTTGACCTTGGCGGCAGCGGCCTTGATGCGGGCCAGCGCCGCGATGTGGGCCCGCTCGAGCGGCTGCCCGCTCACCGGGAAGTTCTCGACCGCCCGCTGGGTCTGGCTGCGGTACTTCGCGTCCTTCGGGACCCGCACCTCACCCATCGTGTCGTGCTCGATC
>JBBSLB010000161.1:0-5898 GCA_038255675.1 Mycobacteriales bacterium
CCAGTACGAGGACGAGGTCGAACCCCGCAAGCTGCTGACCCACCACCTGCGCGAAGGGCTCGGCCGCGTCGGCACGCCCATCGGCTGCGACACCTCGAACTGCGGCTCCTGCACCGTCCTCATTGACGGCGACAGCGTGAAGAGCTGCTCGGTGCTGGCCGTGCAGGCCGACGGCGCCGACATCACCACGATCCAGGGCCTGGCCGGCGGGGCCGAGGGTGCGGGCGCCGAGTGGCACCCGGTGCAGAAGGCGTTCCAGGAGCACCACGGCCTGCAGTGCGGCTACTGCACGCCGGGAATGATCATGGCGACGGTCGACCTGCTCAAGCGCAACCCGAACCCCACCGAGGACGAGGTCCGGCACGGCATCGAGGGCAACCTCTGCCGCTGCACCGGCTACCAGAACATCGTCAAGGCCGTCCTGTCCGCCGCCTCCGAGCTGCGCGGCGACGGCCCCATCCCCGGCTCCTTCCAGGACGCCCCCGTCGAGAAGCAGGAGGTGCCCGCATGACCGAGCAGCTGGATGCGGGCCTGGTCGCCCAGGAGATCGCCGAGCACCCCGATGCCCTCTCGCAGCCGTACGCCGGCGGCGAGCTGGGGCGCGGGCGCCGCCGCAAGGAGGACGCCAAGCTCGTCACCGGCCAGACCAACTGGACCGACAACATCACGCTGCCGGGGCTGCTGCACATGGCGGTCCTGCGCAGCCCGATGGCCCACGCGACGATCGTCTCGGTCGACGTGAGCGCGGCGCTCGAGATGCCCGGCGTCATCGCGGCTTACAGCGGCGCTGACCTCGCCGACGTCATGGGCGCGTCGATGCCGTGCGCCTGGCCGGTCACCCCCGACATGGTCTCGCCGGTGCACACGCCGCTCGCGACCGACGCGGTGCGCTACGTCGGCGACGGCGTGGCCGTCGTGATCGCGCGCGACCGCTACGCCGCGGCCGACGCCCTCGAGGCCATTGCCGTCGAGTACGACCAGCTGCCCGCGGTCGTCGACATGGAGGAGGCGCTCGCCGAGGGTGCCCCCCTCGTGCACGAGAGCGCCGGCACCAACAAGTGCTTCCTGTTCGACTTCCCGGGCGCCGGCGCCGACTACGCCGAGACGGTGGCGGGCGCCGGCGACGACGTGGTCGTCGTCAAGCGCCGCTTCATCCAGCAGCGCCTGTTGCCCACCCCGATGGAGCCACGCGGGGTCGTCGTCGCACCGATCGCCGCGGCCGACGAGTTCACGATGTACTCCACGACCCAGATCCCGCACATCCTGCGCGTGATGCTGGCGCTGACCACCGGCATCCCGGAGCACAAGCTCCGCGTGGTCGCCCCCGACGTCGGCGGCGGCTTCGGTGCCAAGCTCAACGTCTACGCCGAGGAGATCCTCGCCCTGGTGGTCGCCCGCAAGCTCGGCCGGCCGATCAAGTGGACCGAGTCGCGCAGCGAGAACTACCAGGCCACCACGCACGGCCGCGGTCAGATCCAGGACATCGAGATCGCCGCGAGCAAGGACGGCACGATCCTCGGCCTGAAGGTCGAGCTGCTGGCCGACATGGGCGCCTACCTGCAGCTCATCACGCCTGGCGTGCCGGTCCTCGGGGCGTTCATGTTCCCGGCGATCTACAAGATGAAGGCCTACCACTTCACCTGCACCGGCGTGTTCACGACCAAGACGCCCACCGACGCCTACCGCGGCGCCGGCCGGCCCGAGGCGACCTTTGCCATCGAGCGGATCATGGACGAGCTGGCGGCCGAGCTGGGGCGCGACCCGATGGAGCTGCGCAAGCAGAACTGGATCAAGCACGAGGAGTTCCCCTACGACATGATCGCGGGGCTCACCTACGACTCGGGCAACTACGAGGCCGCCACCGAGAAGGCCGAGAAGATGTTCGACATGGCCGGGCTGCGGGCCGAGCAGGCCCGCCGCCGGGAGAGCAAGGACCCGGTCCAGCTCGGCATCGGCATCTCGACGTTCACCGAGATGTGCGGCCTGGCGCCCTCCCGCGTCCTCGGCTCGCTGTCCTACGGCGCAGGTGGTTGGGAGTCCGCCTCGATCCGGATGCTGCCGACCGGCAAGGTCGAGGTCGTCTCCGGCGCAACGCCGCACGGCCAGGGCCATCACACCGCGTGGAGCCAGATCGTCGCCGACTCGCTCGGCGTGCCGTTCGAGGACGTCGAGCTCATCGCCGGCGACACCCAGTCCAGCCCCAAGGGGATGGACACCTACGGCTCGCGCTCGCTGGTCGTCGGCGGCGTGGCGATCCACAAGGCCACCGGCAAGGTGCTCGAGAAGGCCAAGCGGATCGCCGCCCACCTGCTCGAGGCCGCCGAGGGCGACGTGGAGTTCGAGAAGGGCACCTTCACCGTCAAGGGCTCGCCGGAGGCCTCGCTGACGATCCAGCAGGTGGCGCTCGCGACCTTCGCCGCGCACAACCTGCCCGACGGCATGGAGCCGTCCCTGGACAGCGACTACGTCTACGACCCGGAGAACTTCAGCTACCCGCACGGCACCCACCTGTGCGCGGTGGAGATCGACACCGAGACCGGGTTCACGAAGATCCGCAAGTACGTCTGCGTCGACGACATCGGCAAGATCGTCAACCCGGTCATCGTCGAGGGCCAGATCCACGGCGGGCTCGCGCAGGGCATCGCGCAGGCGCTCTACGAGGAGGCCGTCTACGACGCCGAGGGCAACCTGACGACCGGCTCGCTGGTCGACTACCTCGTGCCTGCGGCGCCGGACCTGCCGCACTTCGACACCGGGCGCACCGAGACCCCGGCGACCAGCAACCCGCTGGGCGTCAAGGGCGTCGGCGAGGCCGGCACCATCGCCTCGACCCCGGCCGTGGTCAACGCGGTCGTCGACGCGCTGCGGCCCTTCGGCATCAACGACATCCAGATGCCGGCCACGCCGGAGCGGGTGTGGCGGGCCGTGCACGGAGACGGTGCCGACCGCGCCGTCGCCGGAACGGTCGCCTACGGCGGCACCTCCACCGGCAGCACCGCGGGTGCCGCCTCTTCCGAGAGCGAGGCGCTGTGATCCCGGCCCAGTTCGACTACGTGGCCCCGACCTCGATCGCCGAGGCCATCACCGCGCTCGGCGAGGCCGGCGAGGACGCCAAGATCCTCGCCGGCGGCCAGAGCCTGATCCCGGTGCTCCGGCTCCGGCTGGCCTTCCCGACCGTGCTGGTCGACCTCGGGCGGGTCGACGAGCTGCGCGGCGTCTCCGAGGACGGTGCCAGCATCGTCATCGGCGCCATGACCCGGCACAGCGACGTCCTGGAGGACCCGCTGGTCAAGCAGTACGCCGGGCTGCTCGCCGAGGCGACGGCCACCGTCGCCGACCCGGCGGTCCGTCACCGCGGCACCTTCGGCGGCGCGCTCGCCCACGCCGACCCGGCCGGCGACCTCGCGGCCGTGGCGCTCGCGCTCGACGCCGAGCTCGTCGCGGAGGGCCCTGGTGGCCGGCGCACCATCGCGGCCAAGGACTTCTTCCTTGACTACCTCGAGACGGCGCTGTCGCCCGACGAGATCCTCGCGGCGGTCCGCATCCCGAAGCTCGAGGGCTCCTGGGGCTACCGCTACGAGAAGTTCAACCGGGTGGCGCAGGCCTGGGCGATCGTGGGCGTCGCGGCGGCGGTGCGCATGGACGGTGGCTCGGTCGCCGAGTCGCGGATCGGGCTGACGAACATGGGCTCGGTGCCGGTGCGGGCGAGCGCGGTCGAGTCGGCGCTGTCCGGAGCCTCGGACCTGGCGGCAGTGCGCGCCGCGGCGCAGTCCGCCGCCGACGGCACCAACCCGCCGTCCGACCTCGGTGCCAAGGCCGACTACCGCCAGCACCTGGCCAAGGTGCTGACCGGTCGCGCGGTCGCTGCCGCCGCCGGGCTATCGAGCTGACGAACACCTCCCCGGCCCGGCGGGGGCTGCTCCCCGAGGGGGTGCAGGACCCCGCCGGGCTCGCTCGTCTCCTGGCCGGTGCCGGCTACTTCGCCGACGAGGGCGTGGCCACCGCGGCCTATCTCGCGCTGGCCTTGCCCCGCCCGCTGTTCCTGGAGGGCGAGGCGGGAGTCGGCAAGACCTCGCTCGCGCACGCCCTCGCCCAGGTCGTGGGCGCCGAGCTCCTGCGCCTGCAGTGCTACGAGGGCATTGACGCCTCGCAGGCGCTCTACGACTGGGACTTCCCGCGCCAGCTGCTCCACCTGCGGGCGGCCGAGGCGTCGGGGAACGCCGACGCTGACCGGCTCGAGCAGGAGGTCTACAGCCGGCGCTTCCTGCTGGCGCGGCCGCTGCTCGCGGCGCTCGAGACCAGCCCGTCGGTGCTGCTCGTCGACGAGGTCGACCGCGCCGACGACGAGTTCGAGGCGTTCCTGCTCGAGGTGCTGTCGGACTACACGGTCACGGTCCCCGAGCTCGGCACGGTCCACGCCGAGGTGCCGCCGATCGTCGTGGTGACGAGCAACCGCACCCGCGAGGTGCACGACGCGCTCAAGCGGCGCTGCCTCTACCACTGGGTCGAGCACCCGGAGTTCGACCGCGAGGTCGAGATCGTGCGGGCGCGCGTGCCGGAGGCGTCCGCCGAGCTGGCCGCCCAGGTCGCCCGGGCGGTCGCCGTCCTGCGGGGCGAGGACCTGCTCAAGCCGCCCGGCGTCGCCGAGTCCATCGACTGGACCCAGGCCCTGGTCGCCCTGGGCGCGCAGCGGCTCGACGCCGACCTTGCGACCAAGACCCTGGGCGCGGTCCTGAAGTACCGCGAGGACCAGCTGCACGCCAAGCGCACCGACGTCACCCAGCTGCTGTCCACGGCGATGTTCGGCGGCTGACGATGACCGCGCCGTACGACGTCGTCGACAGCGTGGTCGGTCTGGCGGCCACGCTGCGCTCGTCCGGGGTGGCCGCCACCACCGACCGGGTGCACGCCGCGATCGCCGCGCTCGCGCTGCTCGACGCGACCCGTCGCGCCGACGTCTACTGGGCGTCGCGGCTGACGCTGTGCGGCTCGTCGGAGGAGCTGGCCCGGTTCGACGACGTCTTCGCGGCGTACTTCGGGGACCGACCGGGGTCGGTGGTTCGGCGGCAGCGTCTCAGCCGCCCGCAGCTGCAGCTGGTCGCCTCCGACGACGCCCCCGGCGAGCCGGACGGCCCCGACGGCCCGCAGAGGGAGAACGCCACCGCGGCGGCGAGCAGCGTCGAGCAGCTGCGCCACCGCGACGTCCGGGCGATGACCAGCGTCGAGAAGGAGCAGCTGCGCGTGCTGCTGGCGGCGCTCCGGCTGCCGGGGGAGCGGCGCACCACCCGTCGGCTGCGCCCCGCGACCCGCGGTCGGGTCGACGGCTCGCGCACGCTGCGCGCCTGGCTGTCGGCCGGCGGGGAGCCCGCGCGGCTGCGGCACCGCGCGCCGGCCACCCGGCCGCGCCGCGTCGTGCTGCTCGTCGACGTGAGCGGCTCGATGGAGAGCTATGCCGAGGCGCTGCTGCGCTTCTCGCACGCCGCCTCCCGGCGGGGAACCGGGTCCCACGCCGCGTCGCGGCGGGGTTCGGCGCCGACCGAGGTCTTCGCGCTCGGCACCCGGCTGACCCGCGTCACCCGTGAGCTGGCGATGCGCGACCCCGACACCGCCATGGCTGCGGTCGCGGCCGCGCTGCCCGACGCCGGTGGCGGTACCCGCCTCGGCGAGCTGCTCAAGGCCTTCCTCGACCAGTGGGGCCAGCGCGGCACCGCCCGCGGCGCTGTGGTCGTCCTGATGTCCGACGGCTGGGAGCGCGGCGACGCGACCCTGCTGGGTGAGCAGATGGCCCGGCTGCACCGGCTGGCCCACCGCGTGGTCTGGGCGAACCCGCGCAAGGCCGCCCCCGGGTTCGCGCCGCTCGCGGCCGGCATGGCAGCGTCCCTGCCGCACGTCGACGAC
>JBBSLB010000162.1:0-5879 GCA_038255675.1 Mycobacteriales bacterium
CAGGGCCTGCGCACCTTCAGCATCGGCTTCGAGGCGGTCGGCGGCCGGTCCGGTGACGAGTTCGTCTACTCCGACCTGGTGGCGGAGCGCTTCGGCACCCAGCACACGCAGATGATGGTCACGCCCGACCGGGTGCTGCCGGCGCTCGACCGCGCCGTCGGCGCGATGAGCGAGCCGATGGTCAGCCACGACGTGGTCGCGTTCTACCTGCTGTCGGAGGAGGTCTCGCGACACGTCAAGGTCGTGCAGTCCGGCCAGGGCGCCGACGAGGTCTTCGCCGGCTACCACTGGTACCCGCCGATGCTCGGGACCGACGACCCGGTCGGGACGTATGAGAAGGCGTTCTTCGACCGGGACGACGCGGGGGTGCGCGCACTCCTGCAGGAGCAGTGGCACGCCGAGCGGGACGAGAGCCGACGCTTCGTCGAGGAGCACTTCGCCCGGGCGGGGGCCGACACGCCGCTGGACAAGGCGTTGCGCCTCGACACCGAGATCATGCTGGTGGACGACCCGGTCAAGCGGGTCGACAACACCACGATGGCGTTCGGCCTCGAGGCGCGGGTGCCGTTCCTGGACCACGAGCTGGTCGAGCTCGCCGCGCAGTGCCCGCCCGAGCTCAAGACCGCCCACGGCGGCAAGGGCGTGCTCAAGCAGGCGGCCCGCCGGGTCATCCCCAGCGAGGTCATCGACCGACCCAAGGGCTACTTCCCGGTGCCGGCGCTCACCCACCTCGAGGGCGGCTTCCTCGACCGGGTCCGCGACGCGCTCACCGCGCCCGCCGCCAAGGAGCGCGGGCTGTTCCGCCCGGAGGTCGTCGACCGGCTGCTCGCCGACCCGAACGCCAGCCTCACCCCGCTGGGCGGCAACCCGCTGTGGCAGCTGGCCCTGCTCGAGATGTGGCTCCAGGGCCAGTCGCTGTGACCACGCCCGGGTCCCCCGGCCCGAGCGCGTTCAGCACGCGCTGGCACCGGCTGTCCACCGACCTGCCCGAAGGGGTGCGCCCCGACGTCGTGCTCGATTGCGGCTGGGGACGGATCGTCTTCGGCCAGACCTTCACCGACCCCGACGCGCTGCGCTCGGCGCTGCGCGAGGAGGCCAGCGGCCACCGCGACATCTGCATCTACCCGCGCGAGCCGCACGTGCTGATCGCGCAGGCGCCGACCGAGCTCTTCCTGGACCCGTCGCACACCTACCGGCTCGACCTGTCGACGTGGTCCCCCGGCCGCACCAGCGCAGCGGTCGTCCGACCACTGAGCAGCGCCGAGGACGTCGCTGCCGTCAACGCCGTCTACGCGACCGCCGGGATGCTGCAGGCCGAGCCGACGCTGGTCCTGGCGAACGCGCAGAACCCGGTGTTCACCTACCTCGTCGCCGAGGAACCCGGCACCGGGCGGGTCATCGGGACCGTGACCGGCGTCGACCACGTCGAGGCCTTCGGCGACCCCGAGGGCGGCACCAGCCTGTGGTGCCTGGCGGTCGACCCGCAGGCCCGCCTGGCCGGCGTCGGCGCGAACCTCACGGACGCGCTCGCGCAGCACTACGTCGAGCGCGGCCGGTCCTACGTCGACCTGTCAGTGCTGCACGACAACCGCAAGGCCATCGACCTGTACGAGCGGGTCGGCTTCGTGCGCGTGCCGGTGCTGTCGCTGAAGCGCAAGAACACCATCAACGAGCGGCTGTTCGTCCGGCCGCCGTCGGAGAGCTACCGCCGGCTGAACCCCTACGCCCGGATCATCGCGGACGAGGCGCGCCGTCGCGGGATCGACGTCGAGGTGCTCGACGCGGAGTGGGGCGAGCTGCGCCTGGCGCACGCCGGCCGAAGCATCGTCACGCGCGAGTCCCTGTCGGAGATGACCACTGCGGTCGCGATGTCGCGTTGCGACGACAAGCGCGTCACGCGCCGGATCGCCGAGCAAGCCGGCATCTCCGTGCCGCGCGGGCGGGTCGCGACCGGTGACGACGACGACGCGCCGTTCCTCGCCGAGGTCGGCGAGGTGGTGGTCAAGCCCGCCCGCGGCGAGCAGGGGCAAGGCATCACCGTCGGCGTGAGCAGCGTCGAGGAGCTCGCCGACGCGGTGGCGCTGGCCCGACAGCACTGCCCGACGGTGCTGCTCGAGGAGCTGGTGCCCGGGCAGGACCTGCGGGTCGTCGTCATCGGCCACGAGGTCGTCGCCGCCGCCGCACGCCGACCCGCGTCGGTCATCGGCGACGGGCAGCACACCGTGCGTGAGCTGGTCGAGGCCCAGAGCCGCCGGCGGGCCGCCGCGACCGACGGCGAGTCGCGCATCCCGCTCGACGACGCCACGACCGCGACCGTGCGCGCCGCCGGCTGGCAGATGGACGACGTCCTGCCCGTCGGCGAGGAGCTGGAGGTGCGGCGCACGGCCAACGTCCACACGGGTGGCACGATCCACGACGTGACCGACTCGCTGCACCCTGCCCTCGTGACCGCCTCGGTGCGGCTGAGCCGCGCCCTCGACATCCCCGTCACCGGACTGGACTTCCTCGTCCCCGACGTCAGCGGACCGGAACACGTGCTCATCGAGGCCAACGAGCGGCCGGGGCTGGCCAACCACTCCCCCCAGCCGACGGCCGAGCGCTTCGTCGACCTGCTCTTCCCCGAGACCGCCGCTGCACCGTCCGGCCGTCGGTGAGCGCGCCGACCGGTCCCGAGGTCCGCAGGCTGCCGATCGACATGGCGTACGTCGAGGAGGTGCTCGTCCACCTGCTCCGCACGCCGAGCCCGACCGGGCGCACCGACGAGGTCGTGCAGTACATCGGCGAGCTGCTCATGGACCTCGGCATGGACCTGACCGTCACGCGCCGCGGCCTGCTGAACGCCACCCTGTCCGGGCGCCGCACCCGCCCGGACCGCGCCGTCGTCGTGCACGCCGACACCATCGGGGCCATGGTGACCCGGCTCAAGGACAACGGCCGGCTCGAGGTCACGCCGCTCGGCACGCACAGCGCGCGCTTCGCCGAGGGCGCCCATGTCACGATCTTCACCGACTCCGAGCGCACCCACTCCGGGACGGTGCTTCCGCTCAAGAGCAGCGGCCACCAGTACGGCGACGAGGTCGACACGCAGGGCGTCGGCTGGCCCCTGGTCGAGGTGCGCGTGGACGAACCGGTGGCCGACGCGCTGGGGCTGTCCTCGCTCGGGATTCAGGTCGGGGACTTCGTCGCGCTGGACGCCAACCCGATCGTCACGCCCGCGGGCTACGTGAAGAGCCGCCACCTCGACGACAAGGCCGGCATCGCCGCGGCGCTCGGCGCTTTCAAGTCGGTCATCGACGCGCAGATCACCCCGCTGGTCAGCGCCCACCTCCTGGTGACGATCGCCGAGGAGGTGGGCCACGGCGCCACACACGGGCTCGACACCGACGTGTCCGAGATGGTCGCCGTCGACAACGCCGTCGTCGCTCCTGGTCAACAGTCGCGCGAGGAGTGCGTGAACATTGCGATGCTCGACAGCACCGGGCCTTTCGACTACCACTTCAGCCGTCGGCTCATCGCGCTGTGTGAGGAGCACGGCGTCCCCCACCGTCGCGACACCTACCGCTTCTACCGCTCCGACGCGGCCAGCGCGGTCGAGGCCGGGCTCGAGATGCGCACCGCGCTCATCGGCTTCGGCGTCGACTCCTCGCACGGCCATGAGCGCACCCACCTCGACGGCGTGAAGCACGTCGCCGAGCTGCTCTCGCTCTACCTGCAGACCGATCTGACCTTCCCCGATTGGGACATCAGCGAGCGCGGTCCGTTGGAGGAGTTCCCCAGCCGCAGCGTGCAACCGACGCCGCTGGAGGACCTCCGTCGCGCCGACGACGTGCCGGAGCCGCAGTAGACCGGATCAGCGCTGCCGGGGCAGCGCCGCGACGACCTTCGCCACGCTGGAGCTGTGCCAGCGCCGGCCGGAGGGGTGCAGCCGGTCCTCGGCGTTGAGCGCCGCGGCGATGGTGTGCAGCGAGCCGCCGGCGCCGTGCAGCTCGACGATGCGCTGCAGCAGCGGCCCCTGCAGCTGGGGCCGCTTCGCGCCGACCCGACGCAGGGGGCGCGCCGACGGCGCGGCCAGCACCGACCGGCAGCGCTCCAGCGCGCCCGGCAGCTCCAGCGCCGGGACGGGCCGGCCGAACAGGAACCCCTGGGCGTAGTCGCAGCCAAGGGCCTGCAGGGCCGCCTGCTGCTCCCGCGTCTCGACGCCCTCGGCGATGCACACGGCTCCCACGGCTCGGGCCAGCGCGATGATGCTTGCCACGATCGCGTCGTCGTCGTCGTTGACGCCCATCCCGGCGACGAAGTGCTTGTCGATCTTCAGCGCGCCGATCGGGTAGCGCTTGAGGTAGAGCAGCGAGCTGTAGCCGGTACCGAAGTCGTCGATGGCCACGCCGACGCCGAGGTCGGCGATCTGCTTGAGCGCCACCTGCGCCAGCTCCGCGTCCTCCATCACGGTCGACTCGGTCACCTCGGCGAGCAGCCTGCCGGGCGGCAGTCCCGACGCGGTGAGCGCGTCGCGGATCCCCCGGATGACCTGCGGGTCGGAGATCTGGCGGGCCGAGAAGTTCACGGCCATGACCAGGTCGAGACCCTGGCCGGACCAGGCGGCGCCTTGCCGGCAGGCCTGCTCCAGCACCCACGTCCCGAGCGGGACGATGAGGCCGGTGGCCTCCGCGACGGGGATGAACGCGTCGGGCTGGCGCACGCCGTCGGCGTGCAGCCACCGCACGAGCGCCTCCACGCCGGTGACCTCGCCGCGGTGCAGATCCACCACCGGCTGGTAGTGCAGGACGAAGTCGCCGTTCCGCAGCGCCTCCCTCAGCTCGGCCTCGGTGCGCAGCCGGCGGTCGACCCCGGCGCGCAGCTCGGCGCTGTACACGCGGGTCCGGCCGCGGCCATGGCTCTTGGCGTGGTACATCGCCGCGTCCGCCGCCAGCACCAGCTCCTCGGCCGTCTGCGGGGCGCACCCGACCGCGATCCCGACGCTCGCGGTCACGGTCACGCTGGCGCCGGTGAGGACGAACGGCTCGCTCAGGGCGTCGGTCAGCCGCCCCGCCAGCAGCTCGGCCTCTTCGGGCCCGGACACCGATGGCCACACGACGACGAACTCATCCCCGGCGAAGCGAGCGAGTGTGTCCCCCTCGCGCAGGTGCGGGCGCAGCCGGTGGCCGATCTCGCGCAGCAGCTCGTCGCCCGCGGGATGCCCCAGGCTGTCGTTGATCCGCTTGAACTGGTCGACGTCCAGGAAGGCCACGGCGATGTCGGCGCCGGAGCGGCCGGCCAGGGACAGGGCCTGCGTAAGCCGGTCGTAGAGCAGGATCCGGTTGGGCAGGTCGGTGAGCGGGTCGTGCAGGCCCAGGTGCGTCAGTGCCAGCTCGGAGCGCTTGGCCCTGGAGACGTCGACGTGCGACAGCACCGCGCCGGAGTCCGGCAGCGGGTTGATCCGCAGGCTCAACCAGTTCTCCTGGTCGGGTGCGTGGCAGGGGTAGTCGCGCTCGTAGCGCGGCAGCCGGCCCTCGAGCACCGCCCGCAGGCCGACCGCGACGTCGGCGGCCACCCGCGCGTCAGCGCCCAACGCGCCGGCGCACACGTCGAAGTAGTTGCGGCCGACCCCGGTGGCCTCGGCGTCAGCGCCACCCCTCACCGCGAACTCACGCCAGGCCCCGTTGACGGCGATGATCGTGCCGGCGTCGTCGACCGCACAGGTGGAGGCCTCCATGGCGTCGAGCAGGCTCAGTGCGAGTCGCTCGTACCGGTGGGCCTTGAGCTCCGCTCCTCGCCGCTGCGCCGCGTAGAGCACCGCCGTGGCGATGCCGCGCGCATCGTGGGTGCCCTTCACGAGGTAGTCCTCGGCGCCCGCCGAGAGGGCTCTGAGCGCGAGCTCG
>JBBSLB010000163.1:0-5869 GCA_038255675.1 Mycobacteriales bacterium
GCTCTCGGTCTTGCCCGGGTCGGTCGTCACGACGCCCTCGAGCACCGCGTCGATCTGCGCCAGCAGATCGGCGTCGAGCGTCTGCCCGGCTGCGGCGGCGCTGTCGCGCACCTGCTCCGGGCGGGAGGCGCCGACGATGGCCGAGGACACGTTCGGGTTGGCCAGCACCCACGCGACAGCAAGCTGGGCCATCGACAGGCCGGCCTGCTCCGCGAGGGGCTTGAGCTGCTGCACCTTCTCGAGCACGTCGTCGCGGAGCCAGCGGGCAATCATCTTGTCGCCGCCCTGGCTGTCGGTCGCGCGGCTGCCCTCCGGCGGCGGCTGACCCGGCAGGTACTTGCCGGTGAGCACGCCCTGGGCGATCGGCGACCAGACGATCTGCCCGATGCCCTCGCGGTCGCACAGCGGCACGACCTCGGCCTCGATGACGCGCCAGAGCATGGAGTACTGCGGCTGCGAGGAGACGATCCGGTCGAAGCCCATCTCGCCGGCGATCTTCAGCGCCGCCTCGATCTCCGAGGCCTTCCACTCCGAGACGCCGATGTAGTGCACCTTGCCGGCGCGCACCAGGTCGTCGAAGGCGCGCAGCGTCTCCTCGAGCGGGGTCTCGTAGTCGAAGCGGTGGGCCTGGTAGAGGTCGACGTAGTCGGTCTGCAGGCGCGTGAGCGAGGCGTTGCAGCTCTCGATGATGTGCTTGCGGGACAGCCCGCGGTCGTTCTGGCCGGGGCCGGTCGGCCAGTAGACCTTGGTGAAGATCTCCAGGCCCTCGCGCCGCTCGCCCTTGAGCGCCTCGCCCAGCACGCTTTCGGCCTTGGTGCCGGCGTAGACGTCGGCGGTGTCGAACGTCGTGATGCCGACGTCGATCGCCTCCCGCACGCAGGCGGTGGCCTGGTCGGCCTCCACCTGAGACCCGTGCGTCAGCCAGTTGCCATAGCTGATCTCGCTGACCTTCATGCCGCTGCGCCCGAGGCGTCGAAACTCCATCCGGCGACCGTACGTGTCAGTCCTTGCCGGGCGACACCCGGGGAGGGGGGAGTCGGAAGCGGCGCAGCACCGTCGAGCGCAGCAGGCCGTAGGCGACGTGCCCACTGAGCCGGCCCTCCTCGGGGAACTGCGCGCGGATCCGGCGGCGCAGCGCGAGGGTCGTGACGACGACGTCGACGGTCATGAGCAGGAGCGCCAGGAGCCACAGCAGCAGGCCGGCGGTCTGCAGCTCGGCGATGCCCGACAGGTTCGCCACGATCAGCACGAGCGCGAGCGGCATGAGGACGACGCCGACGTTGCGCCGGCCGTCCACGACGTCGCGGGCCAACGCCCGCACCGGGCCGGCGTCGCGCTTGGACAGGTAGCGGTCGTCGCCGCGCGCGGCGCCCTCACGGACCCGTTGGCGTGCGGACGCGGCCTCCTGCTTCTGCCGCTTGGCCGCCTCCTTGCGCGTCTGCGGGGGAGGTGCGACCGGGCCGGAGCGCCGGCGCTGAGCCTCGCTGCGCTTGGGGGTGGGGCGGCCCTTGCCGGTCGGTGCGGTCACCCCTGCAGGGTAGCTACGGCAGCGCGAGCATGCGCTCGAGCGCGGCCTTTGCCCAGCGGGCCGTCTCCGGCTCGACCTCGATGCGGTTCGGCACGACCCCGTCGACGAGCTGCTCCAGTGACCAGACCAGGTGCGGCAGGTCGATGCGGTTCATCGTCGAGCAGAAGCAGACCGTCTTGTCGAGGAAGACCACCGTCTTGTCCGGGTGGGTCTTGGCGAGCCGGCGGACGAGGTTCAGCTCCGTGCCGATCGCCCAGGCGCTGCCGGGCTCGGCCGCCTCGAGGGTCGCGATGATGAACTCGGTCGAGCCGACCAGGTCGGCGGCCTGCACCACCTCGTGGGTGCACTCCGGGTGGACGAGCACGTTGACGCCGGGCACCCGCTCCCGCACGTCGCGCACGGAGTCGACCGTGAAGCGGCCGTGCACCGAGCAGTGTCCCTTCCACAGGATCACCGTGGCGGCGCGGAGCTGCTCGACGGTCAGCCCGCCGCCCGGCTTGTGCGGGTCGAAGACGACGCAGTCCTCCAGGAGCAGGCCCATCTCACGAACGGCGGTGTTGCGCCCGAGGTGCTGGTCGGGCAGGAACAGGACCTTGGTCCCCTGCTCGAACGCCCAGGTCAGCGCGCGCTTGGCGTTGGAGGAGGTGCAGATCGTGCCGCCGTGACGACCGGTAAAGCCCTTGATGGCGGCGCTGGAGTTCATGTAGCTGACGGGCACGACGGTGTCGGCGATCCCGGCGGCGGTCAGGACGTCCCAGCACTGCTCGACCTGGTCGAAGGTCGCCATGTCCGCCATCGAGCAGCCGGCGGCGAGGTCGGGCAGCACGACCGCCTGGTCCGGTCCGGTCAGCACGTCGGCCGACTCGGCCATGAAGTGCACGCCGCAGAAGACGATGAACTCCGCCTCGGGCCGTGCGGCGGCCTGCTGGGCGAGCTTGAAGCTGTCGCCGGTGACGTCGGCGAACTGGATGACCTCGTCGCGCTGGTAGTGGTGGCCCAGCACGAAGACCCGGTCGCCGAGGGTCGCCTTGGCCGCGCGGGCGCGGGCGACCAGGGTCGGGTCGGACGCCGCGGGCAGCTCGCCCGGGCAGTCGACGCCGCGCTCGGAGGACGTGTCGCTCTGGCGACCGAGCAGTAGCAGCGCGAGCGGGGTGGCCTCGACGCCGGGCATCAGGTCCAGGTCCGGAGTGGTCGTCATGGTGAGCTCCTCGGCCAGCAGGCGGGGCGGCAGCAGGGGGATAGTGTCGCACAGACGACAACATAGGCAGGGCCGTCCTCCTTCCCGGACTGGCAGGCTGACCGGGTGCGCGTCCTGCTCTGCCCCGACGGCTTCGGCGGCACCCTGAGCCCAGCAGCCGCTGCGGCCGCGATGGCCGATGGCTGGCGGCGCGCCGCCCCGGGTGACGTGCTCGACCTCGCGCCGCTGTCCGACGGCGGGCCGGGGCTGCTCGAGGTGCTGGCCGCGGCCCTGCCCGGCTCGGTCCTGCACCCGGTCGTGGTGGAGGACCCGCTGGCCCGGCCGGTTCCCGCCGCGGTGCTGCTCGACGGCGGCACCGCCTGGGTGGAGGCCGCCTCGGCCTGCGGCCTGCACCTGCTCGACGACGCCGAGCGCGACCCGACCCGCACCACGACGTACGGCGTCGGTCAGCTCGTCGTCGCCGCCCTCGACCTCGGCGCCACCCGGGTCGTCGTCGGGCTGGGCGGCAGCGCCACCAACGACGGTGGCGCGGGGCTGCTGGCCGCCCTCGGCGTGCAGCGGCTCGACGCGGCGGGGGAGCGGCTGGTCCCCGGCGGCGCAGCCCTGCGCCAGGTGGACCGGCTGACCGGCACGCCCGACCCGCGGCTGGCCGGGGTCGAGCTGGTTGCCGCCACCGACGTCGACAGCCCGCTGCTGGGCCTGCGCGGGGCGTCCGCCACCTTCGGCCCGCAGAAGGGCGCCAGCCGCGAGGACGTCGCGCTGCTCGACGGGGCGCTCACCCGCTGGGCCGACGTGCTGGCGGCCCACCTCGGCGTGGAGGTCCGCGACGCGCCCGGCGCGGGCGCCGCCGGCGGGCTCGGCGCCGCCCTGCTCGCTCTCGGCGCCCGCCGCGAGCCGGGCATCGCGCTCGTGCAGTCCGTCGTCGGCCTCGCCGACCGGGTGGCGCAGGCCGACCTGGTGGTCACCGGGGAGGGCGCCTTCGACGTCTCCTCGCTGGCCGGCAAGGTCGTCTCGGGCGTCGCTGCGCTGGCCGCAGACGCCGCGGTCCCGTGCCTGGTGCTGGCCGGCGCCGTGCGGGTCGGCCGCCGTGAGGCTGCCGCGGCCGGGGTCGAGGCGGCGTACTCGATGGTGGAGCAGGTGGGGGTCGAGCAGGCTCTCAGGCAGCCGTCGGCGTCGCTCGCCGCGCTGGCCGAGAGGGTCGCGAGGCAGTGGTCGCGCTGAGGTCGTGCCACGATGGAAGGGTCCGGCTGCCCCGCGCGTTGGAGCAGGACGAAGACCCCAGACATCCCATGGAGGCCCCATGACCGCCCCGGAGACGACCACCCCGGACGTCACGACCGACGAGCCCATCGGCGTCGTCCTGTCCGATCCCGCCGCCGAGAAGGTCAAGGCGCTGCTGTCCCAGGAGGGCCGCGACGACCTCGCGCTGCGCGTGGCTGTCCAGCCGGGCGGCTGCTCGGGACTGCGCTACCAGCTGTTCTTCGACGAGCGCTCCCTGGACGGCGACGCGGTGCAGAGCTACGCCGACGGCACCGTCAAGGTCGTCGTGGACCGGATGAGCGTCCCGTACCTCGCCGGCGCGACGATCGACTTCGTCGACACCATCGAGAAGCAGGGCTTCACGATCGACAACCCCAACGCCGGCGGCTCCTGCGCCTGCGGCGAGTCCTTCCACTAGGCCCCAGCACGTCCCGACGACGCCGGCTCCCCTTGAGGGAGCCGGCGTCGTCTGCTGTCCGGCTACAGCAGGCGCTGCGTCGTGCTCCACAGCTCGGTGTAGGCCTGGGCCGCCGGCGACGTCGGCGCGAAGGACACGACCGGCTCACGCCGCACGCTCATCTGCTCGACCAGCGAGGCCGCCGGCACGCAGATCGGGCTCACCTCGGCGCGGTCCCGCGGTAACGACTCGACGGTCGTGCGGTGCAGCGTCTTGCGCCGGTCCACCATCGAGAAGAAGGCCAGTACGGCCGGTCCCTTGCCGCCGGACTCAGCCAGCAGCTCCCGCATCTGGTCGAAGGTCCGCAGCGACAATGGTGTCGGGATCAGCGGCACGACCAGGACGTCGGCCGCACGCAGCACTCCCTCGGACACCAGTGACGTGCTCGGCGGGCAGTCCAGGATCACCACGTCGTAGGACTTCTTGACCCCGTCCAGGACCCGGCCCAGCCGGCGGGTCGGGTCCTTGGTGTCGTCCAGCGCGAGGTCCAGGTTGCGGTAGGATGCGTCGCCGGGCAGGACGTCCAGCGCCGGCCGTGCCGTCGACTTGATCAGGTCGGCGGCGTCGGTCTTGCCCTGCACCAGCCGGCTGACGCCGCCCTTGATCTTGGGCTTGACCTTCAGCAGCCAGGTGGCCGCGGCCTGCGGGTCCAGGTCCCACAGCAGCGTGCGGCGGTCGGCGGAGGCGAGCCAGGCCAGGTTGACGGCGGCGGTGGTCTTGCCCACACCGCCCTTGCTGTTGTAGACGGCGACGACCTTCATGTGACCTCCGCGGCCCCGAACGTCGGGGCTAGGGTTCCAGCATGATGGAGGCGTACCTGGTCGGTGGAGTCCGGACCCCTGTCGGCCGCTACGGCGGGGCGCTGGCCGGTGTGCGCGCCGACGACCTGGCCGCGCTGGTCGTGGGCGAGGCGGTCCGCCGCGCGGGCGTCGATCCCGGCCGGGTCGACGAGGTCGTGCTCGGCGCGGCGAACCAGGCCGGCGAGGACAACCGCAACGTCGCCCGGATGGCGGTGCTGCTGGCGGGTCTGCCGCTGCACATCCCGGCCTACACGGTCAACCGGCTGTGCGCCTCCGGCCTGACCGCGATCTCCAGCGCCGCGCAGGCGGTGCTGTCCGGCAGCGCCGACGTGGTCGTCGCGGGAGGCGTCGAGTCGATGACCCGCGCGCCGTGGGTGATGGCCAAGCCGGGCACCCCGTGGGCCAAGCCGGGCGCCGTGCACGACACCGCGCTGGGCTGGCGGTTCGTCAACCCACGCCACGACCCGGAGCACACGATCACCCTGGGCGAGACCGCCGAGCGGGTGGCGGCGCTCGACGGGATCACCCGCGAGGAGTCCGACGCCTGGGGCCTGCAGAGCCAGGAGCGGGCTGCCCGGGCAGTCGCGAGTGGCGCCTTCGACGCCGAGATCGTCCCGGTGCCCACC
>JBBSLB010000164.1:0-5832 GCA_038255675.1 Mycobacteriales bacterium
AACCTGGTTCTGGTCTGCAGCCGTCATCACACCCTGATCCACTCCCAACACTTCGGTCTCGTACTGCACCCCGACCGTCGGCTGGACGTGGCCACCGGCCAGGGCGTGCCGCTGCTGCACCACCCCGCCCAGCCCTGGGCAGACCCCGCCGCACTGGCCAGCGGCTGTGGACAACTCGTTTCCGCGGAAACGCTCGCGCCCGACCACAGCAACGGCCGGATGGACCTCGGCTACGTCGTCAGCGTGCTGATGGCACAAGCATCCTGACCGAACACACCACTCCCAACGCCAGACAGCAACACAGCGCCGCCATGACTGCCCACCACACACGCGCCTGCTCTCCTACTCCGGGGACCGTTGACACCGGCGGAGCTGATGCGGGCGGGCACGGCTGGGTGGCTGCCATGGTGGGGCACCTCGCGGTCCGAGAGGACCCCCGCCCGCCGCTCACTGAGTACCTCTACTCTGCGCGACGGCCCGGCCCGATGGGACCTTCAGGAGATGGAGGCCCAGGATTGCCGGTCGAGGTCACTGCCACGCCGAGCAAGACTTCCTGCAGCGGTCTTGGCGGGCCGGACAGCTCAACGTCTCGGAGTCGCGCTTGCCGGGGCGACGCTGCTGCAAGGGGAGGCCACGGTGCGGATCCTCGATCCGTCCGGTGCGGTGATCTTCAGCCGAGCCCTCGAGGAGCACGCCCTAGAAGGTGGGGGTCACGAGGTGCTGGTCGAAGATCAGGGGTCGGTGCGCCTCAGAGCAGGCGACCACCGCGCCGAGTGCGTGCTGTCCGAGGGGACTCACACCACCGAGCTCCGCGTCGTGATGGCGCGACCCGGGTTCGAGGAGGGCGGCAACAGCTGACGCGCGCGAGCATCGACAGGAGCGCGGCAGCCCGACGCCCGCGTCGACGCACAGACCTCGACGCCGTCGCGGCGAAGCCGGGTCAGGGCCGGCCGGCGCGCGGGACCTCGACACGCACCGCGAGCAGCTGGGCGTCGCGTGCCGCGCTGCGGGCCTGCTCGTCGAAGTCCGGCGCTGCACACAGGTAGAGCGTGCGGCCGTCCGACCCGCCGAGCATGCACGCGAAGACGCCGGAGCCGGTGAGGACCTCGTCGACGATCTCGCCGCCCTCGCGGACGCGCACCGCCCGGCCGTGGGCGGCGTCTGCGACCCACAGCAATCCCTCAGCGTCGAGCCCGCAGCCGTCGGGAGCGACCACGAGCTCCGGGAGGGCGTCGGCGATCACCGTCGACGTGGGCACGGGCCCGAACCCGGCCCAGACCCGACGACCGGACAGGGTGCCGTCGGCAGCGACGTCGAAGGCGGTGACCCGGTTGCCGAAGGTCTCGGCCACGAGCAGCACGCCCTCGTCGGTGAGCACGCTGCCGTTTGGAAACATCAGGTCCTCGGCGACCCGGGTCACCGTGCCGTCAGGATCGACCCGGAGCAGGACCGCCGGGCCGATCGGCGCGCCAGCCATCAGGTCGAAGCCGAAGTTGCCGACGTACGCCCGGCCTTGCCCGTCCACCACCATGTCGTTGGGGTGGCCGGAGACGTGTGGCGCGAGGTCGGCGTGCACCACCAGTGAGCCGTCGGACTCCCGGCGCAGGAGCGTCGCGTCCCGCATGGACACCACGAGGAGCCGCCCGTCGGGCAGCCAACCCAGCCCGGACGGCTGCTGCGGAACCGCGGCCTCGGTGCGCAGGTCGGACCCGTCCTCCGCGGCTGACAGCACCTCGTGGGTGTAGAAGTCCACCACCCAGATCCGGTCGTCGTGCCAGCGCGGGCACTCCAAGAACGACCGGTCGGACAGGATGGTTGTCAGCTCACGGCCCATGTCGGCTCCTCGTGTCGGGTGCCCGCACCCTAGGGCCACCGCCAGGGTCAGTGGCCCAGCCGCCGACGGGAGCAGCGACGCCCGGACAGCCGCCTCGGGCCGGTGCTGCACCCCCGGTAGCGTCCGCTTCCGTGAGCGTCGCCGTCCGTGTTATCCCCTGCCTCGACGTCGACGCCGGGCGCGTGGTCAAGGGCGTCAACTTCCAGGAGCTCCGCGACGCCGGCGACCCCGTCGAGATGGCCCGCCTGTACGACGCCGAGGGCGCGGACGAGCTGGTGTTCCTCGACATCACCGCGAGCAGCGGCAGCCGCGAGACGACGTACGACGTCGTGCGCCGCACCGCTGAGCAGGTCTTCATCCCGCTCACGGTCGGCGGCGGGGTGCGCGCGGTCGAGGACGTCGACCGGCTGCTGCGCGCCGGCGCCGACAAGGTCGGCGTCAACACCGCCGCGGTCGCCCGCCCTGAGCTGCTCCGCGAGATCAGCCGGCGCTTCGGCAACCAGGTGCTCGTGCTCTCCGTCGATGCCCGGCGCACCCCGGCCGGGGAGCCGCCGACGCCGAGCGGCTTCGAGGTGACGACCCACGGCGGCCGCCGCGGCACCGGCACCGACGCCGTCGAGTGGGCCCGGCAGGCCGAGGAGCTCGGCATCGGCGAGGTGCTGCTCAACTCCATGGACGCCGACGGCACCCGCGCCGGCTACGACGTCGAGCTCATCCGTGCGGTGCGCGCCGCCGTGAGCGTGCCGGTCATCGCCAGCGGCGGTGCGGGCCGACTCGAGGACTTTGCGCCCGCTGTCGACGTGGGCGCCGACGCGGTTCTGGCCGCGAGCGTCTTCCACTTCGGCCAGCTCACGATCGGGCAGGTGAAGGACGCCCTGTGCGAGCAGGGCCACGCGGTCCGCACATGACGGGCGCGGTGCGAGCAGGGCTCGACGGCGCCGCCGGATGGCGCGCCGTGGCCGTCGCCTTCACCGCCATGTTCACGACCTTCGGCATCGCGTACTCCTTCGGCGCGTTCCTGCTGCCGGTCAGCCAGGAGCTCGGCTCCAGCCGCGGCGCGACGGCGGCGGTCTTCTCGCTCACCACGATGGCCTTCTTCGGACTGGGCGGGCTGTCCGGACCCGCCCTCGACCGCTTCGGCCCGCGCCGGGTCGTGCTCGTCGGCGCGGCCGCCCTCGGTCTAGGGCTGCTGCTCACCGCCAACGCGACCTCGCTGTGGCACGCCTACCTCGGTCACGGCCTGGGCGTCGGGCTCGCCGTCGCCTGCTGCTATGTGCCGCTCGTGGCGGTGGTCGGCGGCTGGTTCGAGCGGCGCCGCACCGTCGCGGTCGGCGTCGCCGTGTCCGGCATCGGGCTCGGCACGCTGGTGGGTGCGCCCACCGCCGCCGCGCTGATTGCGGCCGTCGGCTGGCGCGACGCCTACCTGCTGCTCGGCGCCGGGGGCGTGCTGGTGCTGCTCGCCTGCGCCGTCCTCGTACGACCGGCGCCGCTGGTGCTCGGCGCGGTCCACCTGCCGCTGCTGCCGCGGCTGCGCACCCGTACCTACCTCGTCCTCTACGGCGCCGGACTGCTGCTGTCGGTGGCGCTGTTCGTCCCGTTCGTGCACCTGCCGGCCTACGCCGAGAGCCGCGGCACCGGCGCGGTCGCCGCCGCGGCGCTGGTCGGCGTCATCGGCGCCGCGAGCATCGTCGGCCGGCTGGCCCTCGGGGCGCTGGCCGCCCGGGCGGGCGTGCTGCGCACCTACCAGTCGTGCTTCCTGCTCATGGCCTTCAGCTTCGCGCTGTGGCTTGGCGACCCGTCGTACGCGCGGCTGGTGCTGTTCGCGGTGCTGCTGGGCGTCGGCTATGGCGGCTTCGTCGCGCTCGGCCCGCCGCTGGTGGCCGAGCTGTTCGGCGTGCAGGGGCTGGGGGCGCTGCTCGGTGTTCTCTACACCTCCGCGGCGGTCGGCTCGGCGCTCGGCCCGCCGCTGGCCGGGGTGCTCATCGGCGACGGATCGGGGTACGGCACCACGGTCGTCGTGACGCTGGTCGTCGCCGCGCTGTCCGCCGCGCTCGTCCAGCAGGTGCAGCGGGGGAATCCCGACCGGCGAGCGGGTGTCCAGTAGAGGGACGAACGAGCCATCCCTGATCGAAGGAACACCTTGCCCCGCCCCGCCCCACTCGCCCCGCCGGTGCCCCGCGGCGTGATCCGTCGCGGGCTCGGTGTCCTCTGGCAGGCCGTCAAGGAAGAGCCGCGGATCTTTGCGATCTCGGCCGTCGGCAGCGCCCTGTTCGCGCTCACGACCATCGCGCAGGCCTACGTCTTCGGGGCGATCACCGAGCAGGTGATCGTGCCGAGCATCCGCGACGGCGAGGTCGTCACCGCCTCGCTAGCGGTCTCGTTCCTGGCGATCATGCTGGTCGCGGTGCTGAAGGTCGTCGGGATCATTGCCCGCCGGCTCGGCGCCGGGATCATGCAGTACCGACTGCAGGCCGCCTACCGCCGCCGGGTCACCCGCCGCTACCTCGAGCTGCCGCTGTCCTGGCACGCCGAGCACCCCACCGGCGAGCTCCTCTCGAACGCCAACAGCGACGTCGAGGCGACCTGGTACCCGATCGCGCCGTTCCCCTTCGCCGTCGGCGTCATCGTCATGCTCATCACCACCCTGGGCCTGCTGTTCGTCACCGACCCGGTGCTGGCGCTGGTCGGCTCGGTCGTCTTCCCGGCGATCGCGGTGCTGACGGTCGTCTACTCGCGCCGGATGTCGCCGCTGATGACCCGCGCACAGCAGCTGCGCGGCGAGGTCAGCGGCATCGCGCACGAGTCCTTCGACGGCGCGCTGGTCGTCAAGACCCTCGGCCGCGAGGCCGACGAGACCGAGCGCTTCCGGGTCGCTGCGCTCGAGCTGCGCGACACCTTGACCGCGGTCGGCCGGGTGCGCGGGATGTTCGACCCGATCATGGAGGCCCTGCCCGTGGTCGGCGTGCTCGCCGTCCTGCTGGCCGGTACCAGTCGCGTCGGCAGCGGCGACATCGACGCCGGTCAGCTCGTCCGCGTCGCCTACCTGTTCACCCTGATGGCCTTCCCGGTCCGCGCGATCGGCTGGGTGCTCAACGAGCTGCCGCGCAGCGTCGTCGGCTGGGACCGCGTGCAGCGGGTCCTGCAGGCCACCGGCGCGCAGGAGCAGGGCGCCTCGGCGCTGCCTGCCGACGGCGGCCCGACCCGGCTCGACGTCGCGGCGGTCAGCTTCTCCTACGGCGACACCGAAGTCCTGCGCGAGGTGAGCTTCGACGTCGCGCCGGGTCGTACCGTCGCGCTCGTGGGGCCGACCGGCGCCGGCAAGTCCACGCTGGCCTCGGTCCTGGTCCGGCTGCTCGACCCCGACAGCGGCACCGTGGCGTACGACGACCTCGATGTCCGTGAGCTGGGGCCGGGGGCGCTGGCGTCGGTCGCCTCGCTCGTGCCGCAGTCGACGTTCCTGTTCGACGACACGGTCCGCGGCAACATCACCCTCGGTGCGGACATCCCGGACGAGGACGTCTGGGCGGCGCTGCGGATCGCCCAGGGGGACGGCTTCGTCGCCGCGCTGCCGAACGCCCTCGACACCGTCGTCGGGGAGCGCGGCACCACGCTGTCCGGCGGCCAGCGCCAGCGGCTCGCGCTGGCCCGCGCGGTCGTCCGCCGGCCCCGGCTGCTCGTGCTCGACGACGCCACCAGCAGCGTGGACCCCTCGGTCGAGCAGCGGATCCTCGCCGGTCTGCGCGACGCCGGGCTCCCCAGCACCGTCGTCGTGGTGGCCTATCGCCGGGCCACCATCGCGCTCGCCGACGAGGTCGTCTTCGTCGAGGAGGGCCGGGTGTCCGCGCGCGGCAGCCACGAGGAGCTGCTCGCCACCTCGATCGGCTACCAGGACCTGGTCCACGCCTACGAGCGGGCCGAGGCGCAGCGCCAGGCCGATGCGCTCGAGGCCGCGCAGGAGGTGGGCGCATGACCACCGCAGCCCCCGTCGTCTCGCCGAC
>JBBSLB010000165.1:0-5811 GCA_038255675.1 Mycobacteriales bacterium
ATGGTCGTCACCCAGATCGTCATGGTCGCGGTGATGACGATGACGCCGGTGCACATGCGCGACGACGGCCACGGACTGGGCGCGACCGGCCTGGTCATCTCGCTGCACATCGCGGCGATGTTCCTGCCGTCGCCGCTGAGCGGACGGCTCGTCGACCGGATCGGCCCGCGCCCCGTCATCGCCCTGGGCGGGGTGGCCCTGCTGGCCGCGGGGGTCGTCGCCGGTGGTGCGCCTGAGGACTCCGTGGGGCTGCTCGCGGTGGGGCTCGTGCTGCTCGGGCTGGGCTGGAACCTCGGCCTGCTCGGCGGCACCACGCTGGTCACCGGCGCCGTCCCGCTGCTCGGCCGGGCCCGGACGCAGGGGCGCGTCGATGTGCCCGTCGCGCTGGCCGGCGCTGCCGGCGGGCTCGGCAGCGGTGTGGTGGTGGCCGGCAGCAGCTACAGCGCGCTCGCGCTCGGCAGCGGAGTGCTCGCCCTGGTCGTGCTCGCGGTCGCGGTGCGACCGGCCCGCCGGAGCTAGTAGCCGGCGACCAGGTCGACCAGGCCGAGCAGTCGCTCGCCGCGGGCGAAGCGGCGCACGTTGTCCTGCGTGCGGCGGGCCAGCAGCGGCTGCGCGGTCTGCCACGGGTTGGCGGTGTGCGGGGTGATGAGGCAGCGCGGCTCGTGCCACAGCGGGTGCCCGTCCGGGAGCGGCTCGGGGTCGGTGACGTCGAGCGCTGCGCCGCCCAGCCTGCCGCTGCGCAGCGCCTCGACGAGCGCCTCGGTGTCGACGTGCCGGCCGCGCGCGACGTTGACCAGCACGGCCGTCGGCGACATCGCCGCCAGCTCAGGCGCGCCGATGACGTGCTCGGTCTCGGGTGTCAGGGCCAGTGCCAGCACCACGAGCACGGCGCCCGGGAGGACGTCCAGCAGCGCCTCCGGAGGCACCGTCCGGGTGGCGCCCGGCACCGGGTCTGTCGAGCGGCGGACCACGGTCACGTCGCAGCGGAAGGGGGCCAGCAGCGCCATCAGCGCCGTCGTGATGCCGCCGCCGCCGAGGACCACGACCGGGGCGTCGTAGAGCGTGACCGCTCCCTGCTCGCCCCACGACGTGGCGCGGGCCCGCTCCCCGAGGCCGCGCAGTCCGGCCAGCCCCAGCGCGAGTGCGTGCTCGGCGGTGGGCTCGGCGTACGCGCCCTTGGCGCAGGTCCAGGTCCGACCCGGGTCGAGGTGCTGCACGAAGCGCTCGACCCCGGCGAAGGGGAGCTGGACCCAGCGCGCCGACGGCGCCGCGCGCACCGCCGCCAGCAGCCCGTCCACGTCGTCGGCCGCCAGCCACACCAGCGCATCAGGCCTGTCCTCGAGGCCGACGACGGCCCCGCCCCCGGCGCGCACGGCCTTCTCCGTCAGGGGGGAGGGCGTGGGGGCGACCGCCACCCGGGGGGTCACCGCAGCGTCGTGGGGGTTCGACATCCAGAGCTCCTCGACGGGCCGGGACCGCGGGTCAGCGCCGACGCAGGCCAGGAAACCACGGCCGGGAGGCACTATGGGGACCAAGGAGAGGGGGCGCCGGTGCGAGCCGTCGTGGTGAGCCGGACCGGTGGTCCGGAGGTGCTGGAGCTCCAGGAGCTGCCGGAGCCGGTGCCGGGAGCGGACGACCTGCTGGTCGACGTCGAGGCGGCCGGCGTGAACTTCATCGACGTCTACCAGCGCGAGGGCCGCTACCCGCTGGAGCTGCCCTTCATCAGCGGCGGCGAGGGCGCGGGCGTCGTCCGCGAGGTCGGTGCGCAGGTGACGGGGTTGCGGCCGGGCGACCGGGTTGCCTGGGCGATGCTGCCCGGCGCCGGCTGCGCCACGGCAGCGGTCGTGCCCGCCGGGCGCGCGGTCCCCGTCCCCGAGGGGCTGAGCTCTGAGCAGGCGGCGGCCGTGCTGCTGCAGGGGATGACGGCGCACTTCCTGTGCGAGACGACCTACCCCGTCCGGTCCGGCGACGACGTGCTGGTGCACGCTGCGGCCGGCGGGGTCGGGCTGCTGCTCACGCAGATGGTCACCCGCAAGGGCGCGCGGGTGATCGGCACCGTCTCGACCGAGGAGAAGCAGGCCTTGGCGCGTGGCGCCGGCGCGGCCGAGGTCGTCCGCTACGACAGGGAGGACCTGGTCGAGCGGGTGCGCGCTCTCACCGGTGGCCGCGGCGTGCAGGTCGTCTACGACGGCGTGGGCAAGGACACCTTCGCGGGGAGCCTGGACTGCCTTGCACCACGCGGGATGCTCGTGCTGTTCGGCGCCGCCAGCGGCGCTGTCCCGCCGTTGGACCCGATGGTGCTGGCCGGCAAGGGATCGCTGTTCCTCACCCGTCCGTCGCTGGCGCACTACGCCGCCGACCACGACGAGCTGCTCCTGCGCGCCGGGGAGGTCTTCGCCCAGGTCGCGGACGGCCGGCTCGACGTCCGCGTCGGCGCGCGCTACGGCCTCGACGAGGTCGCGCGCGCCCACGAGGACCTCGAGGCGCGGCGGACGACCGGGAAGTCGCTCGTCCTGCCCCGCTGACCTGCTCGCCTATCCTCGTCGGCGACCACCGGCGACCTGAAGACGGCAGATGCAGTACCTCATGAGCACCGACGCGCACGTCCCCGGAACCAGCGCGGCCGCGAGCGCCGCTGCCTCGATCGACGCTGCCTCGATCGACGTGGCGCGGCTGCAGACCTGCCTCGACGTGCTCGCCGAGCTCGACGACCTGCCTACCGACCACCCGCAGGCGGTGCGCGTGCGCGAGGCCACCGCCGGGGTCTACAAGAGCGTGAAGATCCGTCGCCGCCGTGAGAAGCGCGACGCGGTGCTGGCCAACGACAACGCCGTCACGGCGTCGACGGCCACCGCCGCGCCGGGCCGCATCGACGACGAGACGCGCGGCCTGCCGATCGGCGAGGCCCGTGGTGCGCAGGTCGTCGGCTCGCTGATCAACGCCCGCTCCTGCTACGTGTGCAAGCAGCGCTACCGCGATGTCGACGCGTTCTACCACCAGCTGTGTCCGGACTGCGCGGAGCTGAACCACGCCAAGCGGGACGCGCGCACCGACCTCACCGGCCGCCGCGCACTGCTCACCGGAGGCCGCGCGAAGATCGGCATGTACATCGCGCTGCGCCTGTTGCGCGACGGCGCCGACACGACCATCACCACGCGCTTCCCGCACGACGCCGTACGCCGCTTCACCGCCATGCCGGACAGCGCCCAGTGGCTGCACCGGCTCACCGTGGTCGGGCTCGACCTGCGCGACCCCGCACAGGTCCTCGCGCTGGCCGACGGCGTCGCGGCCAAGGGTCCGCTCGACGTGCTGGTCAACAACGCCGCGCAGACCGTGCGCCGCAGCGCGACCGCCTACGCGCAGCTCGCCGCGGCCGAGAGCGCCCCTCTGCCTGACGGGCCGCTGCCGGCGCTCGAGGTGCTCGGTGCGACCCCGGCGTTGAACGGCGCGCCCTCGCAGCGCCAGCCGCTCACGCCCGCGGCACTCACCGCGCTGGCCATGACTGCGGGCGGAACCGTCATCGACGCAGGCGGTCTCGTGCCGGACCTCGCGTCGGTGAACAGCTGGACCCAGCAGGTGCACGAGGTGGACACGCTCGAGATGCTCGAGGTGCAGCTGTGCAACGTGACGGCGCCGTTCGTGCTCGTCAGCCGGCTGCGCCCGTCGCTGGCGGCCAGCTCTGCGCGGCGGACCCATGTCGTCAACGTGTCGGCGATGGAGGGGCAGTTCGGCCGCGGTTACAAGGGCCCCGGGCACCCGCACACCAACATGGCCAAGGCCGCGCTGAACATGCTCACCCGCACCAGCGCGCGCGAGATGTTCGAGACCGACGGCATCCTCATGACCAGTGTCGACACCGGCTGGATCACCGACGAGCGGCCGCACCCGACGAAGTCGCGGCTTGCGGACGAGGGCTTCCACGCCCCGCTCGATCTCGTCGACGGCGCGGCCCGCGTCTACGACCCGGTCGTGCGGGGCGAGGCCGGCGAGGACCTGTTCGGCGTCTTCCTGAAGGACTACGTGCCCGCGGTCTGGTGAGGCCCCCAGCCGTCGGGGTGGACCCCGCCGGGGTGCGGCGCCGCCGGGTCGTAGGGCGTGCGACTGAAGACGAAGCTGCCGAGGTCCAGCGCGACGACGACCCTGTCGGTCACGACCGGCCGCAGCACCTCGCCGGCGTGGTAGCCGTCGAGCCCGACCCACGTGCCGTCACCGCATGCACGGAACCGCGAGGCGCGACCCGCCCCCATGAGTCCGAGCAGGTCCAGCAGCCCGTCCGCGCGCAGCCGCACGGCGTAGGCCGAAGTGCCCCAGTACCAGGGGCCGACGAGGGCAAGGGTGTCCGCGTCGACCGACGTCGCGGCCGACCATGCTGCGCCGAGGGAGGGTTCGGCCTCGCGCACCGCGGTGTGCAGGTCGGTCACCAGGGTGGCGTCCAGCCCGCTCGTCGCGTTGCACAGCACGACGGTGCCGAGGTCCTCGCCGCGGTCGACGAAGACCGACGCGAGGAAGCCCGGCATCGAGCCGCCGTGCCCGACCAGGGTCCGCTCGCCGAGGCGGACGACCTGCAGGCCCAGGCCGTACGCCGACCAGCCCTTGGCGGAGCCGTCCACACCGGCGGGTTGGGCCATCTCCTCCAGCGTCGCGTCGGCAAGCACGTCGCCGGTGTCGCCGAGCAGGAACGCCGCAAAGCGGGCCAGGTCGGTCAGCGTCGCCCAGAGCTGTCCGGCGGGCGCCATCGCCGCACCGTCCTCCTCGGGCTCCGGCAGCAGCAGGTCGGCCCACGGGTGCACAGCGAACCCCTGTGCCGCAGCACCTTCCGGGCGCGGCGTCGTGCGGGTCATGCCGAGCGGCAGCAGCACCTCGTCACGCACGACATCGGCCCAGGGCGCCCGGCGCAGCCTCGAGACGAGCTCGCCCAGCGCGCCGTAGCCAAGGTTGGAGTAGTGGAAGCGTCGGCCCGCCGCGTGCTTCACGTCGTCAGGCCCCAGCTGCTCGGCGAAGGCGTCCCACGGCAGCCCGGGCACCCGCTCCCACCAGTCGCCGGGCGACTCCGACCGCAGGCCGGCGCCGTGCGCGAGCAGCTGTCCGACCGTGCGGTCCCCGAACGGCGTGCCGGGCAGGTGCCGGTCGAGCGGGTCGTCGAGGTCGAGCCGGCCCTCGTCGCGCAGCCGCATCACGGCGACGGCCGTGACGGTCTTGGTGATCGACCCGAGCCGGTGCTGCACGTCGGCGTGCGGCTCCTGGACCGCGCCGCGGGCGGCGGACCAGACCAGCCCGCCCTCCCGCACGACCCCGGTCGTCAGCGACGGCACCCGGCCCTCGCGCTGCGCGCGGGCGGTGCGGGCCAGGAGGGTGCGGGCGGTGGACGGGAGGAGGTCCGGCATGCGCCGACCGTACGGGAGGGACCGGATCTTGTGACTTTCCGGCGTCAAACAGTTGCAGAACGTGACTTCAGTGCTAGCGTCCCGGCGCCAGCGAGCCCTGGTTTGTCCTGTCTGGACCCCTCGGCTCGTCCCCCTCTGCGACGGGATCTGCCGTGAGTGCCGTCTCCTTCTCCTGGGCCCGTCTGCTGCACGCACGGCCCCGCCTGCTCGTGCACGCGTTGCTCGTCGCGCTCGCGATCGTGCTGGCCTGCGGCCTGCTGCCCTCGGGCACGGCCGCGGCGGCCGCACCAACGGTCGCGCAGTGCAACGGGGTTGACAACGTCGGTGGCCAGGAGGTGCGGTGCGAGGTGACCGTCACCAACACCCTGAACCTGGCAACCGGCGCAGGCAGCTCCACGGTGACGGTCCGGGTGTGCCGGGGCGCTGC
>JBBSLB010000166.1:0-5772 GCA_038255675.1 Mycobacteriales bacterium
CACTGCTGCAGCGCGCTGCTCGAGCGGCGCTGGGGTGCAGGCGGGCGACGGCGAGGCGGTCGGCTCGGTCCTGTCCGGGGCAGCGGCGCCGGGCGCGGAGCCCCCGCCGCAGGCGGTGAGCAGGACGGACGAGAGCAGAACAGGCGCGACCAGAGCGGCGCGCCGAGGGGAGGACAGCACCCCGGGAGCCTACGGGCGGAACCGCCTGCCGGCCGGGCGCCCGCGCCGATGGTTGAGTGATCTCCCCGACCCTGGAGGAGCCTCGTGCCGCTCGACCCCGCCCTCGCCGCCGTCCTGCAGATGATGGCCGACAACGGCACGCCATCGATGTCCAGCGGCACCCCGGAGCAGGCTCGCGCCGGGTTTCGCTTCATGACCGTCGACCTGCGCGACCCGGCGAACCTCGCCGAGGTCGGCAGCGTGGAGGAGCGCACTGTCCCGGGCGGCGCCGGCGAGGTAGCGGCCCGCGTCTACCGCCCCGCGACCGAGGGCCCGCACCCGACGATCGTCTTCTTCCACGGCGGCGGCTTCGTCATCGGCGACCTCGACACCCACGACGACCACACCCGGCTGCTCTGCCGCGACGTCGACGCTGTCGTCGTCAGCGTCGACTACCGGCTCGCCCCCGAGACCCCCTTCCCGGGCGGCTACGAGGACTGCCTGGCCGCGACGGTGTGGGCCGTCGAGCACGCTGCCGAGCTGGGTGGGGACGACTCCCGCGTGGCCGTCGCCGGCGACAGCGCCGGTGGCAACCTGTCGGCCGCGGTCACCCTCGGCTCCCGTGACCGAGGGGTGCAGCTGGCCGCACAGCTGCTCCTCTACCCGGGCGTCGACTTCGTCGACAGCCAGGACCACCCCTCGCGGGTCGACAACGCCGAGGGCTACTTCCTCACCGCCGACGACATGACGTGGTTCGGCGACCACTACCTGCCCGACCCCGCCCGTCGCACCGACCCGTATGCCTCGGTCCTGCGGGCGCCGGACCTGACCGGGCTACCGCCGGCCGTCATCGCGACGGCGGAGTACGACCCGCTGCGCGACGAGGGCGAGGCGTACGCCGCTGCTCTCGAGAAGGCGGGCGTCCCGGTCGTGCTGCGCCGCTTCGACGGGCTGATCCACGGCTTCTTCGGCCTGCCGCACGTCTCGCCGGCCTGTGCCGAGGCCAACCGGGTGCTGTGCGAGGACCTCAAGGCGCTGCTCGTCCGTTAGCGGGGCGCCATCCGGATCGCGCCGTCGAGCCGGATCACCTCGCCGTTGAGCATGGCGTTCTCGCAGACGTGCTGCACGAGCGCGGCGTACTCCGACGGGTCGCCGAGGCGCGACGGCATCGGGACCTGCGCGCCGAGCGACGTGCGGGCCGGCTCGGGCAGCCCCTGCAGCATCGGGGTGTCGAAGAGCCCCGGCGCGATCGTCATGACCCGGATCAAGCGGTCGGCCAGGTCGCGTGCGGCGGGCAGGGTCAGCCCGACGACGCCACCCTTGCTGGCGCTGTAGGCGGCCTGCCCGATCTGGCCGTCGAACGCCGCCGCGCTCGCCGTGTTGATGATGACGCCGCGCTCGCCGTCGACCGGGTCGGTTCCGGCCATCGCCGCCGCCGCCAGCCGCAGCACGTTGAAGGTCCCGACCAGGTTGACGGTCACCACGCGGGCGAACTGCTCGAGCGCGAGGGGACCGCCCTTGCCGAGGATGCGGCCCGGGGTGCCGATCCCGGCGCAGCTCACGGCGACCCGCAGCGGTCCAAGCTCCGCGGCCCGGTCGACCGCTGCCTGCACCGAACCAGCGTCGGTCACGTCGGTCTCGGCGAAGACCGCGCCCCCGCCGACCTCCTGAGCAGCGCGCGCGCCGGGGCTCGACACGAGGTCGGCGAGCACGACCATCGCACCGGCGCGGGTGAGCTGGTGGGCGGTGGCCAGGCCGAGGCCGCTGGCCCCTCCGGTGACGAGCGCAACAGTGCCGGCGAGCCGCATCGGTCCTCCTGAGGTCGGGTGCTCGGACGTTACCGGCGGGCGGCCCGGGCCAGCCCGTCGATCTCCTCCAGCAGCGCCACGGCGTTCGACGCCGACCGGTGCGGCAGCACCGCGCCGGGCAGGGTGCGACCGGCGGTGTCGACGTGCAGGCTCGCCAGGCCGAGCCGGCGCTGCCACGGCCCCGCGGTGGTGCGCAAGCTCTGCACCTTCGCCAGCGGGGCGATGTCGGTGGTCGTGGTGAGCACGCCGGAGGTCGACACGACGTGGCGGGCGTCGACACCCACCCGCAGCCGGCGCGCCTGCAGGGGTGCCCGCCAGCGCGCCGCAGGCGGCACCGGCCGGTCCGCCTCGGGCAGCGCTGAGCCGAGCACCCGGGCCACCAGCGCGACCGCCAGCGCGCGCGGCGCGACCGGCAGGAGCGCGCCCGTCGTCGTCTGCTGGTCGCCGCCACCGGCGTAGCCCGCGACGTCGACCTCGACGCGCACCCAGCCGAAAGGCCGCCACAGCAGCGGTTCGCTCATCCGGACCGCCTGCACCCGGCCGGGCGGGATGGTCTGCGTCCGCGTGTCCAGCAGCCCGTGCCGCAGCCTCAGCCCGTCGGGGCTCTCGGCGACGGTGAACCCGTACTCCGTCAGAACCCGCTTGACCGCGAAAGAGCCGGCTCCCAGCAGGATCCAGACCGTGGTCGCGATCGCGGGTCCCACCGCGCGCAGGTCGATCAGCGCAGTGACCACAAGGACGAGGACGAAGACGACCGCGCTCACCAGCGGCAAGCCCAGCAGGGTCGACCAGACCAGCGGCCCGGTCGGGACGGTGACGAGAACGACGTCCGGCTCCGGCGGCGGGGCCGCTGCGTCGTCGGTGGCCAGCCGCCCCGAGGCGAGGTCGAGCAGCTGCGTACGAAGCCGGCCGGCGTCCTCCTCGGCGAGGAAGGCGAGCGGTGCCTCGGCCTCGCTCCCGCCGCCGACGACCTCCAGGCGCAGCTCCGCCAGCCCGAGCACCCGCGCGTAGAAGGGGCGCACCACATCCACCGCCTGCACCCGTGCCAGCGGCACCCGGCGGCTGCGGGTGGTGAGCACGCCGCTCTCGACCTGCAGCTCGGTCGGGGTGACGCGGTAGCGCATCGCCCGCCAGGACAACCAGCCCAGCAGGACGGCGCCCGGGACCGTCACGCCCAGCACAACCAGCAGCGGACCGGCCGGCGCCTCGCGCAGCCCCTGCTGGCCGACGAGCGCGAGCACCACGAGCAGGAAGCGACCACCACGCAGCAGCGGGGTGAGTGGGTGCAGCCGCACCCACCCGCCCTCGGCGTCGAGCCGCGCGCCCGGGTCGAGCAGCGTTGTCACACGCCCGCCTGGCGCGCCTCGCCGAGCGCCGCGAGCCGGTCACGCAGGCGGTGCGCCTCCGCGGCGAGCAATCCCGGGACGACGGCGTCGGTGGCGGCCGCGGCGGTGTGCAGGGTGACCGTCGCCAGGCCGAAGCGCCGGGCCAGCGGTCCGGCGGTGACGTCGACGTACTGCATCCGCCCGTACGGCACGACCGAGGTGCGCCGGACCAGGACGCCGCGGCGCACGACCAGGTCGTCCCCGCGCTCGAGATAGCCCCACGCGTCGTACCGGCGCCGCACGGCAACCAGCAGCAGGCCGGTGACGACACCGCCCGCGAGCAGTGCCGCCAAGCCCTGCGCCCCCCCGACGAGGAGCGCGACCGCGGCGACCGTCAGCAGCCCGGGCACGGCGACGAGCAGCACGACCAGCCCGATGCGCAGCTGGAGCAGGGCGGGGTCCGGTCGCCGCCAGCGCTCCTCGGCCTCCTCGTCCACGCCGTAGACCCTAGTGAGCGTCGGACCCTGCCGCCGCGCGGCGCACGCCCGCGAGGACCGATACTGGCCGGGTGGACACCGAGGAGCAGACGCCTAGGCAGACGGGGCCCTGGTGGGGCGACGCGCGCCGGCGCACGCGGGTCGTCGTCATCACCTTCCTCGCCCTGGCGCTGGCTGGGATCCTGTTTCCCGCCTTCACCAACTACCTGTTCGCCGGCGACCAGCGGGTGCTGGTCGTGACGATGAAGCAGGACGCCGGCCAGGCGGCCCGCCAGGCGCTGAAGGACGCCTGCGGCGACCTGCCGGGCGTGAGCGCGGTACTGGACCAGGGCAACCCCGACCCTGGGATCCAGGGGCGGTTCCCGGTGCGCTTCGACATCGGCGACACCACCGCAGCCCAGGAGGCCGCTCTGCAGCAGTGCATCAACGACAACGAGGAGCTCGGGGTCGTCGGCTTCCTGCCCGAGCGCGGCTAGACCGAGGGCTCGCCCGAGACGGTCCCGCTCAGTCGGGCCAGGTCGTCCACCGTCAGCTCCAGTGCGGCGGCCTGCGCGGAGTCGGTGATCGACTCCGGGCGGCTGGAGCCCGGAATCGGGAGCACCACGGGCGAGAGCGCGAGCAGCCACGCGAGGCAGACCTGCTGCGCAGACACCCCGCGCGCGCGGGCCACGTCGCCGAAGGCCGCGTGCTCGGTGCCCAGGGACGCCGCGCCGCCCATCCCGCCGAGCGGGGACCAGGGCAGGAAGGCGATGCCGAGCTCGGTGCACAGCTCGAGCTCCGGCAGGCTCGAGCGGAACGCCGGGGAGAGCTCGTTCTGGACGGCCGCCAGCGCCGTGATCGACGCGGCGAGTCGGACCTGCTCGGGGTCGGCGTTGCTGATGCCGACTGCGCGCACCTTGCCCTCCTGGCGCAGCTCTTCCAGGGCGCCCACGGACTCGGCGTAGGGCACCTGCGGGTCAGGTCGGTGCAGCTGGTAGAGGTCGATCACGTCTGTTCCGAGCGCCCGCAGCGAGGCCTCGCAGGCCGCGCGAAGGTAGGCGGGGCTGCCGTCCAGCGCCCAGGAGTCGTCCGGCGGCCGGGTGTGGCCGCCCTTGGTCGCGATGAGCACGTTGCTGCGGTCACCGCCCCACGCCGCGACGGCCTCGGCGAGCAGCCGCTCGTTGTGGCCCACCTCGTCGTGCCCGAGGCAGTAGGCGTCGGCGGTGTCGAGAAGGGTGACCCCGGCGTCCAGGGCGGCGTGCACGGTCCGGACGGCGCGGTCCCGGTCCGGTCGACCTTCGACAGACAGGGGCATGCCGCCCAGGCCGATGGCGCCGACGCTGCGGTCGGCCAGGGTGCGCTGCTGCACGGTTGCTCCTCCAGGAGATGACGGGGGTGTGACAGGCCTACCGCTCGGCGCCGAAAGGCAACCGCTCACCGCATCACTGGCGTCGTGCTTCGCGAGCGTGGGGAGCGCCGGGTTGGGTACGTGGCCGAGGTCACAGCAGTCGAGCGGTGGGAGCAGCAGATGGGCTTGCGGGAGGCATTCCTCGGCTGGCCGGTGGTCCGGCAGGTCACCGGCACCGACCCCCTCGGCCGCGGCGCCGCCGCGCAGAGCGCGCACACCGCAGCGTTGCGCCCACGCACCGCCACTGCTGACCGCGTGGTGCAGAGCGTCTGCCCGTACTGCGCCGTCGGCTGTGGGCAACGGGTGTTCGTCAAGGACGAGAAGGTCGTGCAGATCGAGGGCGACCCCGACTCGCCGGTCTCCCGCGGTCGGCTCTGCCCGAAGGGCAGTGCGAGTGAGCAGTTCGTCAACGGCGACCGGCGGGTCACCACGGTCCGCTACCGCCGGGCCCGCGGCACCGAGTGGGAGGACCTCCCGCTCGAGCGTGCGATGGACATGATCGTCGACCGGATGCTCGACACCCGCGAGCGCACCTGGCAGAGCGAGTTCGAGGGCAAGAAGGTCAACCGGACCCTCGGCTTCGCCTCGCTCGGCGG
>JBBSLB010000167.1:0-5706 GCA_038255675.1 Mycobacteriales bacterium
CCGAGGCCGCCGGTGCGACGCGGGGCGGTCACGCGGGCGCTCCGCGCTCGGCGATCTCGCGCGCGGCCTCGACGTAGGCCAACGCGCCGCGCGACACCGGGTCGTAGGTGATGACCGACTGCCCGTAGCCCGGCGCCTCGGACACCCGGACACTGCGCGGGATGGTCGTGCGCAGCACCGTGTCGCCGAAGTGGCTGCGCACCTCGTCCGCGACCTGATCGGCGAGCTTGGTGCGCGCGTCGTACATCGTCAGCAGGATGGTCGAGACGTGCAGCCCCGTGTTGAGGTGCTTCTTGACCAGGTCGACGTTCTTGAGCAGCTGACCCAGGCCCTCGAGCGCGTAGTACTCGCACTGGATCGGGATGAGCACCTCGGAGGTCGCGACCATCGCGTTGACGGTGAGCAGGCCGAGTGAGGGCGGGCAGTCGACGAGCACGTAGTCGACGTCGGCGCCGGGCCCGGCGCAGTACGCCTCGATGGCGCGCTTGAGGCGGGACTCGCGCGCGACGACGCTGACGAGCTCGATCTCGGCGCCGGCCAGGTCGATCGTCGCGGGCACGCACCACAGGCCCTCGACGCCGTCGGCCGGCTGCACGACCTGGGCGATCGGCACCTGGTCGATCAGCACGTCGTAGACGTCGGGGGTGCCGGCGTGGTGCGGGACGCCGAGGCCGGTCGAGCAGTTGCCCTGCGGGTCGAGGTCGATGACAAGGACCTTCGCGCCGTGCAGCGCCAGGGCGGCGGCCAGGTTGACGGTGGTCGTGGTCTTGCCGACGCCGCCCTTCTGGTTCGCGATCGTGATGACGCGGCGGCGCGTCGGCGTCGGGAACGGGACGCGGCCCGCAGGGCTGCGCACACGCATGGCAGCCGCAGCCTGCGCGCTGATCGGCAGGTCGTCGTCGTCGTCGCGCAGGGACGCGCGCAACCGGGCGGCCGGCTCCTCGGCCGGTTGCTCGGCCGGCAGAGCCTCGGCCGGCGGCGGCTGCGGCGCGAGCTCGACCTGCTCGACCGGCGGGTGGGCGAGCACCGGCATCGGGTCGGCGACCTCGACGGCCGCGACCGGGGCAGGAACAACGACCGGCGCCACGACCGGGGTGGGACCGACGACCGGAGGCGCCTCCGGCTGCGGGTCCGGCCAGCCCAGCGACACGTCCGGTGCAGCCGTCTGCTGCGGGGCCGCCTTGCGGCGCGGCCAGCCCAGGCCGCTCACCGTCGGCTCTTCTTCTTCTTGACGGGCGGGCCGCCGGGGCCGCGGGTCACCACGACCACGCGCCCCGCGGTGTCCTGCGCCTGCTCCCCCACGACCACGACCTGCGCCGACTCGGCAAAAGCTGCCTTGAGCGCGGCGCCGGAGGAGGCGAGCTCGCCATCGGCGCGTTCGCCCTTCAGGGCGAGCAGCCGGCCGCCGGGGCCGAGCAGGGGCAGCGCCCAGCCGGCGAGCCGGTCCAGCGGGGCAACGGCGCGGGCGACGACCACGTCGACCTGCAGCGTGCCGGCCAGCTCCTCGGCCCGCGCCCGGCGTACGACCGCCGTGCGCAGCTCGAGCTCGGCGACGACCTCCTCGAGGAAGGTGGAGCGGCGCAGCAGCGGCTCGACGAGCACGACCGTGACGTCGGGGCGCATCGCGGCCAGCACGATCCCGGGCAGTCCGGCGCCGGAGCCGATGTCGGCCACGACCTGGCCGGGCTCGAGCAGCGACGCGACACCGGCGCAGTTGAACAGGTGCCGCTCCCACAGCCGAGGGGTCTCGCGCGGGCCGATCAGCCCGCGCTCGACACCCGCCCCGGCGAGCAGCGCGGCGTACCGCTCGATCACCGGCAGGGCCGGGCCGAAGACGGCAGATGCGTGCGCCGGCGCCGGCGGGGCAGGCGCCAGAGGGACGGTGCTGGGGGAAGCCATCAGCTGGGCAGGACCACCACACGGCGCTCGGGCTCGACGCCCTCGGACTCGCTGCTCACCCCGTCGACCGCTGCGACGGCGTCGTGCACGACCTTGCGCTCGAACGGCGTCATCGGCGCCAGGCGCACCCGCTCGCCGGACTCGAGCGACCGCTGGGCCGCGCGCGTGCCGATCACGGTCAGCTCCTGCTTGCGCGCCGCGCGCCAGCCGCCGATGTCCAGCATCAGCCGGCTGCGGACGCCGGTCTCGCGCACCACGGCGAGCCGGGTGAGCTCCTGGACGGCCTCGAGGACCTGGCCGTTCTGCCCGACCAGCGCGTCCAGGCCGGCGCCGACGATCGCGACGACCGCGCGCTCGCCCTCGACGTCCATGTCGATGTCGCCGTCGACGTCGGCGATGTCGAGCAGCCGCTCGAGGTAGTCGCCGGCGATGTCGCCCTCGCGGACGAGCAGGTCCTGTCCGCTGAGAGTGGTCTGGGTGCTGTCGGGCTCGGTCACAGGTGTCCTTCGTGCGGTGGGAGGTGGAGCGACAGGCAGGCTAGCGCCGGCCGCCGCGGCGCTTGTTCTTGCGGCTGCCCGCCGGTCGTCGGTTGCCGGCCGCCGAGACGGCAGCCTTCGGGGTGGCGCCGGCCCCGCTGGGCTTGGCGCCGCGGGCGGTCGTCGGGGGGAGCGCCGTAGCCGCAGCCGGACCCTGCTCGCCTGGGCTGCCGTTGCCCGGCGACCCACCGTCGCCGTCCACGTCGCCCTCCGGACCCTTGCCCTTGCCGCCCCCACCTGGGCCCTTGTCCTTGCCCTTGGGTGGGGTCGTGCCTCCCTCGGCGGGGGGCGTCTTGCCCGGGTTGAGGTTGACCGGCGGCATCCGCTTGATGACCCAGGCCTGCTGGCCCATCGACCACACGTTGGTGGTGAGCCAGTACAGGAGCACGCCGATCGGGAAGAACACGCCGGAGACGGCGAACGACAGCGGCAGCACGTAGAGCAGCAGCTTCTGCACCATGACCTGCTGCGGGTCGGTCGTCCCGGCGCGGGACATCATCTGGCGCTGGGTCCAGAAGGTGGACGCGCCCATGCCAATGACCATGAGGAAGGCGACGATGCGGACCGTGGTGATGTTGGCGCCCAGCTCGTTGATGAGCGACGCCGGGCTGTTGAAGGCCGCGCTGATCGGGGCGCCAAACACCTGTGCCGCGGCGCCCTCGCGCAGCTGCTGCTCGGTCAGTCCGAACGCCGCGGACGCGTCGGTCTTGAAGTTGCGGATGACGGTGAAGAGCGCGAAGAACACCGGCAGCTGCAGGAGCAGCGGCAGGCACCCGGAGATCGGGTTGGCGTTGTTCTCCTTGTAGAGCTTCATCATCTCGGTGTTCAACGTCTCGCGGTCGCCCTTGTGGAGCTTCTGCAGCTCCTTGACCTTGGGCGCGAGCTGCTGCATCCGGCGCTGGCTCTTGATCTGCTTGACGAACAGCGGGAACAGCAGCAGCCGCACCGTCACGGTGAGGAAGACGATCGACAGGCCCCAGGCCAGGCCGCTGGCCGAGTCGACGCCCGGCAGGTTGCTGATCCCGGTGTGGATGAGCGCCAGCAGAGCGCCGACGGGTGTAGCGAGGACGTCAAACACGGGAGCGCTCCGGGGAGTCGGGGCTGGCGGGGTCGTCGGGCGTGCGGTCCATCGTCACCCACGGACGACGAACGGGCGGTACAGGATCGTGCCCGCCCGGGTGGAACGGGTGGCAGCGCGCGATCCGGCGGAGGGCGAGCCAGCTGCCCCGGAGGGCGCCGCGGGTGGTGATGGCCTCGGCGGCGTAGGCGCTGCACGTCGGGGCGAACCGGCACCGCTGGCCGAGCGCGGGACTGATCCAGCGGCGGTAGAAGGCGATCGGGCCGAGCAGCAGCCGCGCGGCCGGACTCATCGCGGCGTCCGTGGCCGGGTGGCCATGGCGAGCGCTGCGTCCAGGTCGGCCGCCAGCGCGCTGCTCGGGGCCGCTCCGGCGCCGGACTGCGCCCGCACGACCAGGCGGGTGCCTTCGTCCAGCCCGGCCAGCCGGGGGAGGAGCAGGTGCCGCAGCCGTCGCGCGGTGCGGTGCCGGACGACCGACCCGCCGACAGCCTTGCTCACGACCAGCCCTGCACGGGGCGGGCTCCCCGGCTCGCCGCCCGTCAGCAGGTGCACGGTGAGCAGCGGCCGTGACGCGCGGCGGCCGCGCCGGACGACCTCGGTGAAGTCGGCGGCGCGGTGCAGGCGGTGCGCGGCGGGCAGCACGGCTCGGCGGCGGCCCGGATCCGGGAGGACCGGGTCAGGCAGAGAGCTCGTTGCGGCCCTTGCGGCGGCGGCCGGCCAGGATGGCGCGACCCGCGCGGGTGCGCATGCGCAGCCGGAAGCCGTGGGTCTTGGCACGACGGCGGTTGTTCGGCTGGAAGGTGCGCTTGCTCACGACGGCTCGCTCTCGGGGAGGCTGTGCTGGGCGGATCGGGGTCTGCAGGGGCCCACGGGACAGACCCCGCGCGGGCACAGACGGACTCCAAGGTACAGGAGGTAGCCAGGGGGGTCGACCAGTGCGCGCGGGACACGCCGCGACCGGTCCGATAATTTCGGCGGAGTGCCTTGCTCGGGGTGGGTGCTGCTGTTAGCGTCCCCGCGCCGGCCTCCCCCGCTCCGGCCGTACGGTCCTCCACACCGAGACCCGGCCGGTCGGTGCCCCCGGACCAGGCCACGTGCACGCGCCGCTCGGGCGTCCCCTCTCTGCCTCCACAGGCTGTGGACAGTCGTGTGGACATCGTCGTCCCCGGGCGGCAGGGTCGGTCCGGGAGCCCGCGAGACCGGGTCGCCCCGACAGCCCAGCCGGGCTGCCGGACAGCTCCGAGCCGAGGGAACCGCGTGACCGATCCCGATCCGGGCCCACTCGCGCTCGACGAGGTCTGGACCCGCGCCGTCGCGGGGCTGGCCGACGGCGCGCTGTCCCCGCAGCACCGCGCCTGGGTGGGGTTGACCCGCCCGCTGGGCCTGGTCGAGGACACCGCGCTGCTCGCCGCGCCGAACGAGTTCGCCAAGGACGTGCTGGACACCCGGCTGCGGCCGATCATCGCCGCCGCGCTGTCGGCTGCTTACGGTCGCGACATCCGGGTGGCCGTGACCGTGCAGCCGGCGCCCGCAGGCGACCCCGCCCCGGCGCCGTCGGCTGAGTCGGTGGCCCCGGTGGAGCTGCGCGTCGCCCCCGAGCCGGTCGACGACGGCCTCGACGGCGGTCCGGGGCCGTACGACCGGCGGGCGGAGGACCAGCGGTCGTACTCCGGGGCCTTTGGTGACGCGCACTCCTACGGCGGGAGCGACAACGTCCGCCCCTTCCCGGGCCGGCCGCCCGGTGACGCGGGCCGGCCGCCGGCCGAGCCGGCCCGGCTGAACCCGAAGTACGCCTTTGAGACCTTCGTCATCGGCGCGTCGAACCGGTTCGCCCACGCCGCAGCCGTTGCTGTCGCCGAGGCGCCTGCCAAGGCGTACAACCCGCTGTTCATCTACGGCGAGAGCGGGCTGGGCAAGACCCACCTGCTGCACGCGATCGGGCACTACGCCCAGCACCTGTTCGCCGGCGCCCGGGTCCGCTACGTGAGCTCGGAGGAGTTCACCAACGACTTCATCAACTCGATCCGCGACAGCAAGGCCGAGACCTTCCGCCGGCGCTACCGCGACGTGGACATCCTGCTCGTGGACGACATCCAGTTCCTCGAGCACAAGGAGGGGACGCAGGAGGAGTTCTTCCACACCTTCAACACCCTCCACAACGCCAACAAGCAGATCGTGATCAGCTCCGACCGG
>JBBSLB010000168.1:0-5705 GCA_038255675.1 Mycobacteriales bacterium
CCTCCTCCAAGCGAGAGCCCAGCGGTCGCTCCACGGCGTCGTACGCGCGGCGCCAGAGCGGCTTGCCGGCCATGCCCACCTCCTCGCGCCTCGTCGTCATCTGCGGTACCAGCCTGGCCCTGCCCACCGCCGAAGGGGTCCACGCGGACAGGGTCGTACGGTGTGATCTGGCTCTCGTGTGGCAAGACCCTACGACGAACAGAGACGAGGGCACATGGCAGTGCAGGAACAGGCGGACAAGAGCGCACCGGAGCGTTCGGCGGCGGACGGCTCGCCGCTGGACGTGATGCTCACCGACGCGGCGATCGGGCCGGTCCGGCGGCTCGTGCCCGGACGGGCCGGCTTCAAGCTGTGGGCCCGGCTGGCCTCCCGGCCGATCGACACCGCGAAGCAGGGCCTGCGGACCACGGTCGAGCTCGGCAAGGTCGTCGCCGGCACCTCGCAGGTGGAGCCGGGGGCGAGGGACAAGCGCTTCGCTGATCCCGCGTGGACCGGCAACCCGGTGCTGCACCGGCTCTGCCAGGCCTACCTGGTCAGCGGCTCGGCCCTGGAGCGCGTCGTCGACGACGCCGACCTCGACTGGCGCAGCGAGCAGCAGATGCGCTTCATCGTGCAGATGCTCGTCGACGCGATGGCGCCGTCGAACAACCCGTTCCTCAACCCGGCCGCGCTCAAGACCGGACTGGACACCGGCGGCCGGAGCTACCTCAACGGTGCCAAGCAGTTCGTCCAGGACATGGCCTCCCGGCCGCGCATCCCGGCGATGGTCGACGGACGGGGCTTCTCCGTCGGTGGCAACCTCGCGACCTCGGCCGGCGCCGTCGTGCTGCGGACCCCGGTCATGGAGCTGCTGCAGTACTCCCCCCGCACCGAGCAGGTGCGCGAGGTCCCGCTGCTCGTCGTCCCACCGATGATCAACAAGTACTACATCGCCGACCTGGCGCCGGACCGCAGCATGGTCCAGCACTGGCTGGAAGCGGGCCAGCAGGTCTTCGTCATCTCCTGGCGCAACCCGTCGGCCGAGCACCGCGCGTGGGACCTCGACAGCTACGCCGGAGCCGTGCTGGAGGCGCTGGACGCCGTGCAGGAGATCACCGGCAGCGACCGCAGCCACGTCCTGGGCCTGTGCGCCGGCGGCATCGTCACGAGCACAGCTGTCTCCCACCTCGTCGCGACGGGGCAGGGCGACCGCATCGCCGGGCTGACCCTCGGCGTCACCCTGCTGGACCAGGAGCGCGCCGGGACGGTCGGCTCCATGGTCGACGTCAGCACCGCGCAGTTCGCGGTGGCGCAGTCGCAGCGCAAGGGCTACCTCGACGGCAAGGCGCTGGCCGGCGTCTTCGCCTGGCTGCGGCCCAACGACCTGATCTGGAACTACTGGGTCAACAACTACCTGCTCGGCAAGCGGCCGCCGGCCTTCGACGTGCTGGTGTGGAACGCCGACACCACGCGCATGCCGGCCGGACTGCACCGCGACTTCATCACGATGTCGCTCGAGAACTCGCTCACCAAGCCAGGCAGCCTGACCGTGCTCGACACCCCGGTGGACCTCGGCAAGGTCGACGTCGACTCCTACATCGTGGCCGGCAGCACCGACCACATCTGCCCCTGGGACAGTTGCTACCGCAGCGCCCACCTGCTCGGCGGCGACACCCGCTTCGTGCTCTCGACGGCCGGCCACATCGCCGCGCTGGTGAACCCGCCGTCCAACCCGAAGTCGAACTTTCGCATTAACGACGCCCTGCCCGAGTCGGCGCAGGAGTGGCAGTCCGGTGCGGTCACCCACCCCGGCAGCTGGTGGGCTGATCACGTCGCCTGGTTGGCCACTCGCTCCGGCGAGCTCAAGGATGCACCGAAGGACCTCGGCAGCGCCCAGCACGACCGGATCGGCGCTGCACCCGGGACGTACGTGATGGAGCCGTGACGCTGGTCCGTGTGGGCCGCGGTGCAGCGGCCACGCGGCTGCACGTCGAACGGCAGGGCTCCGGCGAGCCCGTCCTGTGGATCACCGGGTTCGCCATCAGCAGTGAGATCTTCACTCCGGTGATCGACCTGTACGCAGGCGCTTTCGACTGCATCCGCTATGACAACCGCGGGGCCGGGCGGTCCCCGGCCCCGTGGCGGGTGACGTCCATCCCCGAGCTGGCCGGCGACGCCGTTCGGCTGCTCGACGCCCTCGGGATCGACAGCGCGCACGTCTACGGCCTGTCGATGGGCGGGATGGTCGCGCAGGAGATGGCCATCCGGTTCCCGGACCGGGTGCGTGCGCTCGTGCTGGGAGGCACCAGCCACGGCGGTCCACGCGCGGTGCTCCCCTCCCCGCGGATCGCGGCCGCCTTGACGAGCCGCAGTGCGCCCGCCGCGCTGCGGGCCGAGCTGGTGGGGCGGGCGCTGTTCACCCCGGAGTTCCGCGCGCGCGAGCCCGAGCTGGTGCGCCGCTACCTGGGCCTGCTGGGCCGCCACCGCACCTCGGCCCGCGGGCTGGTCAGCCACCTGACGGCCGCGACCTACCACGACACCCGCGCCCGGCTCGGCCGGATCGTCGCGCCGACGCTGGTGCTGCACGGTGCGCGCGACGAGCTGACACCGGTGGCGAACGCCCGCCTGCTCGCGGCCGCGGTCCCCGGCGCCGACCTGCGGCTGGTCGACGCCGGCCACGCCTACCTGCTGGAGCTCCCCGAGCAGTCCTTCCGGCTCTTCGCCGACTGGCTCGCCGAGCGCTCCCCCGTGCCGGCCGGCCGGCCGCTCACCGGGCTCGCTGCGCGCAGCGAGCCACTCACCCGCCATCTCGGCCTGCCGGTGGGGGCGCTGCGCACCGCGCGCAGCCTCACCTCGGTGCGCCCCTCCTGGAAGGACCGCTGACCCGTGCGCGCCGAGGACGTCCGCAAGCAGCTCACGACCCCCATCGGGGCGCCCGCCTACCCGCCCGGCGGGCCGTACCGCTTCACCGACCGCGAGTACCTCAACATCACCTACCGGACCGACCCGGAGGCGATGCGCGCCGTCGTGCCCGAGCCGCTGACCGTCGGCGATCCGCTGGTCACCTTCGAGGTGATGAAGATGCCGGACGTCACCGGCCTCGGCGCCTTCACCGAGTCCGGCCAGGTGCTCACGGTCGAGCACGAGGGTGAGCAGGCGGCGTACCTGCACGCGATGTACGTCGACAATCTCGCCTCGATCACCAGCGGGCGCGAGATCAGCGCGTTCCCGAAGAAGTTCGGCAACGCCCGACTGCACCTGGACGTCGACACCCTCGTCGGCACGCTGGACTACCGGACGCTGCGCATCGCGACCGCGACGATGGGCTACAAGCACGCGGCCTACGACGAGGCCGACGCCCGGGCCGAGATCACCCGGCCGACCTACGCGCTGAAGATGCTGCCCGGCTACGACCGCCGGCCGCGGATCTGCGAGCTGGTCCGTAGCCAGATCAGCGATCTCACGATCAAGGGCTCGTGGACGGGACCCGCGCGGCTGCAGCTGTTCCAGCACGCGCTGGCGCCACTGGCCGACCTGCCGGTGCTCGAGGTCGTGTCGGCGTCGCACATCCTGTGCGACCTGAGCCTGGGGCGGCCGTCGGTCGTCCACGACTACCTGGAAGGCGACGCATGAGCAGTCCCTCGACCGATGAGGTCCTGTACGACGTCGACGGACACATCGCGACGATCACCCTCAACCGGCCGGAGCAGCGCAACTCCGTCAGCCCGGAGCTGACGACGCAGCTGGCCGCGGCGATGGACCGCTTCGAGGCCGACGACGAGGTCTGGGTCGGCATCCTCACCTCGACCGGGCCGATGTTCAGCGCCGGCGCCGACCTCAAGGCCCTCGGCGCCGGGCGCGGCGCGGAGCTCTCCACCGAGGCTGGTGGCTTCGGCGGCTTCGTGCGCTACCCACGGACCAAGCCGGTCATCGCCGCTGTGCGCGGTTTCGCGCTGGCCGGCGGCACCGAGCTGGTGCTGGCCTGCGACCTCGTCGTGGCCGGCACCGACGCGCAGTTCGGCGTCCCCGAGGTGACCCGCGGGCTGGTCGCGGCCGCCGGGGGGCTGTTCCGGCTCCCCCGCGTGCTCGGGCAGGCCCGGGCGATCGAGCTGATCCTCACCGCCGACCGGCTCGGGGCCGAGGAGGCTCACCGGCTGGGCATGGTCAACCACCTGGTCGAGCCCGAGGCGGTGCTCGAGCGGGCTCGGGAGCTGGCCGAGAAGATCTGCCGCAACGCGCCTCTCGCGGTGCGGGAGAGCCTGGCCATCGCCCGCGACGCGCTGCTGATCGGTGACGACGAGGCCTGGCGCCGCAGCGCCGAGGCGATGGACCGGGTGCGCGGCAGCGACGACGTGCGCGAGGGCATCGCCGCCTTCATCGCCAAGCGCGACCCGCAATGGACCGGACGGTGACCCGCCCGCTCGACGGCGTCCGCATCGTCGAGGTGGCCGGCTGGATGGCCGCCCCCGGCGCCGCCGCGATGCTGTCCGACCTGGGCGCCGACGTGGTCAAGGTGGAGCCGCTGCGCGGCGACCCGATGCGCGGCGTCACCCGCCAGCCCGAGGCCGACCCGCCGCTGGACGCGGCCTTCCAGATGGACAACCGCGGCAAGCGCGGCGTCGCCGTGGCGCTGGACCGGCCCGAGGGGCAGGAGCTGGTGCGGCGGCTGTGCGACGGCGCCGACGTCTTCCTCAACAACCTGCTCGCCCGGCGGCAGGAGAAGTTCGGGCTCGACCCGGCCACCCTGCTGGCCCGCAACGCCGAGCTCATCCACGCCACGCTGACCGGTTACGGGCTCGACGGCCCTGACGCGGCCCGTCCCGGCTTCGACATCACCGCCTTCTTCGGCCGGGGCGGCGTCACGCACAGCATCACCGAGCCGGGTGAGCAGGCACCCCGCGCGCGGCCGGCGCAGGGCGACCACGCCGCCGCTCTGGCAATGGTGGCCGCGGTGGTCGCGGCGCTGCGGCTGGTCGAGCGCACCGGCCAGGGGCAGGTCGTTGACGTCAACCTGCTCGGCACCGCCGCCTGGACGATGGCCACCGACCTGTCCGCAACCCTGGTCGACGGGCAGGACCCGCTGACGCTCGGCCGTCGCCGCCGACGGCACGCGCTGCAGGAGAGCTTCCGCACCGCCGACGATCGCTGGATCCTGCTCTTCATGCCGGAGCCGCACTGGTGGCCGAAGTTCTGCGCCGTCGTCGGGCGCCCGGAGTGGGTCGAGGACGAGCGGCTGGCGACCTTCGACGCGCGGCTGGCGAACATGCCCCTGGTCACCGACCTCATGGACGAGGTTGTCGCGACGCGCAGCCTCGCCGACTGGGGCACCCGGTTCGACGAGGCAGGCCTGACCTGGGGACCGGCCGCCACGGTGAGCGAGGTCGCCGCCGACCCGCACTCCGCGGCCGTGGGGACGTTCCCCGAGGTCCAGCACCCGACATACGGCGCGTTCCGCACCGTTGCGGTGCCGATGCGGCTGCGCGGGCAGGACCTCACCCCGCGCGGGCCCGCGCCGGACCTCGGCCAGCACACCCGCGAGGTGCTCGGTGAGCTCGGGCTGTCGGCGCAAGAGCTCGACGCGCTGGTCGCCGACGGGACCCTCGGCGCGGGCTAGGGCTGCTGCTCGCGGACCTCGTCGCGGGCGCGCAGCACGGCCAGCTGCACCCGGTCGCGGGCGGCGGTTCGTTGGTCGTAGTCCTGGTCGGCGAAGCGCGCCTCGGTGCTGC
>JBBSLB010000169.1:0-5703 GCA_038255675.1 Mycobacteriales bacterium
AGTGACGTCCAGGAGCGGGTCGGCAAGCTGACCGACGACGTGGACGCGCTGCTCGACGAGATCGACGACGTCCTCGAGGAGGACGCCGAGGCCTTCGTACGGGGCTATGTGCAGAAGGGGGGTGAATAGTCCGAATCGGCCGACTGCCACCTCAAGCGCCGCTACGGCCTGACGTCGGGCGACGTCGATGCTTTGGTCGAGGCGCAGGGCGGGCTCTGCGCGCTGTGCCAGGAACGCAAGGCCCAGCACGTCGACCACGACCACCTGACCGGCAGCGTCCGTGGTGTGCTGTGCTCCTGCTGCAACCAGGGGCTCGGCAACTTCCGCGACCGGGCCGGCGTGATGCGTAAGGCGATCGACTACCTCGAGAGGACCACGTGGCAGAAGGAACGGGCGTGTCCGGGCGTCTACCGGCTCATTTCACCGCGACCGGGAGCAGCTCGTTCACCGAGTTCCTCAGCGCTGCAGCACCTGATCTCCTCCCGTCGCGGCTGACTCTGCCGCCCGGCACGGTGGAGGCCCCGCACGGCACCACGATCGTCGCGGTCACCCACAAGAGCGGCGTGATCATGGCCGGCGACCGGCGGGCCACGATGGGCAACGTCATCGCCCAGCGGGACATCGAGAAGGTCTTCCCCGCCGATGAGTACAGCGTCGTCGGCATCGCCGGCACGGCCGGGCTAGCGATCGAGATGGTGCGCCTGTTCCAGGTCGAGCTCGAGCACTTCGAGAAGCTCGAGGGGCACGTGCTGTCCCTCGACGGCAAGGCCAACCGGCTCAGCGCGATGATCCGCGGCAACCTCGGGATGGCCATGCAGGGCCTCGCGGTCGTGCCGCTGTTCGCCGGCTACGACCTGGACGGCCAGGTCGGCCGGATCTTCAGCTACGACGTCACCGGCGGGCGCTACGAGGAGCACAGCTTCCACAGCGTCGGCTCCGGCAGCATCTTCGCCCGCAGCGCCCTGAAGAAGCGCTACAGCGACGGCGTCGACGAGGCCGCTGCGGTCAAGCTCTGCGTCGACGCTCTGTACGACGCCGCCGACGACGACTCCGCCACCGGCGGGCCGGACATCAGCCGCCGGATCTGGCCGATCGTCATGAGCGTCACCGACGAGGGCGCCCGCAGGCTGCCCGACGACGAGGTCGGCGCGGTCGTGCAGGCCGTCGTCGCCGAGCGCATGACCAACCCGGGCGGCTGAGCGTGCGGTCGACGACGAGCCGAGGAGAGCAGTGAGCACCCCGTTCTACGTGTCACCCGAGCAGGTGATGAAGGACAAGAGCGACTACGCCCGCAAGGGCATCGCCCGCGGCCGCTCGGTCCTCACGCTGGCCTACGCCGACGGCATCCTGTTCGTCGGCGAGAACCCCAGCAACGCGCTGCACAAGATCAGTGAGATCTACGACCGGATCGCCTTCGCGGCGGTCGGCAAGTACAACGAGTTCGAGAACCTGCGGCTGGCCGGCGTGCGCTACGCCGACCTGCGCGGCTACCAGTACGACCGCCGCGACGTCACCAGCCGCGGGCTCGCCAACGCCTACGCCCAGACCCTCGGCACGATCTTCACCGAGGCCGGCAAGCCGTATGAGGTCGAGCTCGTCGTGGCCGAGGTGGGGGAGACCCCCGCCGATGACCAGCTCTACCGGCTGACCTACGACGGGTCGGTCGCCGAGGAGCACGGCTTCGTCGTCATGGGCGGCACCAGCGAGCCGCTCGCGACCTACCTGAAGGAACGCCACGACCCCACCGCCTCGTTGGAGCAGGTGCTCCACCTCGGCGTGGCGGCGCTGGCCCAGACCGGCCCCGACGCCGAGCCCCGGAGCATCGCGGCCGACGACCTGGAGGCCGCCGTCCTCGACCGCACCCGCCCGCGACGAGCCTTCCAACGCCTCGTCGGACCCCGACTCGAGCGCCTGCTCGGCCAGGAGAGCCCTACCTCGTGAACGCTCGTCCCCTCGCTGCCCTCGCGGCGGCTCTGCTCGTGCTGACCGCCTGCTCCGGCAGCGACGACGACGTCGCCGCCGCCCCGAGTCCGCAGGCCGCGACCAGCTGCCCGGCGGCGCCCACCCCCGTCGACCCACCCGAGGGCGCGACGACCGACCTCACCGAGAAGCCCGACATCGCCGTCCCCGAGGACGAGCCGCCGGCCGAGCTGCAGGTCTCCGACATCGTCGTCGGCGAGGGCGACCTGGCCTGCTCCGGCGACGTCGTGGCCATGCAGTACGTCGGCGTCCTCTACGCCGACGGGACGCAGTTCGACGCCTCCTGGGACCGCGGCCAGGAGCCGTTCGAGTTCCAGCTCGGCGGCGGACAGGTCATCGGCGGCTGGGACCAGGGGATCGTCGGCATGCGCCAGGGCGGCCGCCGCCAGCTCGTGATCCCGGCCGAGCTCGGCTACGGCGAACGCGGCGCGGGCGCCGACATCCCGCCGGGTGCGGCGCTGATCTTCGTCGTCGACCTCGTGGGCGTCACGAGCGCCTGACGGTTCCCTGGTTCGCGGGCGGGAACTCTGCCCGCATGCCGAAGACGACCAGATCCGGGAAGCCGAAGCAGGACGAGCTGCCCTCGACGCTGCAGCGCTCCCCGGCCAAGGCCCAGCGGACCTTTGCCAAGACCTACGACTCGGCCGCCGATCAGTACGACGACCCGTCCCGCGCCGCCCGCACGGCCTACGCCGCCGTCAAGCACGGCTACGAGAAGGTGGGCGACCACTGGGAGTCCAAGGACGAGCTGGGTCCCAGCGACGGCGGCCGCGGCGACAACGCCGGCGGGGTCGACCGCAACGCGAGCAAGAAGCACCTGTACGAGCTGGCGCAGCGGCTCGAGGTGCCGGGTCGGTCCTCGATGAGCAAGGCCGAGCTGGTCGAGGCGATCGGGCGCGCCAACGACCGCGCGAGCGCGCGTTCCCGCGGCGACTGACGTCCTAGGGTGGCCGGTCATGACGGACCGGCAGTTCGGGGAAGAGGGCGCGCGGCTGTCCTACGGCAGCTACCTGCACCTGCCGGAGCTGCTCGACCAGCAGGAGCTGCACTCCGACGCCCACGACGAGCTGCTGTTCATCGTCGTGCACCAGGTCTGCGAGCTGTGGTTCAAGCAGTGCCTGCACGAGCTGGGCTTCGCCCGCGACGCGATGCTGGCTGGGCAGGTGTTCGAGCCGCGCAAAGCGCTGCAGCGGGTAGCCAGCATCGAGCAGATCCTCATCGCGCAGGTCGTCGTGCTCGAGACGATGACGCCGCAGGACTTCCTGGCGTTCCGGGCACTGCTCGCCCCCGCCAGCGGCTTCCAGTCGGTGCAGTTCCGCGAGCTGGAGTTCCTGTCCGGCGCCCGTGACCCGGCCTACGTCGAGCGGCTGCGGCAGGCCTCGCCGCAGGAGCGCGAGCGGATGCAGTCGCGGCTGGCCGAGCCGAGCCTGTGGGACGCCTTCCTCGGGCTGCTGGGCGGGCGCGGCTTCGCCGTGGACGACGTGGACGCCCGGCGCGCCTCGCTGCTCACCATCGCCCGGGAGCGGGAGCACGCCGAGCTGTGGGAGCTGTCGGAGGCGCTGCTGTCGCACGACGCGCTGGCGACCCAGTGGCGCACCCGGCACGTCGACATGGTCGAGCGGCAGATCGGCACCAAGCCGGGCACCGGCGGCTCCAGCGGCGGGGAGTACCTGCGCTCGCGGCTGGCGCTGCGCTACTTCCCGGAGCTGTGGGAGCTGCGCTCCTACCTCTGAGCCAGCACCGCCCGCAGGACGTCCGCGTCGTCGCTGATCACGCCGTTGACGCCCAGCGACGTGACCCGCTCCAACGCCACCAGATCGTTCACGCCCCACGTCATCACCAGCTGCACCAGGCCACGCAGCTCGGCCACGACCGGCGCGGTCAGCAGCGAGCCGTGCAGGCTCACGCCGTACGGCACCCGGCCGCGACGCACCCGGCGGAGGAGGCGGGCCAGCTCCACGGTGTTGCGCGCCGTCAGCACCGGCCGTGCCCAGGGCCGGTCGGCGAACGCGTCGAGGCCCGGCCACCAGCGCGAGCAGACCAGCACGTCCGTGGCCGGCTCGGCCGCGTGGACGAGGTCGGCGACCCGCGCGCCCACCCGGCCGGGGCCCTTGAGGTCGAGCATGAGCATCGGGTGGCCGACCTCGAGGGCAGCCAGCAGCGCGTCGAGCTGCAGCTGTGGGGCGCGGGTGTGCGCCAGCTCCAGCCCGCCCGGGCCCGAGTCCCACAGCACCGGGAACGGCCGCAGCTGCTTGCTGTGCCGCATCTCCAGCAGCGCCCCGCGGGCGCGTACATCGGCCTCCAGCACGTCGACGCCGAGCTCGACGGCCGTTCGCAGCGCGGACAGGTCGTTGCCGGCGCGGTGCGCGACGGCCAGCAGGGTCACTGCCCCGCCCGCACGGTCATGGCGCCGCCGACGGGACCACTCAGGCCTCGGCGGTACGACAGCGGACGGCGTCCTCGCGCCGGGCATCCTCGGCCCGCCGGGGCGCTGGCAGGGTCGCGCGGTACGGCTCGGGTCCGGGTGACGCAGGCGGTCGCCCGGTGTGGTCCGGGCCGGAGCGGGTCAGCCGGCGCCGCTCGATCCACAGCGCGATCGCCCAGCCCACCAGCGCCAGCGCCGCGCCCGCGATCACGTCGAGCACGTAGTGGTTGGCCGTCATCACCGTTGCGGCGGTCATGAGCACCGGCATGAGCAGCCCGACCGTCCGCATGACGACCGTGGTGGCGACGCAGAAGACCGCCAGCCCGACGAGCAGGTCCCACCCGACGTGCAGGCTGGGCATGGCGGCGTACTGGTTAGTGAAGCCCGGTGGTTGCAGGACGCGGTAGGCGTTCGAGCGCTCACTGACCGTGTCGACGTAGCCCTCGCCGAGCAGCCGGGGCGGGGCGACCGGGTAGGTCGTGTAGACGCACAGCCCCAGGGCCCCTGAGGCGATCATGGCGTTGCGCAGCCGGAGGAAGAGGGTCCGGTCGTGCAGCGCGAGGTAGACCAGCGTGACGACGATGACCGGCCAGTGGCCCCAGATGTAGACCCAGTTCGCGGCGGTCACCAGCCAGTCGAGAGGGAGCATCAGCTTCTGCGTGCCGGCCTCGAGGTCGAGCCCCAGGGTCTGCTCAAGCGCCAGGATGTCGCGGGCGTGGTCGCGGGCCACCTCGGGCTGCACGGCGGTCAGGCCGCGGACCCCGAAGTAGACGACGACACCCAGCACGACGGCGATCGCCTCGGTGCCCACGGTGCGCAGGCCCGAGCCCACGGTGTGCGCGGTTCCCCGCTCCTTCACGCCACCACCCCCCGACGGCCCCACCAGTGTGGCCCGGATGGCGGAGCAGGGGAAGCGGTTTGTGTCAGGCCGCGGCAGGCACCGACCGCGCGCCCTCCGCCAGGCGGCGCGCGAGCAGCAGGCTCGCGCCGCCGAGCAGCAGCCCGGGCAGCCAGGCGAGCAGGGCCTTGAGGGCGACCGCGCCGAGCGCCGCCGACCACGGCAGGCCGAGCCCGGCGAGGGCGACGACCAGCGCGGCGTCGCGGGGGCTGGCGCCGTGCGGGCCGGGCACCGACCCGGCGAGCTGGCTGGCACCAAAGGCGCCGAGCAGCGCGAGCGGTCCGAGTGAGTGACCGGTCGCCGCGACCGTGCCGAGCAGCAGCAGGCAGATCGAGAGCTGGTAGAGCGCCGACAGCGCGACGCCGTACGCCAGCGGCCTTGGGCGGGGCAGCCGGCGCTG
>JBBSLB010000170.1:0-5701 GCA_038255675.1 Mycobacteriales bacterium
CCGCCGGTCGGTGGCCAGCACCAGGCCGTCGGTCACCAGGACGCAGGTCAGCACGAAGAACAGCACCTCCTCGATCGGCAGCCCGAGCAGCAGCACCCCGGTGCTGCTGGCCGACGCGATCGTCCAGATGCCGTCGGCGATCGCCAGCCGGTCGGCCGCGCACAACCAGAGCGCGACAGGAGCAGCCAGCAGCAGGCGGTCGGCGCGGCGAGCCCGCAGCAGGTCACCGGCCACCGAGCGCTGCAGCGCCAGCGGCGGTGCGACCCAGACGAGCAGCAGCGCCAGGTAGCGCCAGGTGCCGCCAGCGGTCAGCAGTCCAGCGCCGAGCAGGCCGACCCCGATCCAGCCGGCGGCGCCGGCGACGCGACCGCCGGGGACGACGGCGGCGGCGGTGCTCGTCGTCAGCCGACCGGTCCGGACACCCCAGGCCGCGACGAGGACGACGAGCAGGACGACGAAGGCGTACTCCTCCGCCGGCACGCTGCCGACGGTGGCAAGGACGCGGTCGGGACCGTACGACCAGACGCCGGTGCGGACCAGGTGCTCATCCCAGGGCGCGGTCCAGAGCAGGGCCACGGCGGCCAGCGCGCCGGTGGCCCGGAGCACCGAGCCGGGCACGGAGCGGCCGCGGACGAGCAGCGCAGCAGGTAGAGCCAGGAAGAGCAGGTCGAACACCCAGTAGTCCACGACGGGACCTCTCCGCTGACGAGGGTGGGGTCGTGCAGGAGCCGACGCCCGGCTGCAGGGCGGGCGGCGGCACCGATGGCCCGCGCCGCCGCCACACGAGCGTGTGGCGACAGCGCGAGCGCTCGGGGGTTCAGCTAGGAACGCGCCGTCGCACGGCCGCGCGAAGCGGACGGCTCGGCCTCCATGCCGCTGATCGAGTCGTCCTCCTCGTCGAAGGCCGGGTCGTCCACAACGCTCTTGATGCGGGCGATCTTGTAGATGACCAGGCCGAACGCCGCCTTGGCGAGGATGTCGGCGATCGAGTAGCCGGCCTGCCGGAGCACGAAGGCGTCCGGGCCGTCGAAGCCGAGCACCGGCATGAGGTAGGCGATCGGGTAGACGCCCCACAGTCCGACCAGCATGATCCGGAGCTTGCCGACGGTGCTGCGGACCTCCGGCGGCTGGCGGTCGAGCGACTTGTTGATCTCGACGAACAGCACGTAGAGCAGGTAGATGAACGGGATCGTCGACAGCGTGCCCCAGAGCAGGCGCGGGCCGGTCTCGGTCGTGAGCTCACCGGGGTAGCCGAGCGCGATCATGAGCGCCGAGGCGATGACGAGCTTGGTGAGCAGCGGCTTGGCGACCGCCCGGGCCAGGGCGAGGACGGCGATCGTCTCGACAAGCAGCAGCGGCACGGTGAGGAACCAGTCGACGTACCGGTAGCCCTCGTTGAACGGGATGTTGGTGAGCGTGTAGACGCCGTCACCGCCCTGCGCATCGGTGACGTAGGAGTCCTTGAAGTTGTCAAAGATCCGTACGTAGTGGTAGGTCGCGATGAAGCACACCGTGGCGCTGACGATGAGCGCGTTGCGGTAGCGCGGCAGCACCCGCTTCTGGGAGAGCACCAGGTAGAGCCCGGTGAAGAACAGGCTGGCGATAGCCAGCGACAGCAGGTTGTAGACGGTCTCGTACTGACCTGACGAGAGCTCGGGGATCTGGATCCCTTGGGCGACGATCACGACGCAGTCCTCCTGGTGGCGGCCGGCGGTCTGCCGGCATGGGGCACGACGCGGCGGGCGCTCGGTCGAGCGTCCGGCTCCGGGGCGGGGTCCGGTGGCCGGGTGGCCGGTGGACCAGGGGCGGGGCGTAACAGAGCGTGGGGGTACGGGAGAGATCGTGCAACTCGAACAAAGTTTGAACCGCTCTCCGGGTGGTGCTGTCCCGGTTCGAGGAGCACCATCAGGACATGACCCTGCTCGCGAGCGCGCCGCCCGGCGCCGCACCGACGGCCCCGGACCCGCTGCTGCGCGGAGCCTCCCGGCTCTCCGTCGGGGTCCTGGCCGCGGCGCTGGTCGCCGGACTCGTCGCGCCCGAGCTGCTGCGCGACGCCGGCCCGGCGCTGCTCGTCGCGGCGGCGGTCCTCGGGCTCCCGCACGGCGCGGTGGACCACCTGGCGTGGGGCTGGGCACAGGGCGAGGTCCGGCCGCGGGTCCGGGTGGTCGTCGGCTACGCACTGGCGGCCGCCGCGGCGGTCGGCGTGGCGCTGCTCGCGCCGCTGCCCGCGCTGCTGGTGCTGCTCGCCCTCGCGGCGGCGCACTTCGCCGAGGGCGAGGTGGGCTGGGCCCGACTGCGCGGCGCCCGGCCTGCATGGGCTGCCGGCGCCGCGGCCGGCCTCGCGGTCGTGGCGCTGCCGCTGGTGCTGCGGCCCGCGGACGTCCGGCCGCTGCTGGACGAGCTCGACCCCGGACTGGCCGGGGTGCTGCTCGACTCCCCGGTGCGCGTCGGGCTGCTGGGGCTGACCGTCGCCCTGGTCGCCGTCGGCCTGGCGTCCACCTGGCGGGACCGCGCCCGAGCGGCCGAGCTCGGGCTGGTCGTCGCGGTGGCCGCCGTCCTGCCGCCACTGGCCGCCTTCGCGGCGTGGTTCGCCGGCTGGCACGCCGTCCGACACACCGCCCGGCTGGTCGCCCTCGACCCGCGCGGGGGCGGCTCTCCCCGAGACGGTCTGGCCCGCTTCGCCCGCGCAGCGGCGCTGCCCAGCCTGATCGCGCTGCTCGGCGCCGCCGCGTTGGCGCTGGTCGTCGGCGTCACCGGTGGGCTGCTCGTGGCGCTGCTCGCCCTGACCGTCCCGCACACCGCGGTGGTCGCCCGCCTGGGCGCTGCTCGCTGAGGCCGGCTGCTCGCTGAGGCCGGCTACCCGCCCGGGCGCATCACTCGCTCAGGAAGGCGAGCACGTCCTGGCGGGTCAGCACTCCGGTCGGTCGGCCGTCGGCGACGACGACCGCGGCGTCGGCCTTCTCCAGCGCCACCATCGCCGCCTGGACCGGCTCCCCGGCGCCGACCATCGGCAGCGGCGGCGCCATATGGTCGGCCAGCCGGTCGGCCAGCTGGGCCCGGCCGGTGAACAGCGCGTCGAGCAGATCGCGGTCGTGCACCGCCCCGACGATCTCAGCGGTCATGACCGGCGGCTCGGCGCGCACGACCGGCATCTGCGAGACGCCGTACTCGCGCAGGATGTCGATCGCCTCGCGCACCGTCTCAGTCGGGTGGGTGTGCACGAACGACGGCAGCGGGCCGTCGGAGCCCTTGGCCGCCATGACGTCGGCGACCGTCGTCGTGCCGGCGTCGGCGTGCAGGAAGCCGTAGTCGGCCATCCAGTCGTCGTTGAAGATCTTGGACAGGTAGCCGCGGCCGCCGTCCGGCAGCAGCACGACGACGACGTCGTCCGGGCCGAGGTCCTGCGCCACGCGCAGGGCTGCGACGACAGCCATCCCGCAGGAGCCGCCGACGAGCAGCCCCTCCTCGCGGGCCAGCCGGCGGGTCATGGCGAAGGCGTCGCGGTCCGACACGGCAAGGATCCCGTCCGGGACCGACGGGTCGTACGTGCTCGGCCAGAAGTCCTCGCCAACGCCCTCGATGAGGTAGGGCCGGCCGTCGCCGCCGGAGTAGACCGAGCCGACGGGGTCGGCGCCGTAGACCTTCACCCGGCCACCTGGGCGGTCACTGCTGACTTCCTTGAGGTAGCGGCCGACGCCGCCGAGGGTGCCGCCGGTACCGGCGCCGGCGACGAAGTGCGTCACCCGCCCGTCGGTCTGCTCCCAGACCTCCGGGCCGGTGCTCTCGTAGTGGGCCCGCGGGTTGTTGGGGTTGGCGTACTGGTCGGGCTTCCAGGCGCCAGGGATCTCGCGGGCGAGCCGGTCGCTGACGGAGTAGTAGGAGCGCGGGTCGTCCGGGTCGACGGCGGTCGGGCAGACCTCGACCTGCGCGCCGTACGCCCGTAGCACGTCGATCTTGTCCTTGGCGACCTTGTCGGGGCAGACGAAGACGCAGGTGTAGCCCTTCTTCTGCGCGACCAGCGCCAGGCCCACCCCGGTGTTGCCGGAGGTCGGCTCGACGATCACCCCGCCGGGCTGCAGCGCGCCGGAGCGCTCGGCGTCCTCGACCATCGCCAGCGCGATGCGGTCCTTGACCGAGCCGCCGGGGTTGAAGTACTCCACCTTGGCCAGCACCTGGGCGGACAGCCCCTCGGTGACGCGGGTCAGCCGCACCAGCGGCGTGCCGCCGACGAGGTCGATGACGTGGTCGGTGACCTGCACGGGCCGGGACCTCCGGGTCGGACGGGGCGCCGCGGGACCCCGTCGTCCACAGGCCGCCCGTGAGCAAGCCTACGGCGACCGGGCCCCCCGCAGCCGCAGGGCAGCGGGCTAGGGTCGACAGGGCGGGCTACCGGCCGGTAGCCCGCCGACGAGGGAGGGACGGCCATGACCGCGGTGCAGGTCGCCGACGGCGTCTGGCGCATCCCGACCGCCCCGGCCGACCTCGTCAACAGCTACCTCATCGCCGGGCCTGACGGCTCGCTGGTTCTCGTCGACGCCGGCACCAGGCGGGCGCCAAAGGCGCTGCTGGCGGCGCTCGCCCAGCTCGGCCGCGGGCCCGGCGACGTCACCCACCTGCTGCTCAGCCACGCCCACAACGACCACGCCGGCGGGCTGGCCGAGGTGCAGGCGGCGACCGGCGCGGCCGTCCACACCCACGAGCGCGAGGCCGTCTACGTCCGCGAGGGCCGGATGCCCTCGGTCGACCGCTCGACGCGCGGCGGACGGCTGCTGGCGCGGGTGCCGGGGCGGTTGACCGGCTTCGCCCCGGTGGCGGAGCTCGAGACCTTCGCGGACGGCGCGGTTCTCCCCGTGGCCGGCGGGATCTCCGTCGTGCACACGCCCGGTCACACCCCCGGCCACTGCTCGTTCCTGCACCCCTCCAGCGGGGTGCTGGTCACCGGCGACGCGATCTTCAACGTCCGCGGGCTGCGCTGGTCGTTCGCCTCCTCCTGCACCGACGTGACGGTGTCGCGCACCTCGGCGGCCCGGCTCGGCGAGCTCGACTTCTCCGTCGCCGGCTTCACCCACGGAGCCCACGTCTCCACCGGCGCGCAGGCTGCCGTGCGGGCCTTCCTCGCCGGGCGGGCCTCATGAGGGCCCCGAGCGTCCCGCGTCCCGGCCGGCGCGCCCGCTACGTCGCGGTCAAGACGGCGTACGGCGGTGGCGGCTTCGCCGGCGCGCTGGGCCTGACCTACGCGATCCTGGCGACCGAGGCCAAGCTGGCCCGCAAGACGATCGGCGTCCCGACGACGAAGGCCCCGCTGGCCGCCGGGTCCTACGGCCGGGGAAAGCGCGGCGACAAGCCGGTCCACCTGGTCGTGCTCGGCGACTCGGCCGCGGCGGGGCTGGGTTGCGACCTGGCCGACCAGACTCCCGGCGCGCTGCTGGCCGGCGGGATCGCCCGTGACCTGCACCGCCGGGTCGACCTGGAGGTCCTCGCCGTCGTCGGCGCACGCTCGGCCGACCTGGAGGTGCAGGTCGCCAAGGCCCTTCGGCGGCCGGCCGACGTCGCGGTCATTGTCATCGGCGCGAACGACGTGACGCACCGGGTGCCCATCGCCACCTCGGCCCGGGAGCTGTCACGGGCCGTCGCCACGCTGCGCCGCTCCGGCGCCCAGGTCGTCGTCGGCACCTGTCCCGACCTCGGCTCGGTCAAGCCG
>JBBSLB010000171.1:0-5641 GCA_038255675.1 Mycobacteriales bacterium
CCAACGACAGCAAGGACCCGCTCGGCTCGGCGCGCGACCGGCACGAGGCGATCGGCGCCGGCCACATCGGCAAGGACGCCTTCGCCGAGCTCTTCCGCCACCCGGCGACGCGAGGGGTACCGGTCGTGGTCGAGACGCCTGGGGACGCCAGCACCCACCGCCGCGACGTCGAGCTCCTCTGCGCCCTGCGCGACGGGTAGCCAGCGGGCGGGCGCCGACCTGTCTGCCGTCTGGCCGCCCCGCCGTCCGGCCGCCCGGGACGGTCTCGTACTGATCGTCATGCCGCTCCGGGGCCTCGTACGGAGCCTTTCGCGACACGACGATCAGTACGAGCCGGTGGTGCCTCCGGTGCCCGCCACGGCCGTCAGAGCTCGGGGCCGTCGCCCGGCGCCTCCTGGTAGCTGTAGCGCTGCTCCTTCCAGGGGTCAGCGCGGTTGTGGTAGCCACGCTCCTCCCAGAAGCCGCGCCGGTCCTCGGTGAGGTACTCCACGCCGCGCACCCACTTCGGGCCCTTCCACGCGTAGAGGTGCGGGACGACCAGGCGCAGCGGGTACCCGTGCTCGGGGGTGAGCCGCTCTCCGTCGCGGTGCGTGGCGAGCATCCCCTGGACGAAGTCCTCGAGCGGCAGGTTGGCGCTGTAGCCGTACTCCGCCCAGACCATGACGTGCGTGACCGCCGGCGCGGGCGGCGCGAGGTCGAGCAGCGTCGTCGTGGGGACGCCGGTCCAGGTGCCGTCCAGCAGCGAGAACTTCGTGACGCAGTGGAAGTCGGCCTTGAGGTCGCGTGTCGGCAGTGCGCTGAACTGCGCCCAGTCCCAGCGCTGCATCGCGGTCGCCCCGAAGACCTGCAGGTCCCAGCTCGCCTCGACGAACGCCGGCACCCGCCCGTAGTGCAGCACCGGCCAGCCACGCGGCAGGTACTGCCCGGGCGGCAGCCGGTCGGCGGGCAGGCCCGCGGCCCGTCTCTTGGAGCCCAGCCGACTCAGTGGCGACGTCACCGGGCCATCCTGCTCCCCGCCGGGGGTCCGACCGGCACCGCCCCGCGACGGCTCGGCGGACGGCGCTGCGCTAGCCTGCCGACCCATGCGCGCCCTCGAGTACGCCTACCCCGGTCGGGTCTCCCGGTCGGGCGGTTAGCGCGCCCCACCACCGCGAGCCCCGGGCACCTGCCCGGGGCTCTTCTGCTTCCTGGAGAGGTCCCCCATGGTCGTCGTCATGCGCCCCGGCGCATCCGCTGAGGAGGTCGACGCCGTCGTCGCCCGGGTCGAAGGCGCGGGCGGCTCGGCGTTCGTCAGCCGCGGCGTCCAGCGCACGATCGTCGGCCTGGTCGGCGACATCGTGCAGTTCACTGCGCTCAACCTGCGGGCGATGACCGGCGTCGTCGAGGTCGTCCGCGTCTCCAAGCCCTACAAGCTGGTCAGTCGCGAGAACCACCCGGACGCCTCGACGATCACCGTCGGCGAGCGCGGCGACGTGCACATCGGCCCGGACAGCTTTGTCCTCATCGCCGGGCCGTGCGCCGTCGAGACCGCTGAGCAGACCTTCGAGGCCGCCGACATGGCCAAGGCCGCCGGCGCGACGATGCTGCGCGGCGGCGCCTACAAGCCGCGCACCTCCCCGTACGCCTTCCAGGGGCTGGGCGTGAAGGGGTTGGAGATCCTCGTCCAGGCGCGCGAGCGCACTGGCCTGCCGGTCGTCACCGAGGTCGTCGACCCCAAAGACGTCGCGGTCGTCGCCGAGCACGCTGACATGCTCCAGATCGGCACCCGGAACATGCAGAACTTCCCCCTGCTGCAGGCCGTCGGCGCCATCCGCAAGCCGGTGATGCTCAAGCGCGGCCTCACCGCGACGTACGAGGAGTGGCTGATGGCCGCGGAGTACATCGCCCAGCGCGGGAACCTCGACATCGTGCTGTGCGAGCGCGGCATCCGGACCTTCGAGACGGCCACCCGCAACACTCTCGACGTCAGCGCCGTGCCGATGATGCATGCGCTGTCGCACCTGCCGATCGTCGTCGACCCCTCGCACAGCGCCGGCAAGCGCGACCTGGTGGTCCCGCTCACCCGCGCGGCCATCGCCGTCGGCGCGGACGCCGTCATGGTCGACGTGCACGCCGACCCGACGGCCGCGCTGTGCGACGGCCCGCAGGCGCTGTACGGCGACGCGCTCGACGAGCTGGCCCGGGCCTGCCGCGAGCTGCCGCCGATGCTGGGCCGCCGCGTCGGCTGACCGCCGTCCCGTCTCAGCGGCCGAGCAACCCGGCGACGACCTCGCCCGCGCGCTTGGCGGCGGCATCGTCGACGTCGAGGTGGGTCACCAGCCGGACCTTGTGCGGCCCGACCACGGAGATCAGGACGCCCTGATCGCGCGCGGCCGCAGCCAGGGCGGGTGCGTCGTCGACCTCGACCGGGACGATGTTCGTCCCGACCGGTCCGACGCCGAGCCGGTCGGCGATCCGGGCCGCGCGGGCGTGGTCCTCGGCCAGCCGCTCGACGTGGTGATCGAGGGCGTAGGAGCAGGCGGCGGCGAGCAGACCGGCTTGCCGCATGCCGCCGCCCAGTCGCTTGCGCAGCACCCGGGCCTGCGCCGCGCGAGTCGTATCGGTGACGACGAGCGAGCCGACCGGAGCACCCAGGCCCTTGCTCATGCAGACCGACAGCGAGTCGAACAGCGCGCCGTACGCCGACAGCGGCGTGCCGGACGCGACGGCGGCGTTCCAGATGCGGGCGCCGTCGCAGTGCAGCGCGACGCCGTGCCGGCGGGTGAGGTCGCGCAGACGCTGGATCACCTCCAGCGGGTGGACCGCTCCCCCACCGCGGTTGTGCGTCTGCTCCACGCTGACCGCGCTGGTCGCGACGGTGCCCCACCCGGCCGGTCGCAGGTACTGCTCAACGGTCGCGACGTCGAGCAGGCCGCCGGGGACGGTGCGCGACTGGATCCCGCCGTGCTGCGCCGCGCCGCCGTGCTCGTAGGTCACGACGTGGGCGTCGGCGTCGCAGAGCAGCTCCTCGGCCGGCGCCACCACAAGGCGCAGGCAGATCTGGTTGCCCATCGTCCCGCTCGGCACGAACACCGCTGCCTCGTGGCCGAACAGGTCGGCCACCCGCTCCTCGAGGGCGTTGACCGACGGGTCCTCGCCGTAGACGTCGTCGCCGACCTCGGCGGCCGCCATCGCCGCACGCATGCCGGCGGTCGGGCGGGTGAGCGTGTCGCTGCGCAGATCCACGGTGGTCACGACGAATAGGCTAGGAGGGTGGCAGACGGGTACGGACGCGACGGCGCGACCGGTACGCCGCACGGTGTCTCCGCCGAGGACGTGCTGGCCGCCGTCCGCGTGCACGCCGACCGGGTGCACGACGCCGTCCGCCGCCTGGGCTGCGACCCACGGGCCGCCGCCGAGGTCGTCGAGACCAGCGCGCTCGACCTCGTCGACGCCGTGGCGACCCGGCCCGAGACGGTCCCCGACGCGGTCGGCTGGTGGTTCGGCCGCGCCCGCGCGCTGGCCGTGCGGGTCGCCGCCCGCACCCCGGACCTGCCCCTCGGCGGCGGCGTCCTGTCGGTCGACGAGGACCAGGAGGTGCTCGCCGAGGCGCTCGACCAGCTGCCCGAGCCCGAGCGCTTCGTGCTGCTGCTGCGGGACTCCTACGACCTGCCGGCGGGGTCGGTCGCGGCGGCGCTCGGCACCGACGCTGCCGAGGCGATGGAGCGGGTCGGTCGCGCGCGGCTGGCGCTCCTACCGCTCGTCGACGACGAGCCTGCACTCGCCGTACCCGACCACCAGTCCGACGTGGGGGCGCTGGCCCGCATCGGCGAGGGCGGTCCGGTCGCCGCCCGCGACGCCACCACCCGGCGGCACGCGTTGTCCTGCGAGGCGTGCCGCGGCCTCACCGACGCCCAGCAGCGGGCCCACCTGCTCCTCACCGGCCTGACGGTCGTGGCGCTGCCCGAGGCCCAGCGCGGCGGCGTGCTTGCCCGCGTCGGAACCGCGGCGCAGGCCGCGCTGCCCACGAACGCCGAGCTGCCCGTCCCCTACCAGGACGAGCGGTGGGACGACGACGTCGAGCCGCGCTCGTTCTCGCTGCTGCTCGTACTGCTGCTGCTGCTGGTCGCCGGGCTCCTCGGTGTCGGACTCGGGCTGCTGCTCACGCAGACCGGCGGCGACGAGACGACCAGCGCCGGCACGCTGCCGGAGGACGCGCAGCTGATCAGCCCGCCGCCGCCCACGCCGTCGGCCACGGTGAGTCCGCCGACGCTGCAGTTCCCCGCACCCCGCACGACGGTGTTCGTCATCCCGCCCCCGTCGCCGCCGCCCCCGTCGCCGGAGCCGACGGTCGCGCCTGTGCCGGAGCCCCTGGGCATCACGATCGACCCGACGTCGGGGCCGAACGGCGAGCAGCTCACCGTGAGCGGCACAGGGTGGACACCCGGCGTCGAGGTCGCCCTCGAGTACGTCGACCCGGCCGGCCGGCCGACCGGCTCGCAGTCCCTCGTCACCGCCGACGCGCGCGGCAGGTTCACAGCTGAGCTGGCCGCCTTGGACCCGGAGAACCTGCCCGGCCCGCACGTCGTGCGCGCCGGCGACGGCGAGCTGACCGCCGAGGCGGCGTACGACGCCCAGCCCTAGACCTGGGGCCTAGCGGTCCCGACGGGCCTGCAGCATCTCGGCGACGAGGAACGACAGCTCCAGCGCCTGGCTGGTGTTCAGCCGCGGGTCGCAGGCGGTCTCGTAGCGCCCGGCGAGGTCAGCGTCGGTGAGCTGCTGGGCACCACCGAGGCACTCGGTGACGTCGTCGCCGGACAGCTCGACGTGCACGCCGCCGGCCCAGGAGCCGACCCCGGCGTGCACCTCGAAGAACCCGCGCACCTCGTCCATCACGTCGTCGAAGTGCCGTGTCTTGTAGCCGTTCGCGGTCTCGGTGGTGTTCCCGTGCATGGGGTCGCACTCCCACACCACGCTGCGCGGGCCACGGGCGCGCTCGACCGCCTCGACCAGCGCCGGCAGCACGTCGCGCACCTTGCCCGCGCCCATCCGGGTGATGAGGGTGAGCCGGCCCGGCACGCTGTCGGGGTCCAGCCGCTCGCACAGCGCCACCGCGGTGCTCGGGTCGGTGGTCGGGCCGAGCTTGACGCCGATCGGGTTCGACAACCGCGACAGGAAGTCGACGTGCGCCCCGTCGAGGTCACGGGTTCGCTCGCCGATCCAGACCATGTGCGCCGACAGGTCGTACGGCGTGCGGCCGGCCTCGGTACGGGTCAGCGCGCGCTCGTACTCCAGCAGCAGCGCCTCGTGGCTGGCGTAGAGCTCGACGCCGTGGGTCTGCGGGGTGGTCTCGATGTCGAGGCCGCAGGCACGCATGAAGGCCAGCGCCCGCTCGATGTCGGTGGCGAGCTCCTGGTAGCGGTGGCCGGCCGGGCTGGCCTGCACGAACGCGGTGTTCCAGTCGTGCACGGCGGCCAGGTCGGCGCTGCCGTCGGTGGCCATCGCGCGCATGAAGTTCATCGTCGCGGCGCTGTTGGCGTAGGCCCGCACCATGCGGGTCGGGTCCGGCACCCGCTCGCCGTAGAGGTCGTTGACGGCGTCACCGCGGTAGGAGGGCAGGCCGGTCGCGCTCTCCAGGTCGGAGCTGCGCGGCTTGGCGTAC
>JBBSLB010000172.1:0-5554 GCA_038255675.1 Mycobacteriales bacterium
CCCGGTCCGCGCGGCGGACGGGCGGGTCCTCGAGCTGCAGTCCTCCACCCGCGACGTGACCGCCAGGGTGCAGTCCGAGCAGCGGCTGGCCCGGCTGGCCCTGGGCGACCCGCTCACCGGGCTGGCCAACCGGGCGGCGCTGCTCCAGCACCTGGAGGACCTGCTCGGTGCCCGCGTGCCGCTGGCGCTGCTCTTCCTGGACCTCGACCGCTTCAAGGTCGTCAACGACTCGCTCGGCCACAGCGCCGGGGACGAGCTGCTGCGCACCGTCGCGGGCCGGCTGGCCGGGACGTGCCGCGACGGCGACCTGGTCGCCCGGCTCGGGGGCGACGAGTTCGTCGTGGTCGCCGCCCGGCTCGACGAGCCCGGCGCGATGCAGCTCGCCGACCGGGTGCAGCGGGTGCTCGCCGCGCCGGTCGAGGTGGCCGGCCACGAGCTGGTCGCGAGCGCCAGCCTGGGCATCGTGGTGCACGACGGCTCGACCGACGACGAGCGCGACGCCGAGGCGCTGCTGCGCGACGCCGACGTGTCCATGTACCGCGCCAAGGCCGCCGGGCGAGCCCGCGCGGTCGTCTGGACCGAGGGCACGGGCGAGGCGCCGGGGGAGCGGCTGACGCTGGAGAACGAGCTGCGGACCGCCCTCGAGCAAGGCCAGATCTCGGTGCACTACCAGCCCCAGGTCGAGCTGGCGACCGGCCGGGTCGTCGGCGTCGAGGCGCTCGCCCGCTGGGCCCACCCGACCCGCGGGCTGCTGCTGCCCGGCGCGTTCCTGGCCGTTGCCGACGAGACCGGGCTGGTCGTCGAGCTCGGCCGTCAGGTGTTGCACACCGCGGCGCAGCAGGTCGCCGCGTGGCGGCGGCTGCCCGGCTGCGGCGCCCTGACGCTGTCGGTCAACCTCAGCGGTCGCGAGCTGCTCGAGCCCGCCGCGCTCGAGGTAGCACTCGGCGTCCTGGAGGAGACCGGGCTGCCAGCAGGCGCGCTGACCTTCGAGGTGCTCGAGAGCGTGCTGCTCGACGCAGCGGGCCAGGTCGTCACCGCACTTGGCCGCTACGTCGAGCGCGGCGTGCGGCTGGCGCTCGACGACTTCGGCACCGGCTCCTCCTCGCTCCTGCACCTGCGCCGGGTGCCGGTGGCCACGGTGAAGATCGACCGCGCCTTCGTCCAGGGCCTGGGGCGTTCGCGCCAGGACGAGGCGGTCGTCCGGGCCATGTCGTCGCTGACCAGGGACCTGGGGATGGCCTGCATCGCCGAGGGCGTCGAGGACGAGGCGCAGCGCCGATGGCTGCTCGAGCAGGGGGTCGCCGTCGCGCAGGGCTACCTGCTGCACCGGCCGATGCCCGCGGCCGCGCTCGAGGCCCTGCTCCAGCAGGCCGGGAGGCAGGTCACCGGTGGGTAGCCTGACCCGCATGACGTCGCGCTCCGCACCCTTCGGCCGGGTGCTCACGGCGATGGTCACGCCCTTCACCTCCGAGGGCGAGCTCGACCTCGAGCGGGCCGCGTCGCTCGCGAGCGCGCTGGTCGACCAGGGCAATGACGGACTGGTCGTCTCCGGCACCACGGGCGAGGCGGCCACGACCTCCGACGCCGAGAAGGACGCACTGCTGAGAGCCGTCGTCGAGGCGGTCGGCGACCGCGCCCACGTGCTCGCCGGCGTCGGAACCTACGACACCCGGCACTCCGTCGAGCTGGCCCGCGCGGCCGAGAAGGCCGGTGCCACCGGGCTGCTCGTCGTCACGCCCTACTACACCCGCCCGCCGCAGGCCGGGATCGTCGCCCACGTCGAGCAGGTCGCCGGGGCGACAGACCTGCCGGTGATGCTCTACGACATCCCCGTCCGCACCGGCACGGCCCTGACGACCGAGACGATCCTCGCGCTGGGACGCCACCCGAGCGTCGTCGCGGTCAAGGACGCCAAGGACGACCTGGGCGCCACCTCCGCCGTGCTCGCGCGCAGCGACCTGGCCTACTACTGCGGCACCGACCAGCTCAACCTGCCGCTGCTCGCGATCGGCGCGGTCGGTCTGGTGAGCGTCGTCGGCCACGTCGTCACGCCGACGCTCGTCGAGCTCGTGCAGGCCTACGACTCGGGCGACGTCGTGCGCGCCCGCGCGCTGCACCTGCAGCTCCAGCCCGTGTACACCGGCATGTTCCGGACCCAGGGCGTCATCCTCAGCAAGGCCGCGCTGGCCCTGACCGGTGCGCCGGTCGGCGGCGTGCGGCTGCCGCTGGTGGACGCCACCGACGAGCAGCGCGCCGTCCTGGCGCAGGACCTCACCGCAGGAGGAGTCGCGCTCGCATGAGCCACCCGCACCCCGAGCTCGGCGCCCCGCCGCCCCTCGTCGACGGCGCCCTGAGGGTCGTCGCCCTCGGCGGTCTGGGCGAGATCGGCCGCAACATGACGGTCTTCGAGATCGCCGGACGGCTGCTCGTCGTCGACTGCGGCGTGCTCTTCCCCGAGGTCGACCAGCCCGGCATCGACCTGATCCTGCCGGACTTCTCCTACATCCGGGACCGCCTCGACGACATCGAGGCGGTCGTCCTCACCCACGGCCACGAGGACCACCTCGGTGCCGTCCCGTATCTGCTGAGGGAGCGGCGGGACATCCCGATCCTGGGCAGCCGGTTCACCCTGGCGCTGCTCGCCGCCAAGCTCCGCGAGCACCGCATCGAGCCCGTCCTGCGCACGGTCGCCGAGGAGCAGACCGCGACGCTCGGCCCGTTCGAGCTCGAGTTCTTCGCCGTCAACCACTCGATCCCCGACGCGCTCGCCGTCGCCATCCGGACGCAGGCCGGGATCGTCCTGCACACCGGCGACTTCAAGATGGACCAGCTGCCGCTCGACGGAAGGCTCACCGACCTCGGCGGCTTCGCCCGCCTGGGCCGCGAGGGCATCGACCTGCTGCTGTCGGACTCGACCAATGCCGAGGTCCCGGGCTTCGTCACCCCCGAGCGGGAGATCGGCCCGGTCGTCGACGAGGTCGTCCGCACCTCCGGTGGGCGCGTCATCGTCGCCTGTTTCGCCTCCCACGTGCACCGGGTCCAGCAGGTGCTCGACGCCGCCCACGCCCACGGCCGCTCGGTGGCCTTCGTCGGCCGCTCGATGGTCCGCAACATGGGGGTCGCCCGCGACCTGGGCTACCTGCGCGTGCCGGACGGGCTGATGATCGACATGAAGGACGTCGAGCACCTGCCGGCCTCGAAGGTCGTGCTCGTGTCGACCGGGTCGCAGGGCGAGCCGCTGTCGGCGCTGTCGCGGATGGCCAACCGCTCGCACCACCAGATCCGCATCGAGGCGCAGGACACCGTGGTGCTGGCCTCCTCGCTCATCCCCGGCAACGAGAACGCCGTCTACCGGGTCATCAACGGGTTGTCCCGCTGGGGCGCCCGGGTGGTCCACAAGGGCGTCGCGAAGGTGCACGTCAGCGGCCACGCCCCAGCCGGCGAGCTGCTCTACCTGCTCAACGCGACCAAGCCCTCGAACCTCATGCCGGTGCACGGCGAGTGGCGCCACCTTCGCGCCCACGCCGAGCTGGCCCGGCTGACCGGGGTCCCCGACGAGCGGATCGTGCTGGCCGAGGACGGCGTGGTCGTGGACCTCGTCGACGGCAGGGCCGAGATCGTCGGCGCCGTGCCGTGCGGCTACGTCTTCGTCGACGGGCTCGAGGTGGGCGCCGTTGGCGAGAGCACGCTCAAGGACCGCCGCATCCTCGGCGACGAGGGCTTCATCTCCGTGACCCTCGCGGTCGACAGCGTGACGGGCAAGATCGCGGGCGGACCGGACATCAGCGCGCGCGGCTTCACCGATGACCGCGAGGCCTTCGAGCCGGTGCGCCGGCTCATCGAGGACGAGCTCGCCCGCGCCGCCGCGGAGGGCGTGGCCGACGCGCACACCCTGGCGCAGAGCGTCCGCCGGATCGTCGGGCGCTGGGTCAACGACACCTACCGCCGCCGCCCGATGATCGTCCCGGTGGTCATCGAGGTCTGACCGCTTCGCCCGCCCGCCCGGCGTGTCACCCGCTGGGACCGGTGTGGCTGGTGGTACGCGGCGGTAGCGTCCCGACATGGCCAGTCGTACGCCCACCCAGACCCGCCCGCGCACCGGGAGCAGTGCGCGCCCGGCGGCGCGCCCGGCCACCCGCAAGCCGGCAGCCAAGAAGCGCCCCGCGGCCTCGCAGCGCCGCCCGCAGCCCAAGGGACCCAACGCGCTCGGGCATCTGCTGCACGGCTTTGCCGTGCTGGTGCGCGCGCTCGTGCGCGCCGTGGCCGGCGTGCTCAAGGTGACCGCGTCCGCCGTGGGCGGCGCCAGCCGCGCCGCCGGCACCGGCGCCCGCGATCTCGACCCGGCCCACCGCCGCGACGGGCTCGGCCTGCTGCTGCTCGCTCTCGCGCTCGTCGCGGCAGGTGGCGCCTGGTGGCACGCCGGCAGCGCGGGGGAGCAGGTCGACCAGGTCCTCACCGCCGTCCTGGGCCGGGGCGCGCTGCTCCTGCCGCCGCTCCTGGCGCTGGGCGCCTGGCGGGTGCTGCGCCACCCCGACGGCAAGGGCGGCCGCGGCCGGCTCGTCGTCGGCTGGCTCGCCCTCTCGCTCGGCGCGCTCGGCGTCTTCCACGTCGTCAGGGGGGACCTGCCGAGCGACGAGAAGGGCGGCCTGGTCGGCTTCCTGCTCGGCGACCCGCTCCACCAGGGCCTGACCGCATGGCTGGCCGTCCCGGTGCTCGTGCTGCTCGCCGTCTTCGGCCTGCTCGTGGTCACCGCCACCCCGATCCACCAGGTGCCCGACGGCCTCACGGCGCTGCGCGACAGGCTGCTGCGCCGGGGGAAGGCCGCGCCGGCGGAGCCGCCCGCGGCCCTGGAGCCGCTACCCCCGCTCGAGCCGCTGCGCCGCCGCGGCCCGCGCCGTCGGGTCGGCTCGCTCGAGCAGCAGGACACCCCCGAGGACGCCTCGCCGATCGTCGTCGAGCCGGTCGCGCTCGCGCCCGATCCCGAGCCGGCCCCGGAGCCCAAGCGCTTCAGCCCGCTGCCGAAGACCGCCGAGCAGCTCACCCTCGCCCCGCCGGAGGGCGGCTACCAGCTGCCGCCGCCGGAGATCCTCGCCGCCGGCACGCCGCCGAAGAAGCGCAGCGCCGCCAACGACGAGGTCATTGCCGCCCTGACCGGTGTGCTGCAGGACTTCCAGGTCGACGCAAGCGTCACCGGCTTCAGCCGCGGCCCGACCGTGACGCGGTACGAGGTCGAGCTCGGCCCGGCCGTCAAGGTCGAGCGGATCATCCAGCTCAGCCGCAACATCGCCTACGCCGTGAAGTCACCCGACGTGCGGATCCTGTCGCCGATCCCCGGCAAGTCGGCCGTCGGCATCGAGATCCCCAACACCGACCGCGAGAACGTCAGCCTGGGCGACATCCTGCGCAGCAGCGTCGCGACCAACGACCACCACCCGATGCTGGTCGCGCTCGGCAAGGACATCGAGGGCGGCTTCGTCTGCGCGAACATCGCCAAGACGCCGCACATCCTCATCGCCGGCGCCACCGGCGCCGGTAAGTCGGTCTGCATCAACTC
>JBBSLB010000173.1:0-5513 GCA_038255675.1 Mycobacteriales bacterium
GCGTCGGAGGACGCCGACAGCGACAACCGGATCAGCACCTCCGACGGCGCCCCCGCCTACGGCCCGATCGTGGTCTCGCTGACCAAGACCGGCGACACCAGCGACGCGAGCGGCCTGGCCGTCGACCGGTTCGCCGCGGGCACGTCGATCCAGTACATGCGCGGTGACGTCACCGTCGACCCCGCCGTCGCCGAGGCTGTCACGCAGGGCCAGGCTGTCGTGGTCGTGCACGGCGTCGCCTACGAGGACGAGCGCAAGGACGCCAAGAGCGACCTCGACCCGGCACTGCCCGCGTCCGCCACGGACCCGGCGCTGTGTGGCATCCTGTCCGCCGCTCCTGCCGGTGGCGCCGACACCGGCGCCGGCGGTGCCGCCGGTGGTCAGCAGGGCACGGTGATGCTCGCTCTGGGCGGCGCCGCGCTGGTCGCTGCTGCCGGCAGCGCTCCGCTGATCGCCCGGCGCGTCCGGAGCTAGTCGTCGTGGACTCTGTCCTCCGTGGCCGCCGCGGCACCCTCGCCGCGGCGGCCGCGGTGGTCGCCCTCGCTATCGGCGGCGTATCCGCGGTCACCGTCGGGCTGCAGCAGGCCACCGCCGGACCTCCCCCGGCCCCGCCGGTCACTGCGACCGCGACCCCTCCACCGCCCGCGGTGCCGAGCGTCGTCGCGGCGCGCGACCAGGCGCCAGCCGCCCAGGACCTCGCGGCCAAGACGATGCCCCGCTCCCGCCCGGTCGCCCTGTCCATCCCCGCGATGGGGATCGTCGACAGCTCCCTTGTCGACTTGGGCAAGGAGGCCGACGGCACGCTGGAGGTCCCGACCGACTACGGCCAGGCCGGCTGGTTTGCTCCCGGTCCGGCGCCCGGTCAGTTCGGGCCAGCCGTGATCGCCGGGCACGTCGACAGCAAGGCCGGGCCGGCCATCTTCTACCGCCTCGGAGAGCTTGAGCCGGGAGCAACGCTCAGCGTCACCCGCGAGGACGGCAGTACGGCCGAGTTCGTCGTCGACAAGGTCGAGCGCTATCCCAAGGACGCGTTCCCCACTGCCGCCGTGTACGGCGACACGACCCAACGCTCCGAGCTCCGCCTGATCACGTGCGGCGGTGAGTTCGACAACAGCACCGGCCACTACGTCGACAACGTGGTGGCGTACGCCCACCTGCTCTGACCCGTTCTCCGACGCGCGGGTCCGACCGTTCCGAGAAGGACCCCGCCATGCTCCTGCACCGTCCCGCCCGTCTGCTGCTCGGCCTGAGCGTCACCGCCCTGCTCGCCACCGGCTGCTCCTCCGGTGAGGACTCAGCGGCTCCGGCCACGACCACCGACACCGCTGCCCCGACGGCCGCCGCTGAGCCGTCTGCGCCTCCGGCCTCGGCCGATGCGTCGGCGCCGGCCAGTTCCGCTGCCGAGGCGCCGGCCGAGGCGGTGACCATCACCATCTCGGAGTTCGAGTACGACGTCCCGGAGTCGGTCCCGGCCGGTTCCGAGGTCGAGGTCGTCAACCGGGACCGCGAGGCGCACACCGTCACGCTCGCCGACGGTGGCCCGTCGGTCGTGGTCCAGGGGGGCGCGACGAAGACCTTCACTGCGCCCGCTGCCGGAAGCTACGAAATAGTCTGCGACTTCCACGGAAGCATGACCGCTGAGCTCGTCGTCGCATGACCGTGAAGGGCGCCGTGCCGCAGCGCGCGCAGCCGGTTCGCCACCGTGGCGTTGCGCGCGTGCTGCGTGCCCTCGCGGTGCTGGGGCTTGCGGCCGACGTCTACGTACACCTGAAGCTGGCGCCGGTCTTCGACCAGCTCGGGACCCAGATCACCCAGGGAGCCTTGTTCCGGGTCGAGGCGGCGCTTGCTGCGGCGGCAGGCCTGTACCTGGCGCTGCGCGACAGCCGGCGCGCATGGCTGCTCGCCGGCCTGATCGCGATCGCCGGCGTCGTCGCGATCCTGGTGACCCGCTGGGTCGCGCTCCCGGCTCTCGGCCCGCTGCCCGCGATGTACGACCCGACCTGGTCCACCGACAAGGTGCTGGTCACCGCCGGCATGCTCATGACCGCCCTGGCCTGGCCGGTCCGGGAGTTGCTGCGGTCCTACGCCGCCGGCTCGCGCACCGACGACCACACCGGGCCGGCGCACCCGTAGCGTCCGAGTCTGCGCGGGGTAGGGGGCTTGGATGACCGACGCACGCACGACCCGCATCGTCGAGGTGCTGTCCGAGGCCTTCGGCGACCTGGCCCAGGCCGACCCCGTTGCGGTGCGCCGCAAGTACCGGAAGATGGCGGCCGAGCCGTTCGCCTTCTACCGGGGCAGTGCACCGCTGTTCTACGCCGACGTCGTCGAGCGCGAGGACCGCTGGGCCGACGAGCGCACCAGCCGCGTGTGGATCCAGGGGGACCTGCACGCCGAGAACTTCGGCACCTACATGGACGGCGAGGGCCACCTGGTCTTCGACGTCAACGACTTCGACGAGGCCTACCTGGGCCACTTCACCTGGGACCTGCAGCGGCTGGGCGCCAGCGTCGCGCTGATGGGCTGGACCAAGGCGATCTCCGACGACGACATCACCGGCCTGTGCGGGACCGTCCTGCGCGCCTACCTCGACCAGGTGCGCGAGTTCGTCGACAGCGACCGCGATCACGAGTGGTCGCTGCGGCTCGGCACCGCCACCGGCGCTGTGCGCGCCGCCCTCGTCCAGGCCCAGCTGTCCACGCGGATCGGCCTGCTGGAGGGCAAGACCGTCGTCGACCACCACGAGCGCCGGTTCGCCGACGGGTCGGGCGTGCGCCGGCTCGAGGACAAGGAACGTGCTGACGTCGAGCAGGCCTACTCCCGCTACCTGGCGACGATCCCGGAGTCCAAGCGGCTCGGGTCCCTCACCTACACGTTGAAGGACGTCGTGGGCGCGTTCGGCTTCGGGATCGGCAGCGCCGGGCTGCAGTCCTACAACCTGCTGGTGGAGGGCCACACCGAGGCGCTCGAGAACGACGTCGTGCTGTCGATGAAGCAGGCGAACGTCCCGGCGGTGAGCCGGGTGGTCGACGACCCCGACTGCGAGTCGGCCTTCGAGCACCAGGGGCACCGCACCGCCCTGAGCCAGCGCGCGCTGCAGGCGCACTCCGACCCCTGGCTCGGCTGGACCGAGCTCGACGGGACCGGCTACGTCGTGCAGGAGCTCAGCCCGTACTCCGCCGACCTGGACTGGTCGTCGCTGACCGAGCCCCAGGAGATGGCCGAGGTGCTCGAGCAGCTCGGCCGAGCGACGGCGAAGGTGCACTGCGTGTCCGACGAGGACCACGACACCCCGCTGGTCGACTTCCAGGTCGAGGACGCGGTCGAAGCCGCGGTCGGCGACCAGCAGGACGCCTTCGTCGAGGAGCTCACCGACGTCGCGATGTCCTACGCCAAGACGGTGCGCGAGGACCACCGCCTTTTCGTCGACGCGTTTCGCGCCGGGCACTTCCGGTTGGAGGCCTGAAGGCCTTTGTTTGCCTTTTCTCGGCATTCCTGCTTACCTCTGCGGGGCATTTCTTCCAGAGAAGGCAGACAACAATGGCGCAGAAGGTCCAGGTCCTGCTCGTGTGCGACCTGCACGAGGACGAGGTCGAGGGCGTGGAGACGATAGCGTTCGCCCTCGACGGCTCCTCCTACGAGGTCGACGTCTGCGAGGAGCACGCCGCCGAGCTGCGCGACTCCTTCGCGCGCTACGTCGGCTCGGCCCGCCGGGCCGGGCGCTCCGGCGGCGGCACTCCCACCCGTCGCTCCGCCCGTGGGTCCGCCCGTCCGGCGCCGTCCGGCAGCGACCGGGAGCGCACCCAGGCGATCCGCGAGTGGGCCCGGACGCACGGGCACAAGGTCAGCGAGCGCGGCCGGCTCTCCGCCATCGTCACCGAGGCCTACGAGGCGGCGCACTAGCCCCTCCACCCCCCGCCCCGAGCCCGTCCCGCCACCCGGCGGGACGGGCTCGTCGCATCCCGGCCCGTTTCGCTCATGGCGTACGCGGGAGGGAACGCACGTCCTGCTCCCGGGGTTGGACGGGAGGTCGGCAGCACCAGGTGACGACACGAACCACCCCGTCGGCACCGCCGGCGGGGAGCAGGGTCCACGGCTGCACCGCTCACCCGACGGAGGTGGGCAGCCGGGGCTAGTGTGCGGAGGACGAGGCGTCGTCGTCCCCGCCCCGTGAGGAGCGAGACATGTTCGAGCGTTTTACCGACCGAGCCCGTCGGGTGGTCGTCCTGGCCCAGGAAGAGGCCAGGATGCTCAACCACAACTACATCGGGACCGAGCACATACTCCTCGGCCTGATCCACGAGGGTGAGGGCGTCGCCGCAAAGGCGCTGGAGTCCCTCGGCATCTCGCTCGAGGGCGTGCGCAGCCAGGTCGAGGAGATCATCGGTCAGGGCCAGCAGGCGCCGAGCGGGCACATCCCGTTCACGCCGCGCGCCAAGAAGGTGCTGGAGCTCTCGCTGCGCGAGGCCCTGCAGCTCGGCCACAACTACATCGGCACCGAGCACATCCTGCTCGGCCTCATCCGCGAGGGCGAGGGCGTCGCCGCCCAGGTGCTGGTCAAGCTCGGCGCCGACCTCAACCGGGTCCGCCAGCAGGTGATCCAGCTGCTCAGCGGCTACCAGGGCAAGGAGTCCGCGACCTCCGGCGGCCCCGCCGAGGGCACCCCGTCGACGTCGCTCGTGCTCGACCAGTTCGGTCGCAACCTCACCCAGGCGGCGCGCGAGTCCAAGCTCGATCCGGTCATCGGGCGCGAGAAGGAGATCGAGCGCGTCATGCAGGTGCTGTCGCGCCGCACCAAGAACAACCCGGTGCTCATCGGCGAGCCGGGCGTCGGCAAGACCGCGGTCGTCGAGGGCCTGGCCCAGGCCATCGTCAAGGGCGAGGTCCCCGAGACGCTCAAGGACAAGCAGCTCTACACCCTCGACCTCGGCGCGCTGGTCGCCGGCTCCCGCTACCGCGGTGACTTCGAGGAGCGCCTGAAGAAGGTGCTCAAGGAGATCCGCACCCGCGGCGACATCATCTTGTTCATCGACGAGCTGCACACCCTCGTCGGCGCGGGTGCCGCCGAGGGCGCGATCGACGCCGCCAGCATCCTCAAGCCGATGCTGGCGCGCGGCGAGCTGCAGACGATCGGTGCCACCACGCTGGACGAGTACCGCAAGCACCTGGAGAAGGACGCCGCTCTCGAGCGCCGCTTCCAGCCGATCCAGGTCGGCGAGCCGAGCCTGGCCCACACGATCGAGATCCTCAAGGGCCTGCGCGACCGCTACGAGGCTCACCACCGCGTCTCGATCACCGACGGCGCGCTGGTCGCTGCCGCGACGCTGGCCGACCGCTACATCTCCGACCGGTTCCTGCCGGACAAGGCGATCGACCTCATCGACGAGGCCGGCTCCCGCATGCGCATCCGCCGGATGACCGCGCCGCCGGACCTGCGCGAGTTCGACGAGCGCATCGCCAACGTCCGTCGTGACAAGGAGTCCGCGATCGATGCGCAGGACTTCGAGAAGGCC
>JBBSLB010000174.1:0-5482 GCA_038255675.1 Mycobacteriales bacterium
CGCGCAGGTCGGCATGCAGCCCGCCGTACGCCCGGGCCGCGGGCAGCAGGGCCTTGCGCGCCTTGACCACCGAGCTGTAGTTGGCGTCGACGACGTTGGCGATCGGGGCCTCGGTGATCTGCGACAGCAGCTGGTAGGCGTCCATGGCGTGCAGCCCGTACAGCTCGCCGAACCAGTGCACCAGCTCGGCCTGCGCGATCCGCCAGGCGTCCTCGAGAGGTCGGCTGGAGCCCACGGTCATCCAGTGCGTGTCGTCCTCGATCCGGGGCCAGGCGGGCGCCCCGCCCTTCACGAGCTCGACGATCAGCGTCGTGGTCATGGCGCCCTCGACCGCGGTGCCGCAGGCCTCGCCCTCGCCCTGGCGGTAGTGCCCGTCGCCGATCGAGAACAGTGCGCCCTCGACGTTGACACCCAGGTAGACGGTCGCCCCGGCGCGCACCTGGGGCGCGTCCATGTTGCCCCCGAAGCGGTCCGGGACCAGCGAGCTGCGAACCTCGCGGCCGGCCGGTGCCACGCCGACAGTGCCGAGCATCGGCTCCACCGGCAGGTCGACCCGCAGGTCACCGAAGCGGGCGGCGAAGGTGACGGTCTGCCTGGCCCGGTCCAGCTCGTAGATGTAGGTCGTGTCCGGCAGTGCGTCCTGCAGGGTGACGACCCGGTCGGTGCTGGTCATCCCGCCGAAGAACGGGATGTGCGCGGAGGCGCCCCAGTCGCGGGCCGGCTCGAGGCTGACGAGGTGGATCGCGAGGGTGTCGCCCGGCTCGGCGCCCTCGACGTAGAAGGGACCGGTCTGCGGGTTGACGAACCGGAGGTCGACCTTCTCGCTGGACAGGTCGGTCACCGCGCGCAGCTTGCCGCCGAAGGCATCGTCGGACCACAGCCGCAAGGCCGTCCCGGGCCGCACCCGGCGCAACGCAGCGGCCCCCCCGAAGGTGTAGGCGTACTGCTCGACGGTCGGCACGATCTCCACGACCTCCATGGGCGCACCCTAGGACCTCGGCGACCCCGCGCACCACTGCTGCCGTCAGCCGACGAGCACGACCTCAAGGGTCCGCGGGCCGTGCACGCCCTCGACCCGGACCAGCTCGATGTCGCTGGTGGCGCTGGGCCCGCTCACCCAGGTCAGCGGCCGGGTCGGATCCAGCAGCGCCACGGCCTCGGGCACGGTGGCGACGACCTGAGCGGCGAACAGCACGCAGACGTGCAGGTCGGGCACGAGCGTGATCGCCCGGCGCCCCTGGTCGGGTGAGCCGTCCAGGACGAAGGTGCCGGTCTCGGCGACCGCGACGCTCGCCGCGGTGATGACGCCCTGCAGCGCGTCGAGCGCCAGTGCGGACAGCCCGTCGTCGACGACGACGTCGGCGTCCAGGTCGGCCGTCCAGGCCGGAGGGAGCCCGGGTGGGACCACCAGCCGCGGCCGATCGGCCGGGTGGGTGGCCAGCCCTGCCGCCACCGCAGCGGCCACCGCGCTGGCCAGACCCGCCTCGTCGGTGCGGTGGACGCCGGCCTTGTAGTCCACGAGCCGGTCGGTGAGCAGGTCGATCAGCTCCTCCGGGGACAGCGCGCCGGTTGTCCGGTAGTCGCGCGACACCGGCCCCGGCGGGTGTGCACCGGACAGCGCCGAGCGGACCCGCGCCAGCACCTCCTCGCGGGCGCTCACCCCGCGCCCCGGGTCCGGGTCCACCAGGCGCGGAAGGTCTCGGCCGGCGGCACCGGCAGGTCGCGCGCCGACGTCCAGCCCCCCAGTGGCCAGGGCAGGGCGGGCATCCGCCCCCGCCGCGCGAGCAGCCGGCCGAGGCCGGCGGCGCGCTGGGCCCGGTCGTACCGGCTCGGCTCGGCCATCGTCCACGCCATCGCGCGCATGGCGGCCCGCTCCGGCGTCGCGCCGGCCGCCTCGACGTGCTGGCGCCGCAGGTCGACCAGCATCGACGGGATGTCGATCTTGACCGGGCAGGCGTCCAGGCACGCGCCGCACAACGTCGAGGCGTACGGCAGGGAGGCGTTGTCCTCGACACCGGTCAGGTAGGGCGAAAGGACCGCGCCGATCGGGCCCGGGTAGACCGAGCCGTAGGCGTGCCCACCGGTGCGCTCGTAGACGGGGCAGACGTTCAGGCAGGCCGAGCACTTGATGCACTGCAGGGCTTCTCGGCCCATCTCGTCGGCGAGGGCGGCAGTGCGGCCGTTGTCCAGCAGGACCAGGTGCACGTCCTGCGGCCCGTCACCGGGCGTCACCCCGGTCCACATCGAGGTGTAGGGGTTCATCCGCTCGCCGGTCGAGCTGCGCGGCAGCAGCTGCAGGAAGACCTCGAGGTCGCGCCAGGTCGGCAGCACCTTCTCGATGCCCATCACGGTGATCAGCGTCTGCGGCAGGGTCAGGCACATCCGGCCGTTACCCTCGGACTCCACGACCGACAGCGTCCCGGTCTCGGCGATGGCGAAGTTGGCGCCGGACACGGCGACCCGGGCGGACAGGAACTTCTCCCGCAGGTGCAGCCGGGCCGCGTTGGCCAGCCGGGCCGGGTCGTCAGTGAGATCAGCTTCCACGCTCGGCATCTCGCGCAGGAAGATCTCGCGGATCTCAGCGCGGTTGCGGTGGATGGCGGGGACCAGGATGTGCGAGGGCTGATCGTGTCCCAGCTGCACGATCAGCTCGGCGAGGTCGGTCTCCCAGGCAGCGATGCCCCTGGCCTCGAGGGCTTGGTTCAGGCCGATCTCCTGTGTCGCCATCGACTTGACCTTGACGACCTCGTCCGCCCCCGCGGCCTGGACCAGGTCCCCGACGATCCGGTTGGCGTCATGGGCGTCACGCGCCCAGTGCACGTGGCCGCCGGCTGCCGTCACGGTGCGCTCGAGCTGCTCCAGCAGCTCCGGCAGCCGAGCCAGCGCGTCGGCCTTGATGGCCTTGCCCGCGGTGCGCAGCTCCTCCCAGTCCGGGACCTCGCCGACGACCTGCAGCCGCTTGTCGCGGATCGTGCCGGTGGCCTTGCCGATGTTGCGGCGCAGCTGGGGGTCCGCCAGCGCGCGGCGGGCAGCGACCGGGAACGGGTCGGCGCCGCGCAGGTGCCCGACGCCGCGGGGCGCGTGGACCGGCATGCCCAGGTCGACGGTGCTCAGGAGATCTCCTCGGTCGACGCCAGGATCTCGGCCAGGTGCACGGTGCGTACGCCCGTCCGCAGCCGCTCCAGGCCGCCGCCGATGTGCATGAGGCAGGAGGAGTCCCCGGCCGTGCAGACCTCCGCCCGGGTGGACAGCACTCCGCGCATCTTGTCCGCGAGCATCGCCGTGGAGGTGTCGGCGTTCTTCACCGCGAAGGTCCCGCCAAAGCCGCAGCACTGCTCGGCGTCCGGCAGCTCGACGAGCTCGAGGCCCTTGACCTTGCGCAGCAGTCTCAGAGGCTTGTCGCCGACCCGCAGCAGCCGCAGCGAGTGGCAGGTCGGGTGGTAGGTGACCCGGTGCGGGAAGCTCGCGCCGACGTCCTCGACTCCCAGCACGTCGACAAGGAGCTCGCTCAGCTCGTAGGTCTTGGCCGCCACGGCCCGGGCGCGGCCGGCCAGCGCGGGCGAGCCGTAGCGCTCCGCCACGGCCGCGTGCTGGTGTCGTACGCAGCCGGTGCACGACCCCGACGGCGCCACCACGGCGTCGTACGGCTCGAAGACCTCGACCCAGCGCTCGACCAGCGGCGCCGCCTCGCGCTGGTATCCGGTGTTGACGTGCATCTGCCCGCAGCAGGTCTGACCGGCCGGGACGACGACCTCGTGCCCGAGCCGTTCCAGCAGCGCGACCGTCGAGCGGGCGACGACGGGGAACATGGTGTCGGCCAGGCAGGTCACGAACAGGGCGACGCGCATGCGGACACCCTCCCACCGTCCCGCCCTCAGGTGCCGAGCCACACCTCGGGCCGCGGCTCGAAGGCAGCGCGGGCCAGGGCCCGGCGGTAGAGCACGACGGCGACGACGAAGGGTGCGACGAGGCTGACGACGAGCAGCGGCACGCCAAGCCAGTCCGGCAGGGCGACGCCGGTGCAGGCGCCCTGGGTCACGACCGTCTCGACCACGCCACTCGTGCTCTCCTGGCTGACGACCACGTCGCCCGAGCAGCTCTGCGAGATCAGGCCGCCCAGCACGATTGCGCCGCCGGGCCCCAGGGGCACGACCAAGGTCCCGAGCAGCTTCTCGGCCGTCGTCCACCGCGAGGACACCCAGAGCAGCACCGCCCCGACGAGCCAGCCCACCACCGGCAGGAACGACCCGACGGTGAGCAGCAGGACGGCGGTGAGCTCGAGCGCGGTGCTCGGTGGGTCGCTCACCGCGCCGGGGAGCGCGTCGTCTGACGGGCTGTCGTCCCATGCCGCTGCGGCGATGACCTCGGGCTGGCCGAGTCTCTCGAGCAGAGTGCGCACGGCGGCCTCGTCTGCGGCCGCACCGTCGGCACGGGCGGCGGCGATGTGGCTGCCGATCTCCTCGACCAGCTCGTGCCGGCGGTCCGACGGAAGCGCCGCGCTGGCTGCTTCCAGCCGCGCGAGGTAGTCGGCCACCAGGCGGTCGACGGTGGAGGTCGTCATGGCGTTCTCCTCGGGGCGGCTTGACAGGCAGGGACGTCCGGCAGCAGGGAGTCGACGGCGTCGCGGAAGCGGCGCCACTCAGCGGCGAAGGCGGCCAACGCCGCCCGTCCGTCGGGGGTGAGGGAGTAGTAGCGACGGGGCGGTCCTGACTCCGACTCGGCCCAGGTCGTGCTGACCCGTCCCTCTCGGCGCAGCCGGCTCAACAACGGGTAGATCGTGCCCTCGCTGATGACCATGCCGTCGATGGCGCCGAGCCGGCGGACGAGGTCGAAGCCGTAGACCGGCTCGTCGTCCAGCAACGAGAGCACGCAGTACTCGAGAACACCGCGGCGCAGCTGGGACAGCGGCTGCTGTCGTGCGCCACCCGTATCCATGCGTCGCAAGGTAGCGGGTGGCGCAAGCAGTGACAAGGGGTCGGACGGCTGCCTGCACGGTGAGGAGCCGTCATCGCGCACAGCACATGGTCAGACGATCGGCAACGGCCGTGGGGCATCTGTGGAAAGCGAGAACTGCTTATCCACAGCAGATCTCGTGCGGACAGTGTCTTGACACCCAGCCGGCGAGGCGTACGCTAGAACACATGTTCGATGGTGGATCGTCCCCGGGTGAGGAGCAGCAGTCTGCTGCCTCTGACTGGGCGATCCCGGGGGTGGAGCGGCCCCGGGCGGCGCTGGCGGTCAGTGCGCAGATCCAGGTGTTCGCCGCCGCTACGGCGGCGGTGGACGCTCAGGACCTGGCGGCGTTGTCGCCGGAGCAGGCGCTGGTCGATGTCCGGGCGTTGCTGGCGGCCAAGCGCCAGCTGGACAACGCGTTGCTCAAGCGGGTCGGTGACGTCGATGCCCGCCGGCTGCACGACCTGGACGGCGCGAGCTCGACCAACGCCTGGATCGAGCAGCAGCAGGCCACCTTGGGCAAGGACAC
>JBBSLB010000175.1:0-5480 GCA_038255675.1 Mycobacteriales bacterium
GGGGTCGACTGGGCGTCGTACGACCTCGTCGTCGTCCGCTCGACGTGGGACTACACGCTACGACGCGAGGAGTTCCTCGCGTGGGCGAGGACCGTCCCGCGGTTGGCCAACCCGGCCGGTGTGCTCGCCTGGAACACCGACAAGCGCTACCTGGCCGAGCTCGCTGCCGCCGGGGTGCCGGTCGTGCCGACGGCCTTCGTCGCGCCGGGAGAGGCGTACGCCGTGCCGGCGCACGAGCACGTCGCGAAACCGACGATCTCGGCCGGTGCGCGCGACACCCGGCGCTTCGCCGCGGGGGAGGACTCCGGCGAGCACGCGCGGGGGCTGCTGGCCGCCGGACGCACCGTCATGGTCCAGCCCTACCAGGCGGCCGTCGACGCCGCGGGGGAGACCGCGCTGCTGTTCTTCGGTGGGCAGCACAGCCACGCTGCACGCAAGGCCGCGGTCCTCGTACCGACGTTGGAGAACCCGCACGACGTGGAGATCGCGCCCCGGGACGCCGCGCCGGCTGAGCTGGAGGTGGCCCGGGCCGCGCTCGCGGCGGTGCCGCACGACGGGCCGTTGCTCTACGCGCGGGTCGACGTGGTGCCCGGTCCGGACGGGGCACCGCTCGTGATGGAGCTCGAGGTCACCGAGCCCTCGCTGTTCCTGAGCCAGTCCCCGGGCGCCGCCGACCGCTTCGCTCAGGCGGTGGCGGAGGTCAGCTCCCGGTCCTGAGCCGGCACGGCGACTGCGCCCAGCGGGCCGCGGTCGCGCAGCGCGAGCACCGCGTGCACCGCAGCCACGATCGTCAGGCACGCGCCGACCAGGTGCAGCGCGACCAGCACGACCGGCAGCCCGGTGAAGTACTGCACGAAGCCCAGCACGCCCTGGCCCAGCTCAACGGCGAGCAGCAGGCCCATCGCGCGGACGGCCCGCACAGGGGCGTCAGATGCCTTGAGCGCCAGCCAGAAGGCGACGGTGAGGCCGACGAGCAGGAAGACCAGGTCGGCGTGCAGCTGGCTGATCGTCTCCGGGTCCAGCCCGGTGCGGCCGGCCGCGACGTCGCCGGAGTGCGGCCCGCTCCCGGTGACCACCGTCCCGACCACGAGCACCGCGGCGACCACGACGAGCAGCAGGGTGCCGAGGTGCTGGAGCGGCCGGGCGACGACGGGGGTCGGCGGCAGGTCACCCTCGCGGCTGCGCTGGTGCAGCACCACGGCCAGCGCGATGAGGACGCTCGAGACGAGGAAGTGCCCGGCCACCGTCCACGGGTTGAGCCCGGTGAGCACGGTGATGCCGCCGAGGACCGCCTGCGCGGGGATCCCGAGCAGGACGAGCACTGCCAGCCGTCGCATCCCGGGGCGCCGGGGCCGCTGGCGCCAGACCGCGACCGTGGTGGCCAGCACGACAGCCAGCAGCACGAAGGTGAGCAGCCGGTTGCCGAACTCGATGACGCCGTGGACGGCGTACTCCGCGGTCGGGGTGTAGCTGGCGTCGGTGCAGCGCGGCCAGGTGGGGCAGCCCAGTCCGCTGGAGGTCAGCCGGACGGCTCCGCCGGTGACGACGATGGCGCTGTTGGCGACGACGCTGGCCAGGGCGAGGCGGCGGACCGTGCGGGAGGACACGCGGTCAAGCGTACGGCGGCTCGGGCGGCCGGGCCTGCCGTGCCGACCGGCGCAACCCGACCCCGGCGGCCGTACCGAAGACGACGGCCAGGGCGGCCCCGACGGAGAACAGCGCACCCCAGCGCAGCTCGCCCGCAAGGGGGGCGAGGGACGCCGTCGCGACGCCCGCGCCGACGAACAGCGCGGCCGCGAACAGCGAGACCATCCCGGCCCGGCCGTCCGGCACGACCTCGGTCGCCCAGGCCTGCATCGTCGAGTGCATCGACGCCCAGCCGGCGCCGACGAGCAGGGCCGCGACCGCCACCACGACGGGTGCCGTTGACAGTGCCACCCCGCCGTACGCGAGGCCGAGGCCGGCCGCGCCCATGACGACCAGCCGCTCGGGCGGCACGAGCCCGGCCACCCGCTTGACGACGCGACTGGCGATCAGCAGCCCGACTCCGTAGAGCGCGACGAGTGCACCGGCCTCGGTGGGCGAGGCGCCGCGGCTCTCGACGGCCGGGGCGAGGTAGGTGAGCAGGCCGAGCAGCGCCGCGCCCTCGACGAGGGCGAGCAGGAGCACCCGGCGGCCCCACGTGGAGCGGAGCGCGGCGCCCGGTCCGGTCGTCCGCCCAGGGGCCTGCGGCGGCTCGGGCAGCCGGCGCAGGACGACAGCCAGCACCCCGGCGGTCAGCGCGGGGAGCAGGAACCCCAGCCGCCACGAGACCCCGGCGGCAAGGAAGCCGCCGAGGCCGATGGCGGCGGTGATGCCGATCGCGGTGGCAGCGTTGAGGTCGGTGAGAACGGCCTGCCGGCGGTCGAAGGGCACGACGTCGCCGATGTAGACCAGCGCCGACGGGACAGCCGCGGCGATGCAGGCGCCGGTGCCCGCCCGGGCCAGGACGAGCAGCTCGAGGGTCGGTGCGAACGCCGACACGGTGCCGAGCACGGCCGCTCCGGTCAGAGCTGCCCGCAGGGTCCGGACCCGTCCGAAGCGGTCGCTGCACAGCCCCCACAGCGGCTGGCTGAGGCCGTAGGTCAGGAAGTAGACCGAGGCGACCGCGGCCGTCTCGGCCAGGCCGACCCCGAAGGCCGCGGCGATGGTGAGCAGCAGTGGTCCGACGACGAACCGGTCGAACGAGCTGGTCAGGCTGGCGGCCTGCAGCAGCCGGACCTGCGAGCGGAGCTCGCTCACTCCCAGCGGAACAGCCGGCTGGCCGCGCCGAGCGACAGGACCGCCCATACGGCGAGCACGACGAGGGACTGCAGGGGCAGCCCCACGCCGTCGACGAGCACGTCGCGCAGGCCGGAGGACAGCGCGGCCGTGGGCAGCAGCTCGAGGGCCGCCGCGGCGCCGCCGAACGCCGAGATCGGGAAGACCACCCCGCCCAGCACGAGCAGGACGAACCACAGCAGGTTCGCGGCGGCCAGGACGGTCAGCCCGCGCATCGTGCCGCCGAGCAGCAGGCCGAGACCGCTGAAGGCGGCGGTGCCCAGCACGACGAGAGCGACGACCGCGAGGACGTGGCCCCGGGGGTCCCAGCCCAGCGCCAGGCCGACCGCCGACAGCAGCGTCACCTGGAGCAGCTCGACGGCCAGCACGGCCAGCGTCTTGGCGAGCAGCAGGACCGAGCGGGGCAGGGGGGTGACCCCCAGCCGCTTCAGCACGCCGTACTGCCGCTCGAAGCCGACGCCGATCGCCTGGCCGGTGAAGGCGGTGGACATGACCGCCAGTGCCAGCACGCCCGGCACGAAGAAGTCCGCGCGCGGGCCGTCGACCGGGATGAAGGGCACGGTGACGAGAACGACGAGCAGGCCGAGCGGGATGACCAGGCTGAGCAGCACCTGCTCGCCGTTGCGCAGGACGAGCTTGAGCTCCGCGACGGTCTGCGCGGCCAGCATCCGCGGTAGCGGGGCCGCGCCGGGCCGGGGGACCAGCGCGCCGGGCGCCCAGGCGGTCACGGGCGCAGCCCCCGCCCGGTGAGCTCGAGGAAGACGTCCTCCAGGCTGCGGGACTCGATCCGCAGGTCGGCGGCCATGGCGTCGTTCGTGGCACACCAGGCGGTGACGGTCGCCAGGACCTGCGGGTTGATGGCCGCGCCGTGCGGGCCCTCCACGAGGTACTGCCCGGCCGGCGACTCCTTGGCCGCGCAGCCGGGCGGCAGCGCCATCAGCAGCTGGTCGACGTCGAGCCCCGGCGTGGAGGCGAAGCGCAGCTGGCCGGTCGACCCCCGGCTGGTCAGCTCGTGCACCGTGCCGGCGGCGACGACCCGGCCGTGGTCGACGACCACGACGTCGTCGGCAAGCCGCTCGGCCTCGTCGAGCAGGTGGGTGGTCAGCACCGTGGTGACGCCGTCGGAGCGCAGCGCCTCCACGAGCTCCCAGGTGGCGTGCCGGGCCTGCGGGTCCAGACCAGCGGTGGGCTCGTCGAGGAAGACCAGCTCGGGCCGTCCCACGACGGCCAGCGCCAGCGACAGCCGCTGCTGCTGCCCGCCGGACAGCCGTCGGTAGGCCGTCCGCGCGACCTCCTGCAGGCCCAACCGCTCGAGCAGGTCGTCCGGGTCGAGCGGATGCGCGGCGTAGGCGGCCACGAGGTGCAGCATCTCGCCGCAGCGCAGACCCGGGTAGGCCCCGCCGGCCTGCGGCATCACGCCGATGCGGGGCCGCAGCGCCGGGTCGCGGGGCGGGAGCCCCAGGACGCGCACGCTGCCCGCGTCGGCGGAGCGGAAGCCCTGGCAGATCTCGACCGTCGTCGTCTTGCCGGCGCCGTTGGGGCCGAGCAGCGCCAGCACCGTCCCGGGACGCACCTGCAGCGACAGCTCGTCGACGACCCGCCGGCCGCTGTAGGACTTGACCAGCCCGACGACGTCGAGAGCGGATCCGGTCACGGATCAAGGGTACGGCCGCCGGGGCCGGACCGCCCTGCGCGCGCGGGTGAGGGTGCCCTTCGTGGCGGGCCTCACCCTGCCGCCGGGACGCCTGCGTTCGACGTGGGGACGTATTTACGCAACAGTGGCGTTGTGAAAACCATGGAGCAGAGCAGAGCGCAGGGGCCGGGCACGCGAGAGCGGGTCCGCTCGCTGCTGCTCGCGCTCGGACCCTCGACGGTGGTCACCCTCTCCGGCCGGCTCGGCCTGAGCCCGGCGGCGGTGCGCAAGCACCTCGACGCCCTGCTCACCGACGGCACCGTCTCCACCCGCGAGCAGTCGGTCCACGGCCTGCGCGGCCGCGGCCGGCCCGCCCGCCTCTATGCGCTCACCGACGCCGGCCACGCGGGTGGTCCCGCGTCGTACGACGACCTGGCGGTGCTCGCGCTGCGCTTCGTCGCCGAGTCCGGCGGGACCGAGGCCGTCGAGCGCTTCGCGCAGACCCGGGTCGCTGAGCTCGAGGCCCGCTACGCCGAGCAGATGGCCGCTACCGAGCCCGCCGACCGCCCGGCTGCGCTGGCCGACGCGCTGTCCGCCGACGGCTACGCCGCCACCACCTCCGAGCACGGCACGGGCGTCCAGCTCTGCCAGCACCACTGCCCCGTCCAGCACGTCGCCGCGGAGTTCCCGCAGCTGTGCGACGCCGAGACCGCGGCCCTCGGCCGGCTGCTCGACGTGCACGTCCAGAGACTGGCGACCATCGCCCACGGCGACGGCGTCTGCACCACCTTCATCCCGAGCGGGAAGGCACCACGATGACGACCACCCCAGAGCAGGCAGTCGACGCCCTCGGCCTCGGAGCGTACGAGTTCGGCTGGTCCGACCCCGACCTCGCCGGCTCCACTGCCGTTCGCGGCATCAACCCCGCCGTGGTCGAGAACATCTCGGCGCTCAAGAGCGAGCCGCAGTGGATGCTCGACATGCGCCTCAAGGGCCTCAAGCTCTTCGAGAAGAAGCCCATGCCGAC
>JBBSLB010000176.1:0-5453 GCA_038255675.1 Mycobacteriales bacterium
GGCGTCACCGGCGGCCGCTCGGTGACCGGGGTGCGGCTGGCGGACGGCCGGCAGGTCGAGGCCGACCTGGTCGTCCTGGCCTGCGGCATCCGCCCCCAGGTCGACCTCGCCCGCGCCGCCGGGCTCGGCGTCGACCGGGCGGTGCTCGTCGACGACCAGCTGCGGACCGACGACCCGCACGTCCACGCGCTGGGGGAGTGCGCCCAGCACCGCGACGCCGTCTACGGACTGGTCGCCCCGGCGTGGGAGCAGGCGGCGGTGCTCGCCGACGTGCTGACCGGCCGGCCGGCCGCCTACACCGGCAGCCGGCTCGTCACCCGGCTCAAGGCGATGGGCCTGGAGGTCGCGGCGATGGGCGAGACCGGTCCCGAGCCGGCCGACTCCGGCGCCGGACTGGAGGTCCTGGCCTTCACCGACCCCGCGCGGCACGTCTACAAGAAGGTCGTCGTGCGCGACGGCGTCGTGACCGGTGCGCTCCTGCTCGGCGACCTGTCCACCGCGGGCGCCGTCACACAGGCCTTCGACCGCGGCACCCCGCTGCCGGCCGACCGGATGCATCTGCTGTTCAGCGGTTTCGGCGCTCCCACCACGGTCGACCCTGCCGACCTCGCCGACGACGCGGTCGTCTGCACCTGCAACGCGGTGACCGCCGGCGAGGTGCGTGGCTGCGCCGCCGACGGCTGCCGGACCGTCGCCGACGTCGCCTGCGCCACCCGGGCCACCACCGGCTGCGGCAGCTGCACGTCCTCGGTCGCCCGCCTGGTCGAGACCACCCCCGAGCGTGAGCTCGTCCCCGTCAGGAGAACCGCATGAAGCGCAGGACCCTCGTCGTCGTCGGGCACGGCATGGTCGGCCACCGGCTGGTCGAGCTCGCCGTCGAGACCGGACTGGTCGAGGACTGGGACGTCGTCGTCCACGCTGCGGAGGACGTGCCCGCCTACGACCGGGTCGGGTTGTCGTCGTGGTTCCGCGGCACCACCGCCGACGAGCTGTGCCTGGTCGCCGACGGCTTCTTCGACCACCCGGCGCTCGACCTGCGGCTCGCTGACGGCGTCGTCGCCGTCGACGTCGGGGCCCGCACCGTCACGGCGCAGTCCGGCCGGACGACGACGTACGACGCGCTCGTGCTGGCGACGGGTTCGACGGCGTTCGTACCGCCGGTGCCCGGCGCGACCGGGCCAGGCCGCTTCGTCTACCGCACCCTCGACGACCTTGCGCAGATCAAGGCGGCAGCGCAGGGGAAGCGGACCGGAGCCGTCGTCGGCGGCGGGCTGCTCGGGCTCGAGGCGGCGGACGCGCTGCGGTCGCTGGGCCTGGAGACCACCGTCGTGGAGTTCGCGCCGCGCCTCATGCCGGTCCAGGTCGACGAGGGCGGCGGACAGGCGCTCCGCCGGCTGGTCGAGGACCTCGGCGTGCAGGTGCGGACCGGCGCGGCCACCCAGGTCGTCGAGCAGACCGACGACGGTCTGCGCATGGTGTTCGCCGAGGGCGACCCGCTCGACGTCGACCTGGTTGTCTTCTCCGCCGGCATCCGCCCCGACGACGCGCTCGCCCGGGCCACCGGGCTGATGACGGCCGAGCGCGGCGGGGTCCTCGTCGACGACGCCTGCCGCGCCAGCGCGCCGGACGTCTACGCCGTGGGGGAGTGCGCCAGCGCGGCCGGTCGGTGCTGGGGCCTGGTCGCGCCCGGCTACGACCAGGCGGCGGTGGTCGTCGACCGGCTGCTCGGCGGCGAGCGCTCGTTCACCGGCGCCGACCTGTCGACCAAGCTCAAGCTGATGGGCATCGACGTCGCCAGCTTCGGTGACGCGCAGGCCACGACGCCGGGAGCGCTCGAGCTCGTCTGGGCCGACCCGGTCGCGGGCGTCTACAACAAGCTCGTCGTCACCGACGACGCCAAGACGCTGCTCGGGGGCATCCTGGTCGGCGACGCGAGCGCCTACCCGGTCCTGCGCCCGATGGTCGGTTGCGAGATCCCGGGCAACCCAGCAGATCTCGTCCTGCCCGACCGCGAGGGTGCACCCATGGGCATCGGGGCGGCGGCCCTGCCGGCCGCCGCGCAGGTCTGCTCCTGCCGCGACGTGAGCAAGGCGCAGATCTGCGCCGCGGTCACCGAGGGAGGGTGCCGCGACGTCGCCGGGGTCAAGGCGTGCACCGGCGCCGGCACCGTCTGCGGCTCGTGCGTCGGGCTGGTCAAGGACCTCGTCGCGACCGAGCTGGACAGCCTCGGCGTGACCCTCTCGAACGCGCTGTGCGAGCACTTCGACCTCAGTCGGGCCGAGCTGTTCGAGGTCGTCCGGGTCAAGCAGCTGACCACGTGGAGCGCCGTGCTCGCCGCGCACGGCCGCGGACGCGGCTGTGACATCTGCAAGCCGACTGTCGCGTCCATCCTGTCCAGCCTCGACGGGGCGTACGTCCTGGACGGCGAGCGCGGCTCGCTGCAGGACACCAACGACCACATGCTGGCCAACCTCCAGAAGGACGGCACCTACTCCGTCGTGCCGCGCATCCCCGGAGGTGAGGTCACGCCCGAGCACCTCATCGTCATCGGCGAGGTGGCCCGCGACTTCGGGCTCTACACGAAGATCACCGGCGGTCAGCGGATCGACCTGTTCGGCGCCCGCGTCGAGCAGCTGCCGCTGGTGTGGAAGCGGCTGGTCGACGCCGGCATGGAGAGCGGTCACGCGTACGGCAAGTCGCTGCGCACGGTGAAGTCGTGCGTCGGGCAGACCTGGTGCCGCTTCGGGGTGCAGGACTCCACGACGCTCGCGATCGACCTCGAGCTGCGCTACCGCGGCCTGCGCAGCCCGCACAAGGTGAAGATGGGCGTCTCCGGCTGCGCCCGCGAGTGCGCCGAGGCGCGCAGCAAGGACTTCGGTGTCATCGCGACCGAGAACGGCTGGAACCTCTACGTCGGCGGCAACGGCGGCTTCCGGCCGCGGCACGCCGACCTGTTCCTGCAGGACGTCGACACCGCGACGCTGGTCCAGACGATCGACCGGGTGCTCATGCTCTACGTCTTCACCGCCGACCGGCTGCAGCGCACCGCGCCGTGGATCGAGGCGATGGAGGGCGGCCTCGAGCACCTGCGCGCCGTGGTCATGGACGACAGCCTCGGGCTGTGCGCCGAGCTCGACGCCGCGATGGAGCGGCACGTCGCGACCTACAGCGACGAGTGGGCCGACACCCTCGCCGACCCGGAGCGGCTGGCCCGCTTCACGTCGTTCGTCAACGCGCCCGAGGTACCCGACCCCAGCATCGCGTTCGTCCCCGAGCGCGGTCAGATCCGCCCTGCCCGCCCCGACGAGAAGCCCCTCGTCGCCGGGCCCGTCCTGGAGGTCGTCCGTCGATGAGCGCCTACCGCCCCATCTGCCCCTGGTCGCGCCTGCCCGTGGACCGGGGCGTCGCCGCCCTCGTCGACGGCGAGCAGGTCGCGGTCTTCCGCACCGCCGACGAGGGCCTGTACGCCGTCTCCAACCACGACCCGTTCAGCGGCGCGATGGTGATGTCGCGCGGCATCGTCGGCAGCCGCGGCGACCGCCCGACGATCGCGAGCCCGGTCTACAAGCAGGTCTTCGACCTCGCGACCGGCGTCTGCCTGGACGACCCCGGGGTCCGCCTGCAGGTCCACCCGGTCCGGGTGCACGACGGGGTGGTCGAGGTGGCCCGCGAGGAGACCGCGCTATCAGCGTGACGGACTACAGGTCGTCGGGCAGGGGCCGCCGGGCCCAGTGCGCCTCCCACGTACGCTTCGACCATGCGGTCTCCCCTGGTCGACGGCTTCGGCCGGGTGCACACCGACCTGCGGCTGTCCTTGACCGACCGCTGCAACCTCCGGTGCACCTACTGCATGCCGGCCGAGGGGCTGGACTGGCTGCCGAAGCCGGAGCTGCTCACCGATGACGAGCTGGTCCGGCTCGTGACCGTGCTCGCCTCGATGGGCGTGACGACCGTGCGGCTCACCGGCGGTGAGCCGTTGCTGCGCAAGGGCCTGCCGGGCCTGGTCGCCCGGTTGGCAGCGCTCGACCTGTCGCTGTCGCTGACCACCAACGGCCTCGGGCTCGAGCGACAGGCGCAGGCGCTGCGCGACGCCGGTCTGCGTCGGGTCAACGTCAGCCTCGACACCCTGGTCCCGGAGCGCTTCCTCGAGCTGACCCGGCGCGACCGGTTCGCCGACGTCCTCAAGGGCCTGGCGGCGGCCAAGGCGGCGGGGCTGGAGCCGGTGAAGGTCAACACCGTCCTCATGCGCGGCGTCAACGACGACGAGGCCGGTGACCTGCTCGCGTGGGCGCTCGACCACGGCTACGCACTGCGCTTCATCGAGCAGATGCCGCTGGACCCGCAGCACGGCTGGGACCGCGAGACGATGCTGGACGCCGACGAGATCCTGGCCCAGCTGCGGGAGCGGTGGACCCTCAGCCCTGTCGAGCACCGTGGCAGCGCCCCGGCCGAGGAGTTCCTCGTCGACGGCGGACCGGCCACGGTCGGGGTGGTCGGCTCGGTGTCGCGGCCGTTCTGCTCGGCCTGCGACCGGCTGCGCCTGACGGCCGACGGCCAGGTGCGCAACTGCTTGTTCGCCCGCGAGGAGAGTGACCTGCGGGCCCCGCTGCGCGACGGTGCGACCGACGACGAGCTGGCCGAGCAGCTGCGCACCGCCGTCGCCGGGAAGAAGAAGGGCCACGGCATCGGCGACCCCGGCTTCGTGCAGCCCGACCGCCCGATGTCCGCCATCGGCGGCTGACCGGGCGGTCGAGGACCCGATCTCCTAGCGGCGCCGCGCCAGGGATCCGAGCAGGCCGCCAAGCCCGCCTCCCGAGCTCGACCGGCCGGTGGTGCCACCGGCGCCGCCCCGGCCGCCGAGCAGGCCGCCGAGGCCACCCGCCCCGGACGAGCCGTTTCCGGAGGTGCCGGTGCCGGTGCGGGAGCGCAGAGCGCCGGAGATCAGGGAGCGGAGCATGGGTCCTCCTGGAGGCTGGGGGCCGCGGGGGCGGCCCAACGTCGTGCCCCTACCCACCGGGACCTGTCCGCCAAGCCAGTCCCTGCTGTCCTGCCGCCGTCAGCCGGCCCTGCAGCCCGTCCCGAATCGCCGGCCACTCCGCGACCAGGATCGAGAAGTAGGCCGTGTCGCGCACCGAGCCGTCGGGGCGCCGACGGGCGTGCCGGAGCGTCCCGTCGTACTGCGCGCCGAGCTTGCGGATCGCCGCCTGCGAGCGGGCGTTGCACCGGTCGGTCTTAAGGGTGACCCGCTCGGCGCCGAGGGCGGTGAAGGCGTGCTCCAGCAGCAGCAGCTTGCAGGCGGGGTTCACCGAGCTCGCCCAGAGCGCCTTCGCATACCAGGTCCAGCCGATCTCGAGCCCGCCCACGTCGAGGTCGACGTCGAGGTAGGCCGTCGAGCCCTGGGCGCGACCGTCGACGACGACGGCGAAGGCGAGCTCACCCGAGTGGCCGGCCAC
>JBBSLB010000177.1:0-5188 GCA_038255675.1 Mycobacteriales bacterium
CGATCGCGACGGTCTGCGCCATGGTCACGCCCTGCTCGGCGGCGAAGTCCCGTAGCGCCTCGGCCTTGCGCGCGCGGTCGACGACGCGGCCGAGCACCCGACCGGTCAGCCGGCCGTCGACGAGCTCGAGGGTGTTGGACAGCGCATGGTCCAGCCCGAGCTCGGCCACGAGATCGTCTGTGACACAGGTGAATCCACCACTGACGATGCCCACCGCCCAGCCCAGCCGCTTGAGGGTGCGGATCAGCGTGCGGCCGCCGGGCGTGAGCCGCACCTGCGCCCGTACGACATCGACCGCGCTCACGGGCAACCCCTCGAGCAGCGCGACGCGGGCGCGCAGCGAGGACTCGAAGTCGAGCTCACCGGCCATCGCCTGCTCGGTGACGCGGGCGACCTCGGCCTCGCAACCGGCCTGCGCGGCGAGCATCTCGATGACCTCGCCCTGCACCAGCGTCGAGTCGACGTCCAGCACCACCAGCCGGCGGGCACGGCGCCAGAGAGTTGCCTGCTCGACTGCCACGTCGACCCGCTGCGCCACAGCCTCAGCGGCCAGCTCCACACGCAGCCGACCCGTCTCGCCACCGGACACCAGCAGGTCATAGGCGCTGATCGGAGAGCTCGACAGCCGCAGCACCCGGTCGATGTTGGCGCCGCAGGCGGCAACCCGGCGGGCGATCCCGGCCATCGCGGCCGGGGCGAGTGGAGCGCCCAGGACCGTGACGTGATGCCGCACACCGGGGTCGACGCGCTCGTCGCCGACCAGAGGGGTGAACTCCACCTCGACGCCGAGCTCGGCCGCCCGGGCCTGCACCGCCGCGCGCAGCGGCCCCCCGTCGCCCGGGCCGGAGACGACGACGCCAAGCAGCAGCCGCTCGTGCACCACGACCTGCTCGACGTCCTCGAAGGTCGCGCCCTGCTCGGCCAGCACGTCGAACAGCGCGGCCGTCACGCCCGGGTGGTCGCGCCCGGTGACCGTGAGCAGCAGGCTCATGAGCCCTGGCCGTAGGAGTTGTAGGCGGCCACACGCGCGCGCCGGACCAGCCGGGTCAGCTCGCGCAGCGCGGCCTCGCGGCCGGCAGCCTCGCGGGTGTCGACGGCACCGCCGAGGTCCTGATCGGCGAGGTGGAGCACCGCAGCCAGCGAGCGCGCCTGCACGAGCAGGTCGTGGGCCCGCTGAGGGTGCCCGCCCGGCAGCTCGTCCTCGTCGAGCCCCTGGCGGGCCTGCCGGCGCAGGCCGACGAGGGCCTCGGCGAGGTCAGGGCGCCAGCGGGCGACGTCGAGGTGGCGCAGCGCGGCCAGGCACTCGAGCAGCCCACGACGCAGATCGTGCTCGGCGTCGTGCAGGAACGGACCGGGGTCCGGCCCGGCGACGACGTCGTACGCCGTCCAGGTCACGGTCGTGACCGTGCCGTCGAAGGCCGAGCCGTGCGAGACCAGCCGCGGCACCAGGCCGGTGCCGGTGCCGTCGGGGCGCAGCGCGAGGACCCCCTCGCTGGCGTCGAGCGCGGCGGCCGTGAACGGTCCCGGGCCGGGCAGCCCCACGGCGTCGCCGGGCGCCGGCAGCACGACCCGTAGCCGCACCACCCCGGCCGCACGCAGCCGCGCCACCGCCCGCTCGAGCGGCAGGTCGTCGACGCCCAGGCCCACCACGTCATGGTGGTCGTCGTAGGCCGTGACGTGCTCGACGAGCTCCGGCAGGCCGGTCTCCCCGGCCAGCCAGGCGTTGCCCCAGGCGGCCAGCAGCGCACTGCGCGGCGGGGTCCCGGCGGCAGTCGACACGCTCCGCGAGCCTAGACGGCGGGCGGCGATCCACGGCCTACGGTCGCCCGATGCGCAGCCGCCAGTACGACGCCTCCCTCGTGACGGCCCGGGCCCCGCGGCGGGTCGTCGAGACGGTCGCCGCTGATCCGGGACTGGTCGTCGAGGAGGCCGGCACCGGCTTCTGCGGGGCGGTCGTGGAGTGCGACAAGGAGCGCGTCTGGCTGGAGGACCGGCACGGCAAGGTGCGCGTCTTTCCGCTCGACCAGGCCGGCTTCCTGCTCGAGGGGGTCGCCGTGACCCTCACCCGTCCGCCGACCGCCGCACCGTCGGCCCCCCGTCGTACGGCCTCGGGCTCGACAGCGGTCCAGGGCCTGCGGGCGCAGGTCGCGAAGGCCAGTCGGATCTGGGTGGAGGGCAAGCACGACGCCGAGCTCGTCGAGCGGGTGTGGGGCCACGACCTGCGGGTCGAGGGCGTCGTCGTCGAACCGCTCGAGGGCGTGGATGACCTGCCCGCGCTGGTGCGCACCTTCGTGCCGGGGCCCTCCCGCCGCCTGGGCGTGCTCGTCGACCACCTGGTCGCCGGCACCAAGGAGAGCCGGGTCGTCGCCCAGGTGACCTCGCCCCACGTCCTGGTCACCGGCCACCCGTACGTCGACGTCTGGCAGGCCGTGAAGCCCGCGGCGGTGGGCATCACGGCCTGGCCGGTCGTGCCCAAGGGGCAGCCGTGGAAGGAGGGCGTCTGCGCGGCCCTCGGGTGGGGCGAGCCCTGGGAGGGCTGGAAGCGGGTGCTGGCCGCGGTCCACTCCTACGCCGACCTCGAGGTCCCGCTGCTGCGCTCGGTCGAGATGCTCATCGACTTCGTCACAGCGCCGTCGGGGTCGTCGTAGCCGTCACCTAGCCTCGAACGACCCCCTCGTACGACCTGACAGAGAGCTCCGTGACCGCACCCCTGACCCGCTCACCGGTCCCCTCCGGCCGGCCGCTGCGTGCCTGGCAGCGCGAGGCCCTGCAGGCCTACCGCGCTGCCGGGGCGACCGACTTCCTGGTCACCGCGACGCCCGGCGCCGGCAAGACCGCCTTCGCCCTGTCGCTGGCCGGTGAGCTGCTCGCGTCCCGGGCGGTCGACCGGGTCGTCGTCGTCTGCCCGACCGACCACCTGCGGACCCAGTGGGCCGAGGCCGCGCTCTCCTTCGGCATCGGCCTGGACCCGACCCTGCCCAACGACGTGGGCCCGGTCCGGCCCGACCTGCAGGGCTACGTCACGACGTACGCCCAGGTCGCCGCGCGCCCGGCGATCCATGAGGCGCGCACCCGTGCGAAGCGCACCTTGGTCGTGCTCGACGAGGTGCACCACGCCGGCGACGGGCTGTCGTGGGGCGAGGCGGTCGCCCACGCCTTTGACGGCGCCAAGCGGCGAGTCTGTCTGACCGGCACGCCGTTTCGCACCCGGCCCGACGAGCGGATCCCGTTCGTCCGTTACGAGCCGGACGGCGACGGCGGCCTGGCGAGCACCGCCGACTACGGCTACGGCTACCGCGAGGCGCTGCGCGACGGCGTCGTGCGGCCGGTCGTCTTCGCCGCCTACACCGGCGTCTCGCGCTGGCGCAACAGCGCCGGTGAGGTCATCAGCGCGTCGCTGACCGGGGAGTCGACCAAGGCCGTCGAGGCGACCGCGTGGCGGACCGCGCTCGACCCCGGCGGCGAGTGGGTGCCCCACGTCATCGCCGCGATGGACGAGCGCCTCACGCACCTGCGCGAGGCAGGGATGCCCGACGCCGCCGGCCTGGTGCTGGCCAGCGACCAGGAGGACGCCCGCGCCTATGCCGCGATCGTCAAGCGGGTGACCGGTCACAAGCCGGCACTGATCCTCTCCGACGATCCCAAGGCGTCGGCCAAGATCAGCCGATTCGCCGACGGCGAAGGTCGCTACGCCGTCTGCGTCCGGATGATCTCCGAGGGCGTCGACGTGCCGCGCGCGGCCTGCCTGGCGTGGATGACGTCCTACCGCACCCCGCTGTTCTTCGCCCAGGCCGTCGGGCGCGTGGTCCGCAGCCGGCGGCCGGGGGAGTCCGCGACCGTCTTCCTCCCTGCGGTGCGGCCGCTCCTGGCGCTGGCCGCCGAGATGGAGACAGACCGCAACCACGTCCTGCCGCCCCCGTCCACGCCGGGCGACGAGCTGTACGACCCGCTGCCGCCGGCCGAGGCCTCCGACGAGCCGGGGCTCGACGGGTGGAAGGCGCTGGGCGCGGAGGCGGAGTTCGCCCACGTCCTGCACGGCGGGCGGGCCGTGGTCGCCTCGCTCGAGCTCACCGGCGAGGACGAGGAGTTCCTCGGCCTGCCCGGGCTGCTGTCGGCCGAGCAGACAGCAGCGCTGCTCGCGCGGCGCGACACCGAGCACCGCCGGCGGGCGTCGTCCACCCGCGAGCTGGACGCGCCGGGGGAGATCGCGCTCGACGACGCCGACGCCCGCTCCTGGCGCGCGGCCGGCGACCTGCGGCGCGAGATCAACGCGCTGGTCGGCCAGCTCGCGGCCCGGACCGGAGCCCCGCACGGCGTCGTGCACGGCCGGGTGCGCAAGGCCGTGCCCGGTCCGCCCTCGGCGGCGGCGCCGATCGAGGTGCTCGACGCGCGTCGCGACTGGCTGCTGGAGCAGACGGTCCGCTAACGGGCGTCGGGGTCGCGGGCCACGACGAGCGCGATCTGGCTGAGCAGCTCGCGCGGCTGCAGGCCTTCGTGGGCGGCGGCCATCGGCAGCAGCAGCGCCGACAGGTTGAGCAGCCCGTAGTAGCCCTGGGCGAGGGCGCCGACGCCGTCCTCGTCGACGAGCTGCTGCAGGTAGTGCCCGACCGACCGGGGCGATCCGGCCCCCATCTCGACCAGGAAGTCGGTGAGGGCCCCCACGGCCGCCGACGTGGCGGCGCGGCTCTCAGGGGTGGTCAACGACGCGCTAGGCCGCGTCGTCCATCACCTTGAAGGCCACCAGCATGACGACGCCGACGACGCCGATGACGAGTCCCACGATGCCCAGCAGGATCGACTGGGCCACGAACGCGACCCCGAGGACGATGCTCGACACGATCAGGACAAGAACGGTCACCCAGGACCGCACCGCGTGCTTGTGGGCCGTGCCGGCCATAGACGTGTCGCCGAGGTCGGCCATGGGGTCCTCCGGAAGTGGGCAGAAGTCCCACACAGCGTACCGGCGCCGCGCGTCGGAATCCCGAGCGGTCCTCCGCGGGTTGCTGCTCGCATGAGCCGACTGTTCGAGCCGATCACCCTGCGCGGGGCCACCGCCCGCAACCGGGTGTGGGTCGCCCCCATGTGCCAGTACTCCGCCACGGACGGGAGGCCCGAGGACTGGCACCTGGTCCACCTCGGCGCCCGGGCGGTCGGCGGAGCCGGCCTCGTCCTCACCGAGGCCACCGCC
>JBBSLB010000178.1:0-5094 GCA_038255675.1 Mycobacteriales bacterium
GGCGACCAGATCGCCACCGTGGTGATCCCCGACCGCCCTGGCGACCCGCGGATGATCTAGGCGTCGGTGAACGACAGCGGGGCGGCGACCTCAACGATCCCGAGGCTCGCCGTCAGCGCTGTGTGCTCATCGCGCACCAGCTCTGGCACGTCGACGCCGATGGACCGGTACCAGCCGGCCAGCGCGTCCAGGGTGAAGGCGACCTCGTGCGGGGCGTTGCGGGCCCGGGCCGAGGCCAGGCCGGCCCGTAACGCCGTCTCGGCCTCGTCGGTCCGACCCGTGGCGGTGAGCGCGAGCCCACGCACTCGCAGCAGCAGCGGCTCCACCGCGGCGACGGCCGGATGCGGGAGCCGCTGCTCGAGTGCGTCGACCAGTGCTAGGGCGCCGGCCGGGTCACCGCTCAGCACCAGGCACTCCGCGGTCCGCGCATCGGCGGCGACCACCTCGTCCGGCTCGCCGATCTGGTCGTACTGCCGGCGGGCCTCGGCCAGGTGGGCCAGCCCCTGCTCGTGCCGTCCGGCCTTGGTGTCAAGGCGACCGAGCAGGCTCTGCACGAAGGCGGTGAACCCGGGTGACGCGGCGGCGCGTCCGGCGCGCAGCGCGCCCTGCAGGAGGGGCTCTGCCTCGCCGAGTCGCCCCTGGTCGCACAGGATCTCGGCCAGGTTGGCCTGTGCCAGCGACGCTGCCCACGCGTCGCCGGCGGCGGTGAACGAGCTGCTGCACGCTCGGTAGTAGCCCAGCGCGCCGTCCCAGTCACCGGCGTAGTAGGCGCGGATGCCCAGCGCGTTCATGCAGCGGCCGACCTGCCAGGGCCGGTCGCCGAGCTGCTGCAGGACAGCGAGCGCGCGGCGCGCCTGTGTCCCGTCGCCCTCACCGAGCATGAGCTCGCTGACGTCGAGCCACACGAGCGTCTCGGCGACGATGTCGAGCGACCCGGCCTCGGTGGCGAGCTCGATCGTGCGGCGGCACTCCCGCGCCGCATCCAGGTGGCGGCCCTGCCAGTGCCGCACCGTGGCCCGCGCGACGCCGATCTCGGCGGCCAGGGCCAGGCTCGGGCCCTGCGGGGCCGGGCCGAGCAGTCGCAGACCGGACGACAGCCAGCGCAGCGCCTGGCGGTAGCTGCCGGTGCGCTCGGCGCACAGCGCGGTCTTGTGGTGCAGCCGGGCCCGCTCGTGGCCGTCAGGATGCAGCCGTCGAGCCTGTCCGTACGCGTCCGCAGCGGCCGTGAACTGGGCCAGCCGGTAGCGGGCGTCACCGAGCGACTCCCACGTCGGAGCGAGGTCCTCGCCGACGTCGGGGACCTGACGGGATGCGGTGAGTGCCCGTTGCAGCAGCTCCGCGGCCTCGGCGTGGGCCATCGCCTGGAGGGCTCTGGCGCCGGCCAACCGCGCGTACAGCCCGGCCTCGGCGTGCCGCTGTGCCCGCAGGAAGTGCAGCGAGAGGACCGAGGCGTTCTCGTCGGCGCGATCTCCCGCCGAGGCGACCAGGACGTCGCCGAGGTGGCCGTGCAGGATGACGCGCCGGCCGTACGGCAACCGCTCGTACGCGGTCTCCTGCACCAGCGCCTGGCGGAAGCTGAACGCGCGGGCGCCGGCCGGTGCCAGGAAGTCGCCCAACCGAGCAAGCGCGCCGTCGTCAGCGACCTCGCCGACCCGAGCACACAGGGCAAGCAGGACGTCGAGGTCGACGTCACGACCGACGACGGCCGCGGCGCGCAGCAGCCGCCGGTCGGACGGCCGCAGCCGGTCGATGCGCGCCGCCACGACGCCCTCCACGGAGGTCGGCAGCTCGTCGGGACCGCTCTGCTGCGACGCGGTCGCGAGCTCGGTCAGGAACAGCGGATTACCACCGGACCTCGCGACCAGGGTCTCGGCCTCGTGCGCCGCGAGCGGGTTGTCGTCGGTCAGCCGGTGCAGCAGCGCGAGCGAGGCGGTCAGGTCCAGCGGGAGCAGGTCGATCCGCGTGCCTGTGGCGCCGGTGTGCTCGTCCGATCCCTCCTCGCGGCGGCAGCGGACGACGAGCCAGGGCGCCGACTCCGCAAGCTCGGGGAGCCGTCTGAGCAGCGTGGCGGACGACGGATCGAGCAGGTGGGCGTCCTCGACGACCAGCAGCGTGGGGGCCGGTAGCAGCCGGTCGAGCAGATCGACCGTCACCTCCTCCTGCCGTCGCACGCGGAACCGCTCGTCCAGCGCGGACACCTCCGTGGTGACGGGGACCTCGGCGCCGACCACCGTGGCAAGCAGCGGCGCCCAGCTCCGCAGGTCCGGCGCGAGTGCCCCGAGCCGCGTCAGCAGGACGGCACCGGCATCCGACCGGGAGGCGTCGGGCGCGATGCCGAGCAGGTCGCGCAGGACCCGCCGGAACGGCTCGTAGGCGGTGGTCGCGGTGTAGGGGTCGCACCGGACCTCGACGACCGTCGCGTCGAGGCTCCGGGCCAGCTCGTGGACCAGGTGTGACTTGCCGATCCCGGCCTCGCCGACGAGCTCGCAGTCCCTCAGCTGACCGTGCCGGGCCAGGTCCCACTCCGCGCGCAGCGTGTCCAGCTCCTGCCCGCGGGCGACGAGCACGCCGTGCTCGGTCCCGCCGGCCGTCGCTGACCGCGGGGCGCCCACCCTGCACGCGTAGATCAAGTGCGACTTCCCCTTGACCAGGAACGGCTCCAGCGGCACGACCGCGTACGCGGTCCGCGCATTAGCCACGACCTGCGCCGCCGCGAGCACCTCACCGGGACCGGCCCGCGCCATCAGCCGGGCCGCGAGGTTCACGGCGTCGCCCTTGACCGACATCGTGCGCCGGTAGGGCGGTCCGAACTGACCGAAGAACACCCGGCCGCTGTTGACGCCGACACGCACGGGCAGCACGCCGCCGGCGTCGACGACCTCGCGGGCCACGGCCAGCAGCGCGTCCTGCTCGCTCCCGGTGCTGACCGGGGCACCGGCGACCAGCATGACCTTGCCGCCGTCGCGGCTGATGTCGGTCTCCCAGAACGTGACGTCGTGCCGCGCCGCCGCCTCCTGGCAGGTCCGGATGACCGCGTCGACAGCGTCGGTCGCGGCGCCCGGACCCTGATCACGCAGCAGGGCGTCGACACCGGCGAACTCGACGAAGGCGACGCCGACCAGGCGGTGCTCGGCGTCGTCGTCACCGCTGAGCAGGTAGTCGCGCGTCAACGCCGGCAGGCAGCTGCCCAGGTCGACAGCGCCGGGTCGGGCCGCCCGCAGTGGCTCGTGGGCCGCGCCGGGGGAGCGGGCCAGCAGCAGGACCCCGTCCTCGCGCCGGCGCACCAGGCCGGGGGGAAGCTGCGCGGCCGTGGCCGGGCTCACCGCGACCTGACCGGCCGACGCCGACGCCTCCTGCTCGGCCGTGGTCGTCGCCCCCGGGCCGGTGATGACGAGCTCGTGGTGCGAGGACCCGACCAGGAACATGTCGAAGCTGCCGGTGTGGACACCGGTCGAGACGCGCAGGCGGACCGGGCCGCACGAGGTGCGGAGCCGGCCGACGACGTCCATCGTCGTGCGCATCTCCAGCGCTGCGGTGCACGCCCGGGCAGCATGGCCCTCACCCTGGAACAGCAGCAGGACGGCGTCGCCGCCCCACTTGACCAGCCACGCGCCGTAGTCGTAGGCGACGCCGAGCAGTGCCGCGAAGGTCCCGTCGAGCAGGCCGGTCATCTCCTCGGCCCCGACCTTGCCGCGCGCAGCCAGGCGCTCGGTCAGCTTCGTGAAGCCGGACACGTCGACGAAGGCGAGCGTGCCCTCGACGTGCCGATGCCGGATGTCCGGCGAGTCGCGCAGCCAGTCGACCGTGAACCCCGGCACGTACGGCCGAAGTCGATCGGCGATCTGCACGGTGCCACCCCCCGCGCGAACCTACCCTCCGGCGCGTGGCCGTCGGTACCCCCGACTGACGTGGGTAGGTCTGACGGCCGCGCGCCCGGGTAGTGACGCGATGTCATGCGACCGAGGAGGTGGCGACGGTGGGACCGCACGGCCCTTACCCCGACCCGAGGTTGCCGCCGTGGCCGGGCTTCGCCGTCGCAGCGCAGGCCGCCGTGCAGGAGCTCGCGACCGATCTGGGACTCGACCTCTGGCTCGTGACGGCCCTGCAGGACGACCAGCAGGTGGTCGTCGCCGCGGCCGGGCCCTGGTCCGCGCTCGCCGCGCCCGGGACGACCTTCGCCTGGGAGGACTCGTTCTGCCTGCGGATGACCGCCCGGCAGGGACCGACGGTCGCCCCCCACGTGCACGAGATCCCGGCCTACGCCGCCGTGGCGGTCGGTGTGCTCGCGCAGGTGCGCGCCTATGTCGGCGTGCCGCTCGAGGGCGAGGACGGCCGCCTCTTCGGGACCCTGTGCGCCTTCGCCGGCGACCCGCAGCCCGACGAGCTGCTGGGCGTCCTGCCGCGCGTGCAGTTCACCGCGCAGCTGCTCAGCACCCTGCTGGCGCGCGAGCAGTTCGCCCGCGACCGCTCCGAGGCGGCGGCCGCGGCCCAGGCCCTGGCTGGTGAGGACCCACTCACCGGGCTGCGCAACCGCCGGAGCTGGGAGGCGGCGCTGGTGCACGAGCAGGAGCGCGTCCAGCGCTACGGCTCGACGGCGGCGGTGGTGCTGCTCGACGTGCTGCGGGCCGAGGGGGAGGTCACCGAGGACGAGCTGCTCGCCAGCGCTGCGGCGGTCCTGGTCACGGTCACCCGCCCGGTGGACGTCCTGGCCCGGGTCGGCCTGCACGAGTTCGGCGTGCTGGCGGTGCAGGGCACCCCGGGCGGGGTGCAGGCCCTGTCGAGCCGGCTCCGGGTCCACCTGCGCGCCGCGGGGCTGGTGGCCGCGCTGGGCAGCGCCGTACGGCGGGCGGGGGAAGACCTCACCGGCACCTGGGAGCGGGCCGAGGCCGCGCTCGTGCGCGACCGGGCCCGGCGCCACCGGCCGCCCGTCCCCCGGCCGGGGGACTAGACCGAGCCGGTGAAGGTGTCGCAGTCGTCGGGATTGCCTGACGCCAGCCCCTTGCGGAACCAGGTCTGCCGCTGCTCGGCCGACCCGTGGGTCCAGGACTCGGGGTCGACCCGGCCCTGGGCCTTCTCCTGGATGCGGTCGTCACC
>JBBSLB010000179.1:0-5041 GCA_038255675.1 Mycobacteriales bacterium
CGTTGACCTCGGCGCCGGCCAACCAGGACGCGTCCTCGGCGACGGTGATGCCCTCGGCGGCCAGGCTGGTCTGGACGAGCGCCCAGGTGCCGGCGCCGGACAGGCCGAGGACGATGCCGGCCACCAGGACCAGCGTGCCGATGATGCCGACGCGGCGGTCGCCGGTGGCGGAGGTGCGGGAGGACGAGACGACCGGGCGGTCGAGGGTGTCGGCCATGGGAGCTCTCCTTGGAATCGGAGCCGTCCGGGGTGTCCGGCTCACTGCGCCCATCACACCGTCCCGGACCCCTGCCCGGAGAGGGCCGAAGGGCCCCTCTACCCGGCCGAAGGTCCCGATCCGGGTCCGTGGCCCCGCGCCGGGGTAGGGCCTTCGCGGTGACCGCTCCCGCTCCCGCCGCAGCCAGCCGTCACCGTGGTCGGCTGCGGGCGCGGCGCGTCGTCCTCGTCGTGCTCGCCGTCGTCGCGGCTCTGGTCGTGCTGGCCGCCGCAGCCGTGGCACTGATCGCCCGGGACCTGGCCGGCGACCTCGAGCGCGAGGACGTCTTCGGTGGCCTGCCCGACGACGAGCGCCCCGAGCAGGAGCCGACCGAGGCGCTCGACCTGCTCGTGCTGGGCTCGGACGGGCGGGCGGGCGCCGGCGAGGCGTACGAGACCGGCGACAACGCCGACGTCGCGGGGGAGCGGGCCGACACCACCCTGCTCGTCCACATCAGCGCTGACCGCGAGTCGGCCCGCATCGTGAGCCTGCCCCGCGACAGCTGGGTCGCGCTGCCGCCGTGCCGCGGCACCGACGGCGCGCAGCTGCCGGCCAGGCAGGGACAGCTCAACGCCGCCTTCCTGGAGGGCGGGCTGCCCTGCGCGGTGCGCACGGTCGAGTCGCTCACCGGCGTACGCATCGACCACACGGCGGTCGTGGACTTCGCCGGCTTCCGCGACATGGTCGATGCACTCGGCGGGGTGCCGGTCTGCCTCGACGAGCCGTTCCGCCCGCGGCTGGCCGGGGTCGACCTCCCCGCCGGCCGCTCGGTGCTCCAGGGCCCGGAGGCGCTGGAGTTCGTCCGCGCCCGCTACGGCGTGGGCGACGGCACCGACACCCAGCGCATCGAGCGGCAGAAGCAGGTCATCGCCTCGATGCTCGACCGAGCGCTCAGCCGGCAGCTCCTCGTCCGACCGGACCGGCTGGTGCGCTTCCTGTCCGCCGCGACGCGCAACCTGCGCGTCGACAAGGACCTCGACCTGCGCGAGCTCGCGGTCTCGCTGCGCGGGATCGACCTCTCGCAGGTCGCCCTCACCACCGTCCCGCTCGACCCGGAGCCCGGCCCGGAGTTCCAGGAGGGCGGCGAGCTGTTCGGCCGACTGGCCTGGGACGAGCCTGCCGCGCAGGCGCTGTTCGCCGAGCTGCGCGCCGACCGGGCGCCGGCCCCGCCCGCCCCGGCGCCGGTGACCTCGCCCGACCCCTCGGCGGTCCCGGCCGAGCCGGCGCCGACAGCGTCCGCCGCCACCGCCGCCGAGGCAGCCTGCCGCTGAGGACGGCCCGATGTCTGGGCGGCGACCGACTCGACGGAGCGGGACCTTCGGCCCTGGCGCCCGGTGGGCATCGGGCCAGGCTGGAGGAACTGACGATCCCTGGAGGCACCATGAGCACCACCGTCACCGTCGAGCGGTCCGCCTGGGTCGGCACCTTCGCCAGGTTGACCGAGGAGCGCAGCGGCCAGACGGTCGTGATCGAGGTGCTGGACGAGGAGCTGGGCGACCAGACGCTGGTCGACGGCCTCCCGCTGGCCGACCTCGACGTCGACCCGCGCGGGCGGGTGCTGGTCGTCGCGTGTCGCGGTGCCGACGGCTCGTCGCGCGTCGTGCTGCGGCACATGATCCACGACCTCGAGCAGGTCGACCTCGTCGACCAGCCGGACGCCCGGCTCGTTGTCCGGGTCGTCGACGCCAAGGGCGTGCAGACGCTCTTGTCGTTCACGCCGGCCACGAGCTGACCCGAGCCCGCCTCGTTGGAGACAAACTTAACAGGACCGCTGCTTGACGAAGTTGTCAACCAAGCGCAGGCTGGTCTGCGTGCCCTTCACCGCCGTACACCCCGTCACCGAGGCCAAGGCCGACCTGTTCAAGGCCCTGGGCCACCCCGTTCGGGTCCGGGTGCTCGAGCTGCTCGCCGAGGGGGAGCGGTCGATGGGCCAGCTCGCCGCGGCGTCCGGGATCGAGCTCTCCCACCTGTCGCAGCACGTCGGCGTCCTGCGCCGGGCCGGGGTGGTCGAGAGCCGGCGGGTGCGGACCACCGTCCTGTGCACGCTGCGCGACCCGCAGACGGCTGAGCTGCTGGCCGTCGCCCGGCGGCTCATCAGTGCCAACCTTCGCTCCGGGCAGGCACTGCTGGCCGCCCTCGACGACACGGACGACGCGGTGTCGCTCGCCGACGCCGCTCGTCCTCCGGTGTGAGCCGCGCCAGGTCAGGCACGGCCCGCCTGACCGCTCTGCTACCCCGCCGGGCCGACTACGCCGGGCTGCGCGGGTCGTGGGCGCGCGATTTGGCTGCGGGCGTCACGGTCGGCATCGTGGCGCTGCCGCTCGCCCTCGCCTTCGGGGTGGCGACCGGCGTCGGCGCGGCGCCGGGGCTCGTGACCGCTGTCGTCGCAGGTGCTGTCGCGGCGGTGTTCGGCGGCTCGCACCTGCAGGTCTCCGGGCCGACCGGGGCGATGACCGTGGTGCTGGTCCCGCTCGTCGCCGCGAACGGCCCCTCGGTGGTCTTCCCCGTCGCCGTCCTGGCCGGCGTGTTCGTCATAGCCGCGGCCGTGGCGCGGATGGGGCGACTGCTGGCGTACGTCCCGTGGCCGCTCGTCGAGGGCTTCACCGTCGGGATCGCCGTCGTCATCGCCGCCCAGCAGGTGCCGAGCGCGCTCGGCGTGGACCCGCCCGACGTCGAGAACGCCGCGGGGGCAGCCGTTGTCGCACTCGCCCACTTCGTCGAGAGCCCGGACTGGGCGGTGCTCGCGCTGCTGGCCCTCGCGGTCCTGCTGACCGCGGGACTGCCGCGGCTGCACCGGGCCCTGCCGGCGAGCCTGCTTGCCGTCCTCGCGGTCACCGTCGTCGCGGAGACCACAGGGGCGCAGGTCGCCCGTATCGGGGCGCTGCCGTCCTCGCTGCCGGTCCCGGCCCTGCCCGACCTGTCCGGAGCAGTGGGGCTGCTCGGACCCGCCCTCGTCATCGCCTTCCTCGCCGGCCTGGAGAGCCTGCTGTCGGCGCGGGTCGCCGACGGGATGAGCGACGCCGACCGGCACGACCCGGACCGGGAGCTGTTCGGGCAGGGGCTGGCCAACGTCGCCTCCGGCATCTGCGGCGGTATGCCCGCGACCGGGGCGATCGCGCGTACGGCCGTCAACGCCCGGGCCGGCGCGCACACCCGCGTCGCCGCGCTGTCCCACGCCGCGGTGCTCGCCGGCATCGTCTACCTGGCGTCCGGGCTGGTGAGCACCATCCCGCTCGTCGCCCTTGCCGGGGTGCTCATGGTCACCGCCTCGCGGATGGTCGAGCGGCACAGCGTTCGGGCCGTGCTGCGGTCCACCCGCGGCGACGCGGCGGTCTTTGCCGTCACGGCGATCGTCACGGTCGCCTTCGACCTCGTCACAGCGGTCGAGGTGGGCCTACTGCTCGCCGGCGTGCTTGCGCTGGCCCACTTGGCCGGTACGGCGCAGGTCGTCCCCGAACCGCTTGCCGCGGACGGCATCGACACCGACGTCGAGCACGCCCTGCTCGCCTCGCACGTCCTGACCTACCGCCTGGACGGGCCGTTGTTCTTCGCCGCGTCGGCGCGCTTCCTGGCCGAGCTCACCGCCACGGCCGACGTACGGGTGGTGATCCTGCGGCTGAGCGGCGTCGGGATGCTCGACGCGACCGGAGCCCGGGCGCTGGGCGAGATCGCCGAGCAGCTCGCCGACCGGGGGATCACCGTGCTGCTCAAGGGGGCCAGTGCCGAGCACACCCGGCTGCTGGCGGCCGTCGGCGCCCTGACGCCCGTGCTGTCGCAGCACCACCTGTTCGACGACCTGCCCGCCGCGGTCGCCCACGCGCGCGCGCACGTCGCCCGGCTCGGCCACGGTCCGGAGCACCTGCCGGCCGGCCCGCGCTCCACCCAGACATGATCGACAGCAGGTTCCGTCCCTGAGGACGGGAGCGACGCCGCGCAGCCGCTCAGTCGGCGTCGGCCGCGGCCAGCCGTCCGACGAGCAGGCCGAGGTGCAGCCGCAGCCGGTCCTCGCCGTCCGCGAGGTCGAGCCCGGTGACCTGCTCGATGCGGGACAACCGGTAGTACAGCGTCTGGCGGTGCACCTGCAGCGCGGCCGCAGTCGCCTTCACGCTGCCGGCCAGCTCGAGGTAGCGGGCCGCGGTGACGGCCAGGCGCTCGTCGGGATCGTCGAGCAGGGCCCGCACCGGGTCATCGACCAGCGCCGCGGCGAGCACCGCCTCGGGGGCTGCGGCCAGCAGCCGGTAGGCGCCGAGCGCGTCCCACTCCGCGACCGGTGCCCGCTCCGGCACCGCCGCGGCCACCCGCGCCGCAAGGCGGGCCTCGGCCCAGCCCTCGTGCACCGCCAGCAGGTCGCGGCGCGCACTCCCGATCCCGGCGACCGAGCCCGGCGCGCCGGCGCACACGGCCGCCACCGCCTCGCGGGCCGGCTGCAGGCCGGAGCCGTCGCGCAGCGGCACGAGCAGCACGGTGTGGCCGCGGACCGGCGCCGACAGCACAGACCCGGCAAGCGCGCCGCCGCGGACCGCGACGGGCTCGCGCTCGCCGTCCACCCCGCCCGGTGCCCGCACGGCGGCGACCACCACCGGCTCGTCGCTGCGCAGCAGCCCGCTGTCCACCAGCTCCTGCGCGGCCTGCCCGGCCACCGCCCGGTCGTCGTCACACAGGTCGGCGAGCCGGTCCTGGCGCATCTGCTGCTCACGCGCACCGCGGGCGAGCAGCCGCCCGGCGCGCGCCGCGAGCTCCATCGCCGCCGGCAGGTGCGCGTCCAGGTCGTGCAGGTGCTGCTCC
>JBBSLB010000180.1:0-4994 GCA_038255675.1 Mycobacteriales bacterium
CGACGCCGCGGCCCGTCGCCCGAGCGGCAGCCGTCAGCCTGGCGCTTTCGGTGCGGAGGTCAATGTGGCTCGCCCAGGCGGATCTCACGACGAGCGGTCGCTGGTCGACCTCCCGCCCTCATAGCGTCCGCTCTGCTGCACGCGGGCGTCGTCCGGTACAGCGGACGATACGGGGCGCGCAGGTGCCCCAGCCCGATCATCGGAAGATCCCCAGTAGCGGGCTCCTGGGGACTTTCCGAAGATCTTGAGCTGCCATCCCTGGCTAGGAGTCGGTCGCGGTCTCCACTCGCGGCGGGACAAGGCGGCCCATGCCTGCGTGTTCTCGCCGTTCTCGCTGGCGGGATCGGGCCTGTTGTCCACAGCCGACGGCTGGGTGGGCCTCCAGCGCTCGGCCACGGGTGCCTCTGCAGCCGACCGGCGGCAGGGGCTCATTCACGAGGATCAGGTCATGCGGGCGGCGGCTCCGCCATGCCAGTGGGGATTCCGGTCGGGTCGGCCGGCCGGGCCGGGTTGCCGCTCTCGTCGAGCGGACCGGGGATGCCGCGGAACTTGTAGACCATCACGTCCCGTCCGGCCTGCAGCAGGAACGCCTGGCCGGTCTCGCTCGAGTCGAACGCCGACAGCACGGCGCGCCCGGCGACGTCCACCGGGATGATCGGGACTCCGCTGTCCTGGAGCGTGGACTTGATATCGGTGATGATCTTGGTCTCGGCGAAGCCGGGACAGAAGGCGTTGACCCGGATCAGGTCCGGTGCCAGTGCGGGCCCGAGCGCGCGTACCAGTCCGACGACCGCGTGCTTGTTCGCCCCGTAGACGGGGTCGAAGGGCGTGCCCGTCAGGCCGGCCATCGAGGCGGTCGCGACGATCGAGCCGCCGCCACGCCGGCGCAGCGCCGGAATCGCCGCGTGCGCGCCGAACACGACCCCGTCCAGGTTGATGCCGTTGGCCCGGCGGTAGCGGGCGAGATCGAAGTCCTCCGCGATCCCGCAGCCGGTCGAGATGCCGGCGTTGAGGAACACCAGGTCCAGCCCGCCGTGCACCTGCTCCGCGGCGTCTGTCGTCGCGACGACCTGCTCGTAGTCGCTGACGTCGCAGCGCAGGAAGGTCGCGCCGAGCTCGTCCGCGACGGCCTGGCCGCCCGCCTCGTCGATGTCGCACAGCACCACCGAGTCACCCCGGCGGACGAGCTGCCGGGCCACCTCCGCGCCGAAGCCGGAGGCCCCGCCGGTGACGAGCGCGACGCTCACGCCGCACCCGCCGCTACGCCGGACCCCTGTACGCCCGCGGTGCCGGCGGGGGCGACCCCGGTGGCGTCGGAGGACTGGGCTGTGTCGATGAGCAGTCGCGCGATGCGCTCGCGGTGCTGGCTGGCGTCGCCCCAGGTGTGCTGCAGGCGGTTCGCGCGCTTGAAGTAGAAGTGCGCGTGGTGCTCCCACGTGTAGCCGATGCCGCCGTGGTACTGGATCATCGCCCCGGTCACCTCGAAGGCGACGTCGCTGGCCTTGGCCTTCGCGATGGAGGCGGCGACCTGCTTGTCGGCGGCGTCGACGTCAGCGGCGTGGGCGGCGTAGAGCCCGGCGTGCTCGGCCATCACGGTCATCATGTGCAGGTCGGCCAGGTGGTGCTTGATCGCCTGGAAAGACCCGACAGGCTTGCCGAACTGCACGCGGGTCTTGTCGTACTCCACCGTGTCGTTGAGAGAGAAGCGGGCCAGGCCCACCAGCTCGTTGGCGACCAGGACGGCTGCGCGGTCGAGCAGGTCCTGCACCACTTCGGGGGTGCTGCCCTCGAGCCGGTCGCCGGCTGCCCCGTCGAGCACGACGGTGGACAGCCGCGAGGTCCGGTCGAGGGTCTCGTGCGCGGTGATGGTCACGCCGCTGCCGCGAGGGTCGACCAGGTAGAGGCCGTCCTGCGCGGCGACGAGCAGCGAGTCGGCCACCTCGGCATACTCGACCATCGCGAGGGTGCCGGACAGCGTCCCGCCGGAGGCCTGCGCCGGGGCGCCGGAGGGAGTGGACGAGCCGGGCTTCAGCAGCGCGACGGCGCCCTTGACCTCGCCGGCGGCAAGGCCCGGCAGCAACGACTTCTGCTGCTCGGGCGAGCCGGCCAGGCGCAGCGCCTCGCCGAGCACGACCGTGCTGGTCCACGGGCCAGGGACGGTGCCGGCGCCGAAGGCACGGGCGAGGACGGCGGCGTCGAGCAGGCCGAGGCCGATGCCGTCGTACTCCTCGGGGACGAGCACGGCCAGCCAGCCCTGCTCGCCGACTGCGCGCCACAGGTCGGCGGGCACGCCGTCGGAGGACGGGTCCTCGTAGAGGGCGCGGACCTTGTCCGGGCCGAAGCGGTCGCGCAGGTAGGAACGGACGGCGTCCTGGAGGGCGCGCTGCTCGTCGGTCAGCTGGAACTGCATCTCGGGCTCCTCGTGCCTAGCGGGGGAGGCCGAGCACGCGCTCGGCGACGACGGTGCGCTGGACCTGCTGGGAGCCGCCCCAGATGGTGCAGCTGCGCGACCACATGGCCAGGGTGCTGAGCTCGGTGAGCGAGAGGTCCTCGCGCGGGTCCGGCACCTGGAAGCCCAGCCCCACGACCGACTCGTAGGTGTCGCTCACGCGGCGGAAGGTGTCCGACCACATCATCTTGGTCATCGACGCCTCGAAGCCGAGGTCCTTGCCCTGCGAGGTCTGGGTGAGGACGTGCCAGGAGTGGTACTTCAGGCACTCGAGGTCGACCAGCGACTGGGCCAGCTTCTGGCGCAGGACCGGGTCCTTCGCGGCCGGCTGCCCGTCGCGGTCGAGGGTCTGTGCCAGCTCGACGACCTCCTCCCACTGCTTGTGGAACTCGGTGTACTGGCTGATCGCCGAGGAGCCCCGCTCGAAGGACAGCAGCAGCATGGCGGTCGCCCAGCCATTGCCCTCGCCGCCGAGGATGTCCGTCACCGGGACGGTCGCGTCGGTGTAGAACACCTCGCCGAACTCGCTGGCGCCGGTCATCTGCTTGAGCGGGCGGGCCGAGATGCCGGGCTGGTGCATGTCGACCAGCAGCATCGAGATGCCGGCGTGCTTCTTGCCGCCCTCGGGCGAACTGGTGCGCGCCATGGTGAAGATCTTGTCGCCGTGCATGGCGTTCGTGGTCCAGATCTTCTGGCCGTTCAGGACGTACTCGTCGCCCTGCTGCTCGGCCTTCATCGACAAGGCGGCGAGGTCGGAGCCGGCGCCGGGCTCGGAGAAGCCCTGGCACCAGATGACCTCGCAGTGCAGCAACGGCTTGATGATCTCGCGCTTCTGCTCCTCGGTGCCCAGGGCCATGACGGTCGGGGCGAGGAAGGCCAGGCCGAGCGGGTTGACCGACGACGGGGCGTTGGCCTTGGCCATCTCCTCGTCGTAGATCGCCTTCATGGTCGGCGTGCCGCCGCGACCGCCGTACTCGGTCGGCCAGACGATGCCGGCGAAGCCTGCGCGGGCCTTGCCGGCCTCCCACTCGCGGCGGACCTCGAAGCGCTCGTCGTCGCTCTTGCCGCGCCAGAACTCCGGCTGGCGCATCTCCAGGGGCAGGTTGGTGTCGAGCCAGGCGCGGAGCTCCGTGCGGAACTCCTCATCCGGGTCGCTGTGGCGCAGGTCCACGAGAGTCCTCCGAGGCAGGGGGGATGGGGCGGGAAACCGAACGCCGTTCTAGCGCATGAAGGTTGCCGGTGCCACAGCGGCCCCTGCCCGACACTGGTCGGGTGACTCCTCCCGACCCCGCCGACCTGCTCGCTCTCGCCGTCGACCTGGCCCGCAGCGCCGGCGCGCTGGCGCTGTCCATGCACGCCGACCTGGGTCGCTCGGACACCAAGTCCACGCCGACCGACGTCGTCACCGCCGCCGACCGGGCCAGCGAGGCGCTGCTCGTCGAGGGCATCCGGTCAGTCCGGCCGGGTGACGGCGTGCTGGGGGAGGAGGGCGCCTCCGACGAGGGCACGACCGGGGTGCGCTGGGTGATCGACCCGATCGACGGCACGGTCAACTACCTCTACGGCCTGCCGCAGTGGGCCGTCTCGATCGGTGTCGAGGTCGACGGCAGGACCGAGGTCGGCGTCGTCTACGACCCGTCCAAGGACGAGCTCTTCACCGCCGTACGAGGCGGCGGCGCGGCGCTGGACGACCGGCCGCTGCACTGCAACCAGGTGACCGAGCTGGCGCAGGCGCTGGTGGCCACCGGCTTCGGCTACGACGCGCAGCGGAGGGCGGCGCAGGCGGCGCTGCTGCCGACACTGCTGCCGGCGGTGCGCGACATCCGCCGGGTGGGCGCGGGTGCGCTCGACCTCTGCGCGGTGGCAGCCGGGCGGGTCGACGCCTACTACGAGCAGGGGATGAGCCCCTGGGACTGGACCGCCGGCGCCCTGATAGCCCGGGAGGCTGGGGCCCGGGTCGCCGGGCTGCGCGGCCGACCGGAGGGCTCGGACATGGTGGTTGCGGCCTCTCCCGGGGTCTTCGCTGCCCTGCACGACCTGCTGGTGTCGCTCGACGCGGACGCCGCACCCTTCTAGGTGCGCAGCACGCCCCGGTAGACGTCGAGCGTCTGCTCGGCGATCGCGTCCCAGCTGAAGTCGGCGACCGCGCGCGCGCGTCCGGCCCTGCCCATCTCGGCGGCTCGGGCCGGGTCGTCGAGCACCGAGGTGAGAGCGGCAGCGAGGCCGGTCTCGAAGCCGCGCGGGTCGGCCTGGTCGTAGTGGACGAGCACCCCCGTCTCACCGTCGAGGACCACCTCGGGGATGCCGCCGACGTCGGAGGCGACCACGGCCGTGCCGCAGGCCATCGCCTCGAGGTTGACGATGCCGAGCGGCTCGTAGACCGACGGGCAGACGAAGGCGGTCGCGTGCGACAGCAGCTGCACCACGTCGCCCTTGGGCAGCATGTCGCTGATGAGCACCACCCCGGTGCGCGCCCGCTGGAGGTCCTCCACGAGATACTCTGTCTCAGAGGCGATCTCAGGGGTGTCGGGAGCACCCGCGCACA
>JBBSLB010000181.1:0-4951 GCA_038255675.1 Mycobacteriales bacterium
GAGGAGCTGGCGGTCCGCTGGCGCGACCTGGTCGCCGGCACCGACGACCGGCCGCTGCGCTCGCTGGCGGTCGCGGGGCTGACCGAGTGCGCCGTGCGCGCCGCCCAGTGGCGTCGCGAGGCCGGCGCCAGCCCGCTCACCTCCGCCTTCCCCGGGACGGCCTGACCGTCAGCGCGCGATGTCGGCGACCATGGCGCCGGTCAGCCGCAGCAGCTCCGCCGGGGCGAGCTGCACGGACAGCCCGCGCCGGCCGGCACTGACGAAGACGGTGTCGAAGAGCTCCGCGGTCTCGTCGACGACCGTCGGGAGCCGGGTGCGCTGCCCGAGCGGGCTGATCCCGCCGACGACGTAGCCGGTCGCGCGCTCCGCCGCCGCCGGCTCGGCCATGACACCGCGCTTGCCGCCGACCGCGGTCGCCAGCGCCTTGAGGTCCAGCGAACCTGCGACCGGGACGACGCCGCAGACGAGCCGTCCGTCGACGACGGCCAGCAGCGTCTTGAGCATCCGCTCGGGCTCGATGCCCAGCGCCGCCGCGGCGGCCTCGCCGTAGGAGGCGGACGACGGGTCGACCTCGTAGGCGTGCACGACGTGCGGCACAGCCTCGCGGGCCAGCAGCAGCGTCGCGGGCGTCCCGCGGCCGCTCAGCCGCGTACCTCCGTCAGCACGGTGTCGACCAGTCCCTCGAGCGCGACGATCCGGCTCTCGCCGGAGGCCCTGTCACGAAGCTCGATCTCGCCGTCGTCCAGCCCGCGGCCGATGACGACCGAGGTCGGCACGCCGATCAGCTCGGCATCCTTGAAGGCCACGCCGGGCGACACCTTGGGTCGGTCGTCGAGCAGGACCGTGAGACCGCGCTCCTCGAGCTCGGTCGCGACCCGCTCGGCGACGGCCTTCTGCTCGCCCTTGCCGATGCCCACGACGTGCACGTCGACGGGGGCGACCTCGCGGGACCAGACCAGCCCCTTGTCGTCGAAGGACTGCTCGGCGATGGCAGCGATCGCCCGCGAGACGCCGATGCCGTACGAGCCCATGGTCACCCGGACCGGCTTGCCGTCCGGGCCGAGCAGGTCGAGGCCGAAGGCGTCGGCGTACTTGCGACCGAGCTGGAAGATGTGGCCGATCTCGATGCCGCGGCCGATCTCGAGCGGCTCGCCGCAGCGGCCGCAGGGGTCGCCGGCGCGCACCTCGGCGGCCGGCACCACCCCGGACGGCTCGAAGTCACGGCCCAGCACGACGTTCACGGCGTGCTTGCCCTGGACGTTGGCGCCGGTCGCCCAGGCGCTGCCGCGGACGACGAGCGGGTCGACGACGTAGCGCATCCCCTCGAGGCCCTGCGGGCCGATGTAGCCCTTGACCAGCTGGGGGTGCTGGTCGAACTTCTCGAACGGCAGCACCTCGGCCGGCGTGACGTTGGCCTCGAGCCGCTTCACGTCGACCTCGCGATCGCCGGGCACGCCCACGACGAGCGGCTCGACCCTCCCGTCCGGCCAGCGCAGCAGGACGACGACGTTCTTGAGCGTCCCGCTCGCGGAGACGTCGTGGCCGAGGTCCTTGAGCACCGCGACCAAGGTGTCGATCGTCGGGGTGTCGGGGGTGTCGAGCACCTCCATCGCCGGCTGCGCCGCGGGATCGGTCGGCTCGGGAGCGCTCAGCTCGACGGCCTCGGTGTTGGCGGCGTAGTCGCACGAGCTGCACGACACGAAGGTGTCCTCACCGGTCGGCGCCGGCGCCAGGAACTCCTCGGACGCGCTGCCACCCATCGCGCCGCTCACCGCGGACACGATCCGGTAGTCCATGCCGAGCCGCTCGAAGGTCCGCGTGTAGGCCTCGCGGTGCAGGTCGTAGGACCGCTGCAGCCCCTCGTCGTCGAGGTCGAAGGAGTAGCTGTCCTTCATGACGAATTCGCGGCCGCGCAGGATGCCGGCGCGGGGACGCGCCTCGTCGCGGTACTTCGTCTGGACCTGGTAGAGCATCACCGGGAGGTCCTTGTACGAGCTGTACTCGCCCTTGACCATGAGGGTGAACAGCTCCTCGTGGGTCGGCCCGAGCAGGTAGTCGTTGCCGCGCCGGTCCTTGAGCCGGAAGAGCAGGTCGCCGTACTCGGTCCACCGGCCACTGGCCTCGTACGGCTCGCGCGGGATCAGTGCGGGGAAGAGCACCTCCTGCGCGCCGATCCGGTCCATCTCCTCGCGGATGACCCGGCTGACGTTGGCCAGCATCCGCACGCCGAGCGGGAGCCAGGAGTAGACGCCGGGGGCGACCCGGCGGACGTAGCCGGCGCGCACGAGCAGACGGTGGCTCGGGACCTCCGCGTCCGCCGGGTCCTCGCGCAGCGTGCGCAGGAACAGGGTGGACATGCGCAGCACGGAGGACCTCCAGGTGGGGCGGGAGCGCCCGAGCCTATCGGCGCTGCCCGGCAGGACCGGGCGCCCACGCGGCGGGGCGCGCTCGCAGCGTCGGTCGCCGCTAGCGTGAGCGGGTGCTCGTCCTGCTGCCCCCGTCCGAGGGCAAGGCCCCTGGCGGGCGCGGCGCACCACTCGCCCTGGACGGCCTCTCGCACCCCGCACTGAACGGTGTACGCGCTCGGCTCGTCGAGGCGCTGCAGACCGCCGCAGTGGCCGATCCCGCGGGCTTGCAGGCGGCGCTCGGCTGCCCCGCCGGCGAGGTCGAGAAGGACGCCGTCCTGACCACGTCCGGCACGCTGCCGGCGGAGCGCCGCTACACCGGCGTCGTCTACGAGGCGCTGTCGTACGCCACCCTGACGCCGGCCGGACGGCGCCGCGCGAACGCGTCGTTGCGGGTCGCGAGCGCGCTGTTCGGGCTGCTGTCACCGACCGACCGGGTGCCGGCCTACCGGCTGTCCGGTGGCACCTCGCTGCCCGGCATCGGCTCGCTGGCAGCCGCCTGGCGCCCGGTGCTCGAGCCGGAGCTGGCCGCGCACCGCGGCCTGGTCGTCGACCTGCGCTCGGGGCCGTACGCCGCGCTCGCGCGGGTACCCGGTGCGGTGCAGGTGCGCGTGCTGCGCGAGACCGACGGCACCCGGGCCGTCGTCAGCCACGACAACAAGCACACCAAGGGGCTGCTCGCGCGGGAGCTGTGCGAGGCGGGCGCCCGCACCGTCGCCGACGTCGCCGAGGCGGGCCGCAGCTGCGCCGACCTCGTCGAGGTCGACGGCCGGCAGGTGGACCTGGTGCTGTTCGGCCTGGCCACCGCCCGCGCCCGCACCTGACCCGCCCCGCCCCGCCCCTGTAGCGCCCCGCCCCGCCCCGCCCCTGGAGATCATCAGGATGATCACGTCCGACACGCCGGCGTGTCGGACGTCATCCACCTGTTGATCAGCGAGAGCGGGCGTCGGGCGGGGTCAGACCTTCTCGGGGTAGAGGGAGTAGGTCGGGAAGTTGCCGTAGACCTGGCCGTCGCCCTCGGTGACGGCCTGGACGAGCAGGTCGCCGCCGACGAAGGCGCCCTTCCAGGACGCGCCCTTGCCGCCGAAGACCTCCTCGCGGTCGCCGCGGCTGCGCGGCTTGTTGATGCCGACCTTGAAGCTCTGCAGCTCCTCGGCGATCCGCGCACCAAAGTCGGCGTCGTCGGTCGCGACGGAGGCGACCAGGCAGCCGTTGGAGGCGTTCATCGCGGCGAGCAGCTCGGCCTCGCTGTCGACCAGCACGATCGAGTCGAGCGGGCCGAATGGCTCGGCATGCCGCAGCGACCACGACGGCGGCGGCTCCAGCACGCAGGCCGGCGCGACGTAGGCGCCGGTGTCCTGGCCTTCGAGGAAGCGACCGGAGGCCAGCGAGCCGCGGTAGAGCGGGATGCCGTTGCCGGCCACGGCGGCGTCGAACTGCTCGCGCAGCTCGGCGGCCTTGGTGGCGTGGATGACCGGACCGAAGTTGAGCACCGGCAGCTCGTCGTCGGCGCTCTCGACGGCGAGCGGGTGGCCGAACTGCAGGCTCTTCACGACCGGCAGGTACATCTCCAGGAACTCCGGCAGCAGCTCGCGTTGCACGGCGTAGCGCGGGTAGGCGGTGCAGCGCTGCTTGGCGTAGTCGAAGCCCTTCTTCAGGTGCGCGGCCAGCGACTCCCAGTCGGAGTAGTCCCAGACGCCCCAGACGTTCAGGCCCTCCTGCTCGAGCAGGTGGCGCTTGCCGGTGTCGGCCAGCGTCGTGGCGGCCTTGCGGCCGTTCGCGCGGCCGCCGACGAAGGCCAGCGCGCCGATCTCGGGGCTGCTGATGAGCGCGTCGCCGAGCTGCGCGCCGACGCCGGACAGCAGCGTCACCGGCAGCCCGGCCCGCTTCATGAACGCGTGGGCCAGCGTCAGGGTGTGGAAGCCGCCCTGCGAGGGGGTCTTGGCGACCACGCCGTTGCCGGCCAGGCACTGCACCAGCTCGGCGTGGACCTGCACCGACATCGGGTAGTTCCACGACGCGATGTTGCTCACGGGACCCGGCAGCGGACGACGCCCCTGCAGCTGCCGTTCGATCTGTGCGAGGTACCAGTCGACGCCGTCCAGCGCGCGGTCGACGTCGTCGCAGGCGAGCTTCCACGGCTTGCCGATCTCCCACACCAGCAGCAGCGCCAGCGTGTCGCGGTGCTGGCGCATCTCGGCGACGGCGTCGGCGACCCGGCGCTTGCGCTCGTCGAGGTCCACCTGGCCCCAGGCCTTGTGCTCGACGGCGGCCTGCTGGACCGCCTTCACCGCCTCGTCGTGGCTGATCCGCGGTGGGCCCTGGATCGCCGAGCCGTCCACCGGAGTGATGTGCTCACCCGGCTCGCCGGCGCGGGTCCACTCCCCGCCGGACAGGTTGAGGATCCGATCGGCGTCGAAGGCCTCCGGGGCGGCCGCGCGGGCTCGCGCGTAGACCTCGTCCCACGTCGTCCCCGGCTTGATCTGCAGCGTCACGGTCCAACCTCTCGTCGTACGGCTGGCGGCAGCATGGCCTGCCCCGCGCGC
>JBBSLB010000182.1:0-4872 GCA_038255675.1 Mycobacteriales bacterium
AGCTCGACGAAGTTCTGCCGGCTGATCGAGACCTGCGGGGCGCCCTTCTTCAGCGCCCCCGCGTCGGCCGGCGGCGCATAGGTCGGGTCGTACGGCTGGCTCGGGTCGCAGCGCACGCCGTAGTAGTTCTGCACCCGACGCTCGGTCGGCAGGCCGTTGTCGTCCCAGCCCATCGGGTAGAAGACCGACTTGCCGGTCATCCGCTGGTAGCGCGCGAGCAGGTCGGTGTGGGTGTAGCTGAAGACGTGGCCGACGTGCAGGCTGCCGGAGACGGTCGGCGGCGGCGTGTCGATGGCGTAGACGTGGGCCCGCTCGGCTGTCCGGTCGAAGCGGTAGGTACCGGTCTGCTGCCAGACCGCGTCCCAGGTCGCCTCGAGTCCGTCGAGCGAAGGTCGGTCGGGGACGCGGCGGGGTTCGGTCACCGGGTCAGTCTAGGGAGCGTCCGCGACCCCGTTACTGTCGCTCGTCGTGACCTCCTCGACCGTCTCCCTCGACCTGCCCGACACCTGGGCGTACGGCGCCGGCGTCCTGCACGGCGGCTGGCTGCTCGAGACGATCACCCGCGAGGCGCTGGCCCACACCGAGCACCCGCACCCGCTCGCCGTCAGCGCCCACTACGCCGCGGCGCCGAAGGTGGGCAGCGCCGACCTCGACGTCGAGGTGCTGCGCGAGGGCCGCTCGGTCGGCACGCTGCGCGCGCAGCTCTCGCAGGGCGGTCGTCCCAAGGTGTCGACGATCATCACCGCCGGTCGGCTGCCGGAGCCGGGCCACCGCCCGCTGCACCTGTCGACCGCTCCCCCGCAGCTGCCGCTGCCCGAGGACTGCCTCCGACACGCCATGCCGGACGGCGCGGCCCGCAACGGCATCGTCGAGCAGCTCGAGATCCGCCTGGACCCGGCGACGGCGGCCTGGACGCGCGGCTCGTTCGGCGGCGGGGCAGAGGTGCGCGCCTGGGTGCGCTCGGCCACCGGCCGCGAGGTCGACCCGCTGATGCTGCTCACCGTCGCCGACGCGCTGCCGCCGGTGACCTTCGAGATGGGCATCGCAGGCTGGGTGCCGACGCTCGAGCTGACCGTCTACCTGCGGTCGGTGCCGGTGCAGGGCTGGCTGCGCTGCGTGCAGCGTGCCCGGCTGGTGTCCGGCGGGTGGCTCGACGAGGAGTGCGAGGTCTGGGACAGCGCCGGGCACCTGGTCGTCCAGGCCCGGCAGCTGGCCGGCTACAAGGAGCCCTCCTCGTGAGCACCACCGACGTCGAGCTCGACCCCGGCTGGGCGGTCGGCGGCAAGCCGCACGGCGGCTACCTGCTGCGCACCGCCGTCGAGCCCGCGCTCGACCAGGCGCATCCACACCCGATGGTCGTCAGCGCCCACTACTTGTCCTCCCCCGACGCCGGCCCGGCGCACGTGGAGGTCGAGCGGTTGCGCACCGGCCGGCGGGTCGCCTCGTCGCGGGTGCGGCTGCTGCAGTCCGGCGACGCCCGCGTCGAGGTGCTGCTGTCGCACAGCACGCTGGCCTCCGGCGACGACCACTGGAGCGCGCCGGGCGGACCGCCCGAGCTGCCGCCGCTGGAGGACTGCCCGCGCACGCCGTCGGTCGGGCCGACCGGTCGGGTCGTCGGCTACTTCGACCACGTCGACCTGCGCCTGGACATGGCGACCGCGCAGTGGGCACTCGGCAAGCCGCAGGGGCAGGCGCACGTGCAGGGCTGGATGCGTCGCGACGACGGCGCCGACGCCACCCCGCTCGACCTGCTGGTCTTCGCGGACGCGATGCCGCCGGTGACCTTCGACCTCGGCCTCATGGGCTGGGTGCCGACGCTCGAGCTGACGGTGCTGCTGCGCGGGGTGCCGGCGCCCGGCTGGCTGCGCGTCATGCAGCGCGCCCGGCTGCTGCGCGACGGCTGGCTCGACGAGGAGTGCGAGATCTGGGACAGCGAGGGCCGGCTGGTCGCGCAGGCTCGCCAGCTCGCGGGCTACCGGCTCGAGGAATAGCGAGTCCCAGGACGGCGCAAGCCCCTCCCGAGGGGGAGGGGCTTGCGACGAGTGTGCAGCTGACTAGGCGATGGACCGCACGTTGGACCGGTCGACGGCCACCTCGAAAACGGGCGCGTCGGTCGTGATGATCGCGCGCAGGATCAGCCCACCCTGCAGCTTCACCAGCCGGGACGTGACCTCGGCGACGTAACGAGCGCCGACCCGGGGGTCGAGCACGGTGCGGACGGAGACGTCCGCTGCAGCCTGCTTGACCTTGGCGACGAGCTCAGCCGGGGTCGGCTGGTAGAGCCAGGCCGGTCCGGAAACGCCCTGCACGCCCTGGACACCGGGCAGGCCCACGGGGCCGACGGCGCCCGCCGGACCCTGGGCTCCCTGCGGGCCCTGCTGACCGGCGATGCCGACGACGCCGGACTCGCCCTGCTCGCCCTGGTCGCCCTGCTCGCCGGTCAGGCCCTTCGCGCCCGTCTCGCCGATGACACCGCGCTGGCCCTGGCCACCGCGCAGCCCCTGCTCGCCCGGCCGGCCCGGCTGGCCGGTCGGCCCCTGCTCGCCGATCTCACCCGGCAGTCCCTTGACGCCCTGCTCACCGACGACGCCCTGCGCCCCCGCGGAGCCGCGCTCGCCCTGCAGACCGACCTGTCCGCGCTCGCCCTGCTCACCGACCGTGCCCTGCTCGCCGACCTCGCCCTGGAGGCCCTGCTCGCCGACCTCGCCCTGCGGGCCCGTCTCGCCACGGGCGCCGATCAGGCCCTCGGGGCCGGTCTCGCCCTGCTCACCGGTCAGGCCGGTGGAACCCGGCAGACCCTTGTCGCCCTGCGGGCCGGTCAGGCCCTCCGGGCCCTTGCCGCCCTGGATGCCCTGGACACCGAGCGGGCCGGTCGCACCCTTGGTGCCCTGGTCGCCGGGCTCGCCGAGCGGGCCCAGGGGACCGGTCGCGCCCTTGATGCCCTTGTCGCCAGCCTCGCCGAGCGGACCGACCGGACCCTTGACGCCCTTGTCGCCCCGCTCGCCGGCCAGACCAGCCGGCCCGACGGGACCCTTGGAACCCTTGTCGCCCTTCTCACCAGCCGGGCCGACGGGGCCGCTCGGGCCCTTGAGCCCGCGGTCGCCCTCCTCGACGGTGAGGTCGACCGTCGCAACGACGGTCTCGGTGGCGTTGGTCGCCTTGGTCTGAGCCATGGGGGTGTACCTCTCGAAAGGGGGAGCCTCGACCCTGCGGCCGGACTCCCCTCCCGATGCCCAGTGCTAGCCGGAGCAAGCGATCAGCAAGCAGAGGCGCGCGTCACGCCCGGGCCAGCTGGCCCGGGCGTTGCGTGAGACGACCGTCAGGCGGACTTCTCGCGACGCTCGCGGCGGGCCGGGGTGGCCGCGTCACGGGGGACGAGGGTCGGGGCGACGTGCTCGAGAACGACCTCGCGGGTGACCAGGCACTTCGCGACGTCGCCGCGCGAGGGCAGGTCGTACATCGCGGAGTTGAGGACCTCCTCGAGGATGGCCCGCAGGCCGCGCGCGCCGGTGCCGCGCAGGATCGCCTGGTCGGCGATGGCGTGCAGAGCGTCCTCGCTGAACTCCAGCTCGACGCCGTCGAGCTCGAACAGCCGGTGGTACTGCCGCACCAGCGCGTTCTTCGGCTCGGTGAGGATCCGGATCAGCGCCTCGCGGTCGAGGTTGTGGACGCTGGTGAGCACCGGCAGGCGGCCGACGAACTCCGGGATCATCCCGTACTTGAGCAGGTCCTCGGGCATGGCGTCGCCGAAGACGTTGCCGGCGTCGACCTCGTGCTTGGAGTGCAGCACGGCACCGAAGCCAACGGCCTTCTTGCCGATGCGCTGCTCGATGACCTTGTCGAGTCCGGAGAAGGCCCCGCCCACGATGAACAGGACGTTGGTCGTGTCGATCTGGATGAACTCCTGGTGCGGGTGCTTGCGGCCGCCCTGCGGCGGGACCGACGCGGTCGTGCCCTCGAGGATCTTCAGCAGGGCCTGCTGCACGCCCTCGCCGGAGACGTCGCGGGTGATCGACGGGTTCTCGCTCTTGCGGGCGATCTTGTCGACTTCGTCGATGTAGATGATCCCGGTCTCGGCCTTCTTGACGTCGTAGTCAGCGGCCTGGATGAGCTTGAGCAGGATGTTCTCGACGTCCTCGCCGACGTACCCGGCCTCCGTCAGCGCCGTCGCGTCGGCGATGGCGAACGGGACGTTGAGCATCTTGGCCAGCGTCTGCGCCAGCAGCGTCTTGCCGCAGCCGGTCGGACCCAGGAGCAGGATGTTGCTCTTCTGCAGCTCGACGGGGTCCTTCTCGTTGCCGCCGGCCTGCACGCGCTTGTAGTGGTTGTAGACCGCGACCGCCAGGGTCCGCTTGGCGGTGTCCTGGCCGATGACGTACTGGTCGAGGAAGTCGTAGATCTCGCGCGGCGTGGGGAGCGCGTCCCACTTCAGCTCGGAGCTCTCGCTGAGCTCCTCCTCGATGATCTCGTTGCAGAGGTCGATGCACTCGTCGCAGATGTAGACGCCCGGACCTGCGATGAGCTTCTTCACCTGCTTCTGCGACTTGCCGCAGAACGAGCACTTCAGCAGGTCGCCGCCGTCACCGATGCGTGCCACCGCGGTGTACCTCGTCCCTCGTCGTCCCCGGCACCAGGCCGGAGAGCCGTTCGGCGACGGTACCGCTTGGCACCGCCAGATCCAGTCCCTTGCGCCAAGTGGTGGAGCCGCTCGGCGGTCCTCGCGGGGGCCGGACCAGGGATCGAGCACCCGGCCCCGCGCAGCGTGCGTCCTACCGGCCGGCGGCCGTGCTCGAGCCGGCGGCGATCTTGCGGGAGGCCACGACCTCGTCGATGATCCCGTACTCCACCGCCTCACGGGCGGTGAGGATCTTG
>JBBSLB010000183.1:0-4805 GCA_038255675.1 Mycobacteriales bacterium
AGCGCGGCGTGGAAGACGTTCTGCGCGTCGGCCAGCGGGGTGGTCAGCAGCGCCTCGACGGCGTCGGCCGCGCGGTCGACGTGGAAGCCGAGCTCCTTGCGCTCCACCGCGGAGAAGTCCTTGAGGACGTAGTCGGCCGGGTCCTGCCGACCGGGCGGGCGGCCGACGCCGACGCGTACGCGCAGGTAGTCCTTGCTCCCGATTGAGGAGGTGATCGACCGCAGGCCGTTGTGACCGTTGTCGCCGCCGCCGAGCTTGAGACGCACCGTGCCGTAGGGGATGTCGAGCTCGTCGTGCACGACGACGATCCGCTCGACGGGCACCTTGAAGAAGTCGCGCAGGCTCGCGACCGGGCCGCCGGACAGGTTCATGTACGTCTTGGGCTTGGCCAGCACGGACGGCAGGCCGGCCAGTCGACCCTCGACGACGTCGGCCCGGCCCTTGTGGGCCTTGAAGCGGGCGCCGACGCGCCCGCCGAGCAGGTCCAGGACCATGAACCCGACGTTGTGCCGGTTGCCGGCGTACGAGGGGCCAGGGTTCCCGAGCCCGACGACGAGCCAGCGCTCGTCGGACACTGCCTACGGGGCGGGCGTCTCGGACTTCGGCGCGTCGGTCTCGCCGACCTCGTCGCCCTCGCCCGCCTTGTCGCTCTCGCTGCCGGTGTCGCCGGCCTCCTCGGCCTCGGCCTCGGCGATCGCCTCGGCGCCGGCCTGGCCGGAGCCCAGCTCCGCCTCGGCCTCGGCCAGCTCGGCCTCGAGCTGCTCCTCGGACTGCACGCCGAGGAAGGCGACGATGACGTGCTCGGGGTCCTGCGCGAGCTCGGTGCCGGCGGGGAGCTTCACGTCGCTGGCGTGCAGGCTGGAGCCGGCGCGCTTGCCCTTGATGCTCAGCTCGAGGTGGTCGGGAAGGGCGGTCGCGTCGGCGATGACGGTCAGCGTCATCGTCTGCTGGTCGACCAGGGTGTCGGGCGCCGCGTCACCGGTGAGCTGGACCGGGACCTCGACGGTGACCTTCTCGCCCTTGCGGACGGCGACGAGGTCGACGTGCTCGAGGTGGCCCTTGATCGGGTCCCGCACGACGCTCTTGGGAAGGGCGAGCTGATCGCCGTCCTCGGTCTGCAGCGTGAGCAGCGCGTTGGCGTCGTGCTTGAGGGCCAGCATGAGCTCGTGGCCCGGCAGGGTGAAGTGGCGCGGGGCGTCGCCGTGGCCGTACAGGACCGCGGGAACCTTGTTGGCCCGGCGGATGCGCCGCGACGGGCCCTTGCCGAACTCGGTGCGGGGCTCGGCGGCGATGCGGACCTCGGACACAGCGGGACTCCTCGAACGGTACGGGTGCATGCAACGGCAGGCAGGTGGGCGCAAGTGCGCAGTGGACGAGTCTAGCCGTCGCCCGACTCGGCGACGGAGCCGCTGTCGTCGACCGAGCGCAGTCGGGCGCGGTAGGCCGCGACGTGCAGTCGGTTGCCGCAGTTGCCGGTGTCGCAGTACCGCCGGGAGCGGTTGCGCGACAGGTCGACGAACACCGCCTCGCAGTCCGGCGCCTCGCAGGTGCGCAGCCGTTCGGTGCCGTCGGCGCGCAGGACCTCGGCCAGCGCCATGCCCACGTCGGCGGCCAGCCGGGAGCTGACCCGCGCCGACGGGGCGGTCCAGTGCAGGTGCCAGTCCCAGCCGTCGTGGTCGGTTAGCTGCGGCAGCGCCCCCGCCTCGGCGACCAGCCCGTTGACCACGCCCGCGGCCTGCCGCATGTCGCGGGCACGCCACACCGCCCGCAGCCGGGGGCGCAGCGCATGCACCTCCTCAAGGTCGTCGCGCGACAGGCTGCGCGACCCGCTCACCTCGTGCTCGTCCAGGAAGGCCCGCAGCCCGGCGACCTCCGCGAGCAGCTCCTGCTCGCCGAGCCGGCTGTTCACCAGATCGACGGCCAGCGTGAGCGAGCGAGCGACGTCATGGGCTACCTGCATGTTGACTCCTGACGGCCGGCGGCTCTACGGTCAGGAGCGTAGCCCGCTGACACACCTGAGGAGACCTGTCGTGGAACGGATGGGACGGCGCCCCGTGCTGGTCGCGCTGATCGGCGCGCTCTGCATCGCCTGGTCCGGCCCGTTGGTGCGCCTGGCCGACGTGCCGCCGGCCACCGCCGCGGTCGGCCGCTGCCTGCTCGCGCTGCCGCTGCTGCTCCTGCTCGCCCGCCGCGAGGACCGACGGCTGGCCGCCCCGCTCCCGCACCGCACCCGCTGGATCGCCGCGCTCGCGGGCGTCTTCTTCGCCTTCGACCTGGTCCTCTGGCACCACACCATCGAGGCCGTCGGCGCCGGGCTCGCGACCGTGCTCGGCAACCTGCAGGTGCTGGTCGTGGCTGCCGTGGCCTGGTGGCTGCTCGGCGAGCGGCCACACGCCGGCCTCGTGGCCTCGGTCCCCGTGCTGCTGCTCGGCGTGACGCTGGTGTCCGGCGCCCTGGGCGGCCAGACGTACGGCCGCGACCCGGTCCTCGGCGTGATCCTCGGACTCGCGACCTCGGTGGCCTACGCCGGCTTCATCCTCGTGCTGCGGCAGGGGTCGAAGGACCTGCGCCGGCTGGCCGGGCCGCTGCTGTGGGCGACCGGCTCGGCCGCCGCGACCGCGACGCTCCTCGGCGCGGTGCTCGGCGAGCTGGCCGTCCCGTCGCTGCGCGCGCTGGGCTGGCTGCTCGTGCTCGCGCTCACTGCTCAGGTGCTCGGCTGGCTGCTCATCTCGAGCTCGCTGCCCCGGCTGCCCGCGGCGCTGACGAGCGTGCTGCTGCTGGCCCAGCCGGTCGCCGCGATAGCCGCGTCCGGACTGGTGCTGGGCGAGGCGCCGACGCCGGTCCAGCTGGCCGGGGCCGGCTGCATCCTGCTGGGCGTGGTGCTCGCGACCGCCACGCGCCCGCGCCCGGCCCCGGTTGCTGCCGTCGAGCCCTTGCGCGAACCCGTACCGGCGTAGCAGGCCAGGTCGTGGCAGCTAGGCGGCGCCGTCGAACAGGCTGGTGACCGAGCCGTCCTCGAACACCTCGCGGATCGCGCGGGCGATGAGCGGCGCGATGGACAGCACCGTCAGCCCGTCGAAGCGCTGGTCCTCGGCGATCGGCAGCGTGTTGGTCACGACGACCTCGCTGATCCGGCTGTTCTTCAGCCGGTCCATCGCCGCGCCGGACAGCACGCCGTGCGTAGCGGTGACAATGACGTCGACGGCGCCGTTGTCGAACAGCAGCTCGGCCGCCTTGGTGATGGTGCCGCCGGTGTCGATCATGTCGTCGACGAGGATGCAGGTCTTGCCCTGGACGTCACCGACGACCTCGCCGACCTTGACCTCGTTCGGGACGTTCGGGTCGCGCCGCTTGTGGATGATCGCCAGGCCGCAGCCCAGCCGGTCGGTCCAGCGCTCGGCCACCCGCACCCGACCGGCGTCCGGGGAGACGACGACCAGGTCGCGGTCGGCCCACTGCTGCTCGACGTGGCCGGCCAGCAGCGGCAGTGCGAACAGGTGGTCCACCGGGCCGTCGAAGAAGCCCTGGATCTGCGCGGTGTGCAGGTCGACCGTCATGAGGCGGTCGGCGCCGGCCGTCTTGAACATGTCGGCGATCAGCCGCGCGCTGATCGGCTCGCGACCGCGGTGCTTCTTGTCCTGACGGGCGTACGGGTAGAAGGGCATGACGACGGTGATGCGCTTGGCGGACGCGCGCTTGAGCGCGTCGACCATGAGCAGCGTCTCCATGATCCAGGTGTTCACCGGCGTCGTGACGCTCTGCAGGACGAAGGCGTCCGAGCCACGCACCGACTCCTCGAAGCGCACGAAGATCTCACCGTTGGCGAACTCGTACGCGCTGGTCGGCACCGGGGCGGCGTCGAGCGCGGTGCCGACCTCGGCCGCCAGCTCGGGGTAGGCGCGGCCGGAGAAGAGCATCAGGCTCTTCTTGCTCGAGATCGTGATGCCGCTCATGGCTGCTGCTTCCCCTGGTGGTCCGGCTGGTCGGTGGGTCGGCGACGCGAGACCCACCCCTCGATGTTGCGCTGCTGGGCGCGGCCGACGCCGAGCGCCCCCGCCGGGACGTCCTTCGTGATGACCGAACCTGCTGCGGTGTAGGCACCGTCGCCGATCTCGACCGGCGCCACGAGCATGGTGTCGCTGCCGATCCGCACGCCGTCACCCACCGTCGTGCGGTGCTTGTTGCGGCCGTCGTAGTTCACGAACACCGTGGCCGCACCGACGTTGCTGCCCGCCCCGATCGTCGCGTCACCGACGTAGGACAGGTGCGGCACCTTGCTGCCCTCGCCGACCTCGCTGGCCTTGATCTCGACGAACGCGCCAGCCTTGCTCCGGGCCCCGAGTCGGGTCCCCGGGCGGAGGTAGGTGTACGGGCCGACGTCGGCGCCCGCACCGACGACGGCGCCGGTGCAGTGCGACTTGAGCACCACGGCCTGCTCGCCGACCTCGGTGTCGGTCAGCGTCGTGTCGGGACCGACGACGGCGCCCGCGGCGACGGTGGTCCGGCCGTGCAGCTGGCAGCCGGGATGAACGGTGACGTCCGGCGCGAGGACGACGTCGACGTCGATCCAGGTCGTGAGCGGGTCGACGACGGTGACCCCGGCGCGCTGGTGGTCGGCGACGACGCGGTCCCGCAGCAGCCGCCGCGCCTCTGACAGCTGCACCCGGTCGTTGACGCCCATCGTCTCCTCGGGCGTGACGGCGACGTGGGCGGTGACGGTGAGGCCGGCCGACTTGTGCAGCCCGACGACGTCGGTGAGGTACTCCTCGCCCTGAGCGTTGTCGGTCGTCAGCGACTGCAGGCTC
>JBBSLB010000184.1:0-4631 GCA_038255675.1 Mycobacteriales bacterium
CCGTGCTGCCCGACGAGGGCGGAGAAGAACGGGTCACGTTCGCGCTGCACCAACGACAGGGCCCCGGTCGAGACCGCGACGACGTCACCGGTGCGGCGCAGCGCCTGCGGGGTGACGACCGGCCCGAGCAGACCGGCCTCGACCGCTTGCACGCGGCTGAGCACCTGCACGACATCGCCCAGCGTGGCCCGCCAGGCGTCGAGCACGTCACGCTCGGCACCGGGCACGGCGTGCACGTGCCGGGCCCGCGGCTCCCCCGCCACGGCGCGCACGCCGGCCATGAGCCCGGGCCGGGCGTCGAGGTCGAGCTTGTCGGCCTCGCCGACGTCGACCATGCCGTGGTCGGCGGTGACGTGCAGGACGGTCCCGCGCGGCAGCCGGGCCGCGAGCTCCTCGGCGTAGCGGTCGATCAGGGCGAGGGCGATCCGCCAGGCCTCGCTGTCGACGCCTCGCACGTGGCCGGTCGTGTCGAGGTCGGGGGTGTAGCAGTAGACCAGCGATCGGTCGCCGAGCTGGCTGCCGGCCACCGCGTGGGCGATCGCGTCGGCCGCGGTCACGGCGCCGCGGTAGTGCCCGCCGCGCAGCACGGCGCGGGTCAGGCCGCTGCCCTCGAACTGCGCCGGCGCCGCGATCGTCACCTCGACCCCGTCGCGGGCCGCCCGCTCGAAGGCCGTCGCCAGCGGCTGCACGTCCTCCGGGACGAGCTCACTGCGCAGGTCGCCACCTCCCCCCGCCGGGGTCCAGGACAGCCAACCGACGACCTGCTCGACCTCCTGCGCCCAGGACGTGTAGCCGGTCAGCCCGTGCTCCCCCGGCGGCAGGCCGGTACCGAAGGACGACAGGCTGGTCACCGTGGTGGACGGAAAGCCCGTGGTGAGCGTGCGCCCCGCCAGCGAGGACAGGAAGGGCGCGGCGTCGGCGTGCCGCTCCAGCAGGTGCAGGCCCAGGCCGTCGACGAGCAGCACCGCGACCCGGTGCGCGTCAGGCAGCCCGAGCGTCGCCGGCTCCCCCGGCACACCGAGGCAGGCCAGCACCGACGGCATCAGGTCGGCCAGGCTCGCGCGGCCGTACGCCGGCTCAGTCACGCGAGGCCCGTTCGAGGGAGACCGCCCGGCGCATCGCCCGGCGCCCGCGCCGGGGGTCGCGCGCGTCGCCGTAGGCCGCGGCCAGCCGCCACCACGCCCGCCAGTCCTCCGGCGCCGCCTCGACCTCGCGCCGACGCCCTTCGAAGATCACGTCGGCATCCGCCTTCTCCAGCCGCCCGCTGGCGAGCCTGACCACGCCCAGAGGGTCGTAGGGCAGCCCGCCCTCGGCCTCGAGCTGGCGGGCCAACCGGGCGCTCGCGGCGCCGAGCCGCACCTCGCCCAGGACCAGGACGACGCCAACGCCGACGAGCAGCAGCACGCCGATCCCGACACCGGTCTGGACGAGATCGCCGCTGATCAGCAGCGAGAAGCCGGTGACCGCCATGGCGCTGCTGACCATCACCATCACCAGCACGGTGAAGGCGGCGCCCAGCTTGCCGGCCACTAGAGGTCGAGCAGGTGCTCGAGCCCGACCGTCAGCCCCGGGCGGGAGGCGACCTGGCGGACGCCGAGCAGCACGCCCGGCATGAAGGAGGCCCGGTCGTAGCTGTCGTGCCGGATCGTCAGGCTCTCGCCCGACCCGCCCAGCAGCACCTCCTGGTGCGCCACCAGCCCGGCCAGCCGCACGGCGTGCACCCGGATCCCGCGGACGTCGGCGCCGCGGGCACCCTCGAGCGCCTGCGTGGTGGCGTCGGGCATCGCCGGCATCCCCTCGCGGGCAGCAGCGATGAGCTCGGCGGTGCGGCGCGCGGTGCCCGAGGGTGCGTCGGCCTTGCCGGGGTGGTGCAGCTCGACGACCTCCACGGACTCGAAGAAGCGGGCGGCCTGCGCGGCGAACTGCATCATCAGCACCGCCGCGATGCCGAAGTTCGGCGCGATCAGGATGCCCAGTCCGGTGCCGTCGAGCCAACCCCGGACCTGATCCAGCCGCTGATCGGTGAAGCCCGTCGTACCGACGACGGCGTGCACGCCGAAGTGGGTGCACGCGCGCAGGTTGTCCATCACCGCGTCAGGAGCGGTGAAGTCGACGGCCACGTCCACGTCGCGCAGCTCGATGCTGTCGCCCGCGTCATAAGCGCCGGCCAGTTCCAGGTCGTCGGCGGCCTCGACGGCGCGCACCACCTCCGCGCCCATCCGGCCCTTCGCTCCCAGCACGGCCACCCTTGTCACCGGACGGATCACCGGATCGCTCCTTCGAGGTCGGCGCCGTCGACGGGGCCGATGACGGCCAACGACAGCGGTCGGGCAAGCACGTCCTGCGCGACGGCGCGGACGTCATCGGGGGTGACGGCATCGATCGCGTCGAGCACCTGCTGGGGGCTGAGCACGTCGCCGTGGACCAGCTCGGCCTTGCCGATCCGGGTCATCCTCGAGCCGGTGTCCTCGAGTCCGAGGACCAGCTGGCCACGCAGGCTGCCCTTGCTGCGGCGCACCTCGTCGTCGCGCAGTCCGTGCGCGACGACGTCGTCGAGCTCGGCGCGCACCAGCGAGAGCACCTCGCCCACCTTGCTCGCCGCGCAGCCGGCGTAGATGGCGAACTGCCCGGCGTCGGCGTGGCCGGAGGAGTAGGAGTAGACGGAGTACGCCAGGCCGCGGTCCTCACGCACGCTCTGGAACAGCCGGCTGGACATCCCGCCGCCAAGGGCGCCGGACAGCACCGACAGCGCGAAGCGGCGCGGGTCCGCACGGCTCAGCCCGGTGGTGCCGAGCACCAGGTTGGTCTGCTCCGTGGAGCGCTCGACGTGCGACACCCCGGCGTAGGACGGGACGGCGCGGTCGGCCGGACGCAGCCCGGCAGGGACGGCATCGCCGGTCAGTCGATCGCCGAAGGCCTTGCGGACCAGGCGAAGCAGTCGCCCGTGGTCCACCCCTCCGGCGGCCGCGACGACCATCTGCGGCAGGGCGTAGCGTCGCTCGTAGAAGCCGGCGATGGAGCGACGGGACAGCCCCTCGATGCTGTCGACGGTGCCGATGACCGGCCGACCGAGCGGCGAGCTGCCGAACAGCGCCGAGGCGAACTGGTCGTGCACGGCGTCGCTCGGGTCGTCGTCGTGCATGGCGATCTCCTCGAGGATCACGCCCCGCTCGAGCTCGACGTCCTCGGCCGTGAGCACCGAGGACAGCACCATGTCGCTGACGACGTCGACCGCCAGCGGCAGGTCCTCGTCGAGGACCCGGGCGTAGTAGCAGGTGAACTCCTTGTCGGTGAAGGCGTTCATCTCACCGCCGACGGCGTCCATGCCCTCGGTGATCTCGAAGGCGGAGCGACGCTCGGTCCCCTTGAAGAGCAGGTGCTCGAGGAAGTGCGACGCGCCGTGGTGTGACGGTCGCTCGTCACGGCTGCCGACGCCGACCCAGATGCCGAGGGCTGCCGAACGGGCCCCCGGCACCTGCTCCGAGACGACACGAAGCCCTCCCGGCAGGACCGAGCGGCGCACCGTCTCCGGTGCACCGCCCGCCCCGGTGGCCGGGAGGGCTCGCGCGCGTGCTGACAACTCTTACTCGGCCGCAGCCGGCTCGGGCGCGTCGTTCGAGACCGGCACAAGGCTGATCTTGCCGCGCTGGTCGATCTCCTGGATCTCGACCTGCAGCTTGTCGCCCACGTTGACGACGTCCTCGACCTTGCCGATGCGCTTGCCGCCGCCCAGCTTGCTGATGTGCACCAGGCCGTCCTTGCCCGGCATCAGGCTGACGAAGGCGCCGAACGCAGCGGTCTTGACGACCGTGCCGAGGAAGCGCTCCCCGACCTTCGGCATCGTCGGGTTGGCGATCATGTTGATGGTCGCCATGGCGGCCTCAGCGGACGGGCCGTCGATGGCACCGATGTAGATGGTGCCGTCGTCCTGGACGGTGATGTCGGCGCCCGTGTCGGCCTGGATCTGGTTGATCATCTTGCCCTTCGGGCCGATGACCTCGCCGATCTTGTCCACCGGGATCTTGACGGTCAGGACGCGCGGCGCCGTCGCCGCCATCTCGTCCGGCTCGTCGATCGCCTCGTTCATGACCTCGAGGATCGCGAGGCGGGCGGTGCGGGCCTGCTGCAGCGCAGCGGCGAGAACGTTGCTCGGGATGCCGTCGAGCTTGGTGTCGAGCTGCAGCGCCGTGACGAACTGAGGGGTGCCGGCGACCTTGAAGTCCATGTCACCGAACGCGTCCTCGGCGCCCAGGATGTCGGTGAGCGTGGCGTACTCGCCGCCCTCGAAGACCAGGCCCATCGCGATGCCCGCGACCGGCGCCTTGAGCGGCACACCGGCGTTGAGCAGCGACATCGTGCTGGCGCAGACCGAGCCCATCGACGTCGAGCCGTTGGAGCCCAGCGCCTCGCTGACCTGACGGATGGCGTACGGGAACGCCTCCTTGTTCGGCAGCACCGGCACGAGCGCGCGCTCGGCGAGCGCGCCGTGACCGATCTCGCGGCGCTTCGGGGAGCCGACGCGGCCGGTCTCGCCGGTGGAGTACGGCGGGAAGTTGTAGTGGTGCATGTAGCGCTTGCGGTTCTCGGGGTTGAGCGTGTCGACCATCTGCTCCATGCGGAGCATGTTCAGC
>JBBSLB010000185.1:0-4502 GCA_038255675.1 Mycobacteriales bacterium
AGAAGGCCGTCCTGGAGCGCCGGCTGGAGCAGATGCGCGCCGAGGGCACCGAGTTCCGTACCGGTGTCGACGTCGGCGTCGACGTGACCGTCGAGCAGCTGCGCGAGCAGTACGACGCGGTGCTGCTCGCCGGCGGCTCGACCCTCGGCCGGGACCTGCCGGTCGAGGGCCGCGAGCTCGAGGGCGTCCACCTCGCCATGGAGTACCTCGTCCCGTCCAACCGGGTGCAGGAGGGTGACCTGCAGGCGCCGCCCATCACGGCCGAGGGCAAGGACGTCGTCATCATCGGCGGCGGTGACACCGGCGCGGACTGCCTCGGCACGGCGATCCGACAGGGCGCCCGCTCGATCACCCAGCTGGAGATCATGCCGCGGCCGCCGCAGGAGCGTCCCGACACCACGCCGTGGCCGACCTGGCCGCTGGTCTACCGGACCAGCAGCGCCCACGAGGAGGGCGGCGAGCGGATGTTCTCGGTGAACACCCAGCGCTTCGTCGGCGAGGGCGGGCGCGTCACCGGGCTGGAGCTCGTCGACGTCGAGATGGTCGACGGCCGCTTCGAGCCGGTCGAGGGCAGCGAGCGGGTGCTGCCCGCCCAGCTGGTCACCCTCGCGATGGGCTTCACCGGCCCGCAGCGCCGCGGCCTGCTCGAGGCGCTCGGCGTCGAGCTCGACGCGCGCGGCAACGTCGCCCGCGACGACGCCTGGGCCACCAACGTCCCGGGCGTCTGGGTCGCCGGCGACATGGGCCGCGGCCAGTCGCTCATCGTGTGGGCCATCGCGGAGGGCCGCGCGGCGGCCGCTGCGGTGGACCGCTCGCTGTGCGGGGACACGCTGCTCCCCGCACCGGTCACCCCTACCTCCCGGTAGCCCCTAGCCTGGCCGGGTGAAGCGCCGCGCGAAGATCGTCTGCACCTTGGGTCCCGCCACCCACTCCTACGAGGGGGTGCGCGGGCTGGTCTACGCCGGCATGGACGTGGCCCGGCTCAACTTCAGCCACGGCGGGTACGAGCAGCACCGCGAGGCCTACACCTGGGTGCGGCAGGCCAGCGACGAGTCCGGCCGCGGGGTCGGCGTACTGGTCGACCTGCAGGGTCCGAAGATCCGGCTCGGCACCTTCGCTGCCGGGCCGGTGATCTGGGCCACGGGGGAGACGGTCACCATCACGACCGAGCCCGTCGCCGGCAACCACGACCGGGTCTCCACCACCTACGCCGGCCTGGCCGGCGACGTGACGGCCGGGGACCGGCTGCTCGTCGACGACGGCCGGGTCGCGCTCAAGGTCGTCGACGTCGACGGCCCCGAGGTCCGGCTGCTCGTGACCGAGGGCGGACCGGTCAGCAACAACAAGGGCCTGTCCCTGCCAGGGATCGGCGTCAGCGTCCCCGCCCTGTCCGAGAAGGACGAGGAGGACCTGCGCTTCGGGCTGAGCCTGTCCGCCGACATGGTCGCGCTGTCCTTCGTCCGCACCGCCGCCGACATCCGCCGGGTTCACGAGATCATGGACGAGGTCGGCCACCGGCTGCCCGTCCTGGCCAAGATCGAGAAGCCGCAGGCCGTCGACAACCTCGAGGAGATCGTCGCGGCCTTCGACGGGCTGATGGTCGCCCGCGGCGACCTCGGCGTGGAGATGCCGCTCGAGCGGGTCCCCCTGGTGCAGAAGCGCGCGGTCCAGGCCGCCCGCGAGGCGTCCAAGCCGGTCATCGTCGCGACCCAGATGCTCGAGTCGATGATCGGGGCCTCCCGGCCGACCCGCGCCGAGGCCAGCGACGTGGCGAACGCCGTGCTCGACGGCGCCGACGCGGTGATGCTCTCGGGCGAGACCAGCGTCGGCAGCTACCCGGTCGAGTCGGTGGCCACCATGGCCCGGATCATCGTCGCCGCCGAGGAGGACCTCGGCCGGGTGCCGCGGGTGGAGTCCGCACCAGAGACCATCAGCGCCGCGATCGCGCAGGCCGCCGCGACGGTCGGCGCCACGGTTGGTGCCTCCGCGTTGGTCGCCTTCACCCAGAGCGGCACCACGGCGCGGCTGCTCGCCGAGCACCGCTCGCCGATCCCGCTGCTGGCCTTCACCCCGGTCGCCGAGGTGCGCAGCCAGCTGACGCTGACCTGGGGCGTCGAGACCTTCCTCGTCCCTCCGGTCGAGCACACCGACGACATGGTCCGCCAGGTCGACACCGCCATGCTCGAGCTCGGCCGGATGCAGCCGGGGGAGTACGTCACGATCGTGGCCGGCAGTCCGCCGAGCACCAGCGGCTCCACGAACGCCATGCGTGTGCACAGGCTCGGCAGCCCCGTCCCGACGCACCCCCACTACGGGCGCCGGGCCGGGGACCTCCCGCCGGGGACGACCGCGTAGCTAGAGGGTCGCGCCGGGCGGGGCCGGCATGCGCACGTAGAGGTAGCGCGGCGCCTTCACCCGCACGATCGAGTACGCCCGGTCGCCGTTGAGGTTGTACTGCGTGACGACGGCCGAGCCGTCGGGGTGCACACCCTGCACGTAGCCGACGTGCCCGTCGGGGCCGGCGGTGAGGGTGCCGTTCGGGGTCTGTGCGTCGGGGTACCAGACCGCGGTCTCACCGGGGTTCCAGTGCGCGATCGCACCGACGACCGCGGTGTGGCCGATCGGATGGGCCATCCGTCGGGCGGCGTTGTCCCAGTCGGCGGCATCGCCCCATGCGCCCTCCCGGTTGTTCAGGCTCACGCCTCGCTGCGACATGCGGTGGGCCACCCAGCTGACGCACTGGCGCTGGGTGAAGCCCCAGCGGTCCGCGGACCAGGACGCGTCGGTGCGCCAGTCGTAGTCGTCATCACTGGCCGAGGCCGGGGCGATCGTCCCGGCGGTGAGGGCGACGAGCGCCGTGAGCAGGACGAGGACGCGGTGGATCAGCTGCACGAGGAGATCTCTCTCTCGGGGACGGGGCACGCCATCACCCGTTCGGACTAGCCCGAACGGGTGACGGGGCGTACACAACCACATCGGCTGCGTGACCACGAAACCCAAACGCCGGCGCGGCGTGAGTTCCGCCACCGGGTCGTGGGACGACGCGGTTAGGCTGCAATGGGCGCCCCCGTAGCCCAACTGGCAGCAGGCACGAGATTCAAAACCTCGACAGTGTGGGTTCGAATCCCACCGGGGGCACGAGGCGCCGAACATGTCGGCCCTGGACGAGCACGTCGGCCGGAAGTCGTGACCGGGGTGCCGCCGGTAGCGTGATCGTCGTGCCCACGCCGACTACTGCTGCCCGCGGACCGCTGCGCGTGCTCGTCGCCGAGGACGAGGCGCTGATCCGGATGGACCTGGTCGAGATGCTCGAGGAGGACGGCTACCTGGTCGTCGGGCAGGCCGGTGACGGCGAGGCCGCCGTGCGGCTGGCCACCGAGCTGCGCCCCGACCTGGTGATCCTCGACGTGAAGATGCCGGTCCTGGACGGGCTGTCGGCAGCGGAGCAGGTCGTTGCCGCGCGCATCGCGCCGGTCGTGATCCTCACCGCGTTCAGCCAGCGCGACCTGGTCGAGCGCGCCCGTGAGGCAGGCGTCATGGCCTATCTGGTCAAGCCGTTCCAGCGCAAGGACCTGGTCCCCGCGATCGAGATGGCGGTCTCCCGCTTCACCGAGCTCGTCGCGCTCGAGAAGGAGGTCGGCGACCTGTCCGGCCGGCTCGAGGCCCGCAAGCTCGTCGAGCGCGCAAAGGGCGTGCTCCAGCTGCAGGGCATGACCGAGCCGGAGGCCTTTAAGCACGTCCAGCGCCGGTCTATGGACGAGCGCCGCTCGATGAGGTCCGTGGCGCAGGACGTCCTCGACGCGGCTGCGCGAACAGAAGCGGACACAAGTGGACAGGCGCCACCGGCCTGAGCTCCCCAGGTCACAGCCCTACAACGACGCGGTCCCGGCACGGCCAGGGTCACCGCTTGCGGCACCTGCCTCCGCTACCTTTCGATCACCGAGAGCGCCGCGTCCGCGGCGTCACCACAGATCCTTAGGAGACGGTGGATGGTTTCCCCCGCACGTTCCTGGCGCATTCTGGCCGCCATCAGCGCAGGTGCGCTCGTCCTCACCGCCTGCGGCGGCGCCGACGACGACGAAGAGACGGCCACCCCCGCTGCCAGCTCCGACGGCGGCAGCGCGGCCGAGGGTGACGGCACGCTCACCATCGGCAGCCTGCTGCCTCAGACCGGCAACCTGGCCTTCCTCGGCCCGCCCGAGTTCGCGGGCGTCGAGCTGGCCATCAAGGAGATCAACGAGGGCGGGGGCGTCCTCGGCGAAGACGTCGCCTACATCGAGGGCGACTCCGGTGACACTCAGCAGGACGTCGCCAACCCGACCGTCGACCGCCTGCTCGCCGCGGATGTCGACGTCATCGTGGGTGCCGCCTCGTCCGGCGTGTCCTTCACCGTCATCGACAAGATCACTTCGGCGGGCGTCGTGCACTACAGCCCGGCGAACACCAGCCCGGACTTCACCGACTACGCCGACAAGGGGCTGTACTTCCGCACCGCCCCCTCC
>JBBSLB010000186.1:0-4451 GCA_038255675.1 Mycobacteriales bacterium
CGTCGCGGCGCGCGGTGGTCTTCAGTCCCTGGAGGTCCGAGCCGGCGTCCGGCTCGCTCATCGCGATCGCGGTGATCATCTCGCCGGTGACGAACGGCGGCAGCCAGCGCGCCTTCTGCTCCTCGGTCGTGAGGTCGAGCAGGTAAGGCGCCATGACGTCGTTGTGCAGCGTGAACCCCACACCACTGCCGCCGACCCGGGTGACCTCCTCGGAGACCACGCAGTTGTACCGGAAGTCCTTGATGCCGCCGCCGCCGTACGCCTCCGGCACGTCGGTGCCGAGCAGGCCCTGCTTGCCGGCCTCGACCCACAGCGACCGGTCGACGATGCCCGCCTTCTCCCACTCCGCATGGTGCGGCGCGATGTGCTTGGCGCAGAAGCTTCGCACCGCGTCGCGAAAGGCGTCGTGCTCGGGCTCGTACAGGGTCGACTTCATGCACGGCATGCTAACGGTGGTTCACATGGCGGGTCTAGGCTCCCCTCGACCGCTCTCCCGAGGAGGACCATGCCTGCGCTGGCCGACACGCTCGACCGACGGCGTCCTGAGCACGAGGCCAACCGGGCGGCCCAGCTGGCCCACCTCGAGGAGCTGGCGCGACAGCACGACGCGGTGCTGGCGGGCAGCCAGAAGTCCGTCGCGCGACACCGCGCCCGCGGCAAGCTGCTCCCCCGCGAGCGGATCGAGCTGCTCGTCGACCGGGACGCGCCCTTTCTCGAGCTGTCGCCGCTGGCGGCCTACGGCACCAGCTTCCCGGTGGGCGCCAGCGCGGTCACCGGCATCGGCGTCGTCGAAGGCGTCGAGTGCATGCTGATCGCCAACGACCCGACCGTGCGAGGCGGCGCCACGAACCCGGTCACGGCCAAGAAGGTCGGCCGGGCGATGGAAATCGCCCGCGAGAACCGGCTGCCGCTGGTCAACCTCGTCGAGTCCGGCGGCGCCGACCTGCCGACACAGGCTGAGATCTTCATCCCCGGTGGGGCGATGTTCCGCAACCTCACGCAGCTCAGCGCCGCCGGCATCCCGACGATCGCGCTGGTCTTCGGCAACTCCACCGCCGGCGGGGCCTACGTACCCGGCATGTCCGACCACATCGTCATGGTGAAGGAGCGCGCCAAGGTCTTCCTCGGCGGTCCGCCGCTGGTGAAGATGGCGACCGGCGAGGACAGCGACGACGAGTCGCTCGGCGGCGCCGAGATGCACGCCCGCACCAGCGGTCTGGCCGACTACCTCGCCGTGGACGAGGTCGACGCGCTGCGGCTGGGGCGTCAGATCGTGCGCGGGCTCAACTGGCGCAAGGCCGGCCCCGGGCCGTCACGACCGGCCGACCCGCCACTGCACGACGCAGAGGACCTGCTGGCGATTGCCTCGGCCGACCTGCGGGTGCCGTTCGACCCGCGCGACGTCCTGGCGCGGGTCGTCGACGGCTCGCGCTTCGACGAGTTCAAGCCGCTCTACGGCACCTCTCTGGTGACCGGCTGGGCGAGCATCCACGGCTACCCGGTCGGGGTGCTCGCCAACGCGCGCGGCGTGCTGTTCAGCGAGGAGTGCGAGAAGGCGACCCAGTTCATCCAGCTCGCCAACTCCGCCGACACCCCGCTGGTCTTCCTGCAGAACACCACCGGCTACATGGTCGGCAAGGAGTACGAGCAGAAGGGCATCATCAAGGACGGCGCCAAGATGATCAATGCGGTCTCGAACAGCGCGGTCCCGCACGTCACGATCGTCATGGGTGCTTCGTACGGCGCCGGCCACTACGGCATGTGCGGCCGGGCCTACGGCCCGCGCTTCCTGTTCTCCTGGCCCGGCGCGAAGTCCGCCGTCATGGGCCCGGCGCAGCTGGCCGGCGTGCTGTCGATCGTCGCCCGGCAGTCCGCCGAGTCACGGGGCCTGCCGTACGACGAGGAGGGCGACAAGGCGATGCGCGAGATGGTCGAGGCGCAGATCGAGGGCGAGTCGCTCGCTCTTGCCAACACCGGCCGGGTCTACGACGACGGCATCCTGGACCCCCGCGACACCCGCGACGTGCTGGGTCTGTGCCTGTCCGTCGCCCACAACGGCCCCGTGCAAGGTGCGCGCGGATACGGCGTTTGGAGGATGTAGTGACCACGCGCCTGCTCGTCGCGAACCGGGGTGAGATCGCCCGCCGCATCTTCCGCACCTGTCGTGAGATGGGGATAGGCACGGTCGCGGTGTTCTCTGACGCCGATGCCGACGCGCCGTTCGTGCGCGAGGCCGACACGGCGGTGCGCCTGCCGGGCAGCGCCCCTGCCGACACCTACCTGCGTGGCGATCTCCTCATCGCCGGGGCGCTGCGCACCGGCGCCGACGCGGTGCATCCCGGCTACGGCTTCCTGTCCGAGGACGCCGGCTTCGCGCGGGCCGTCGTCGACGCGGGCCTGGTCTGGGTCGGCCCGCCGCCGTCGGCCATCGCGGCGATGGGCAGCAAGCTCGCGGCCAAGGCGCTGATGGCGGACGCCGGCGTGCCGTGCCTGCCCGGTGTCGACGCGACCGGGCTGTCCGACGACGCGCTCCTGAGCGCTGCGGACGGGATCGGCTATCCGGTGCTGGTCAAGGCGAGCGCGGGGGGCGGCGGTCGCGGGATGCGGATCGTCGGCGCCGCAGCAGATCTCGTCGACGCGGTCACCAGTGCGCAGCGCGAGGCGGCGTCGGCGTTCGGCGACGGGACCGTCTTCCTGGAGAAGTTCGTCGAGCGGCCGCGGCACGTCGAGGTGCAGGTCATGGCCGACGCTCACGGCAGCTGTGTAGCGCTGTTCGAGCGCGACTGCTCGGTGCAGCGCCGCCACCAGAAGGTGCTCGAGGAGGCCCCCTCCCCCGCCGTCGACGACGCGCTGCGCACCCGGCTCTGCGACGCCGCTGTCGCCGCCGCGAAGGCCGTCGGCTACACCGGCGCAGGCACCGTCGAGTTCGTCCTCGCCCCGGACGGCACGCCGTCCTTCCTCGAGATGAACACCCGGCTGCAGGTCGAGCACCCGGTGACCGAGCTGGTGACCGGCCTCGACCTCGTGCGGCTGCAGCTGCTCGTCGCGCAGGGCCTGCCGCTCCCGCCGGAGGTCGCCGCCGCCCGGGTCACGGGCCACGCCGTCGAGGCGCGTCTCTACGCCGAGGACCCGACGCGTGGCTTCCTGCCAGCGACGGGCACGCTACACACCTTCGAGATCGCCTGCGGCGAAGGCGTTCGCGTCGACAGCGGAGTCGAGTCGGGGTCGGTCGTGAGCCCGTACTACGACGCCATGCTGGCGAAGGTGGTCGCTCACGGCGCGACACGCGAGCAGGCCTCCGCCCGGCTGGCCGCGGCCTTGGCCGGCGCGCGCGTGCACGGGGTGCGCACCAACCGCGATCTGCTCGTGCGGGTGCTGCGCTCCAGGGCCTGGCTGTCCGGCGACGTCGACACCTCCTTCCTCGAGCGGCACGACCCGAAGCTCCTGGGGGCCCCGCTGGCCGATGACGACGCGGTCCGCCTGCACGCCGTGGCGGCTGCGCTCGGCGCCGCCGCCGACCGGCGCGCGACCGCCCCGGTGCTGGCGGGTCTGCCGGCCGGCTGGCGGAACCTTCCGAGCGCGCTGCAGACCACGTCGTACGCCGTGGGTGAGCGGGAGGTGTCGGTCCGCTACGCCCACCGCCGCGGCGGGACCGTGGCGGAGGTGGACGGGCAGGCGCTGGACGACGTCGTGCTCCGGTCGGCGTCGCGAGACGCGGTCGACCTCGAGGTCGCCGGGGTGCGGCGCACCTTCGCGCTGCACACCGTCGGCCCTACGACCTGGGTCGACTCGGCCCTGGGCGCGACCGCCCTGGTGGAGGTCGAGCGCTTCCCCGAACCGGGCAGCGGCCTGGCCGCAGGCGCGCTCGTCGCGCCGATGCCGGGAACCGTGGTGCGCGTCGACGTCGCCGAGGGCGACGCCGTCACGGCCGGCCAGGTCCTCGTCGTGCTCGAGGCGATGAAGATGGAGCACGCCGTCCGCGCCCCGCTCGACGGCGTGGTCGAGCAGGTCGCGGTCACCGCCGGCCAGCAGGTCGAGTCCGAGACGCTGCTGGCCGTCGTGGCACCCGCCGGCTAGGTCGGGAGCTCGCTGACCTCGAGATCGCCCTCGGCGTACTGCTTGCGCAGGACCTTCTTGTCGAACTTCCCGACGGAGGTCTTGGGCACCTCCTCGATGATGCTCCAGCGCTCGGGCAGCCACCACTTCGCCACCTTGTCGGACAGGAAGTCCCGGAGCTGCTCGGGTGTGGCGCTGGCCCCCGGCTTGAGCACCACGCAGGCCAGCGGGCGCTCGTCCCAGCGCTCGTCCGGCACGGCGACGACGGAGGCCTCGAAGACGTCGGGATGGGCCATCAGCGCGTTCTCCAGCTCGACCGAGCTGATCCACTCGCCGCCGGACTTGATGACGTCCTTGCTCCGGTCGGTGATCTGGACGAAGCCGTTGGGCTCGAC
>JBBSLB010000187.1:0-4437 GCA_038255675.1 Mycobacteriales bacterium
GCCGCGAGCGCATGCCGCCGTCGCGCAGCCCGCGCGAGACGCCCAGCATGGCCAGCTTGATGATGTCGGCGGCGCTGCCCTGGATCGGGGCGTTGAGCGCCATCCGCTCGGCCATCTGCCGGCGCTGGCCGTTGTCGCTGGTGAGGTCGGGCAGGTAGCGCCGGCGGTCCAGGATGGTCGAGGTGTAGCCGTCCTTGCGGGCCTGCGCCACGACGTCGCGCAGGTAGTCGCGCACCCCGCCGAACCGCTCGAAGTAGGCCGTCATCTGCTCCTTGGCCTCGTCGGTCGAGATCCGCAGCTGGGCGGCCAGACCGAAGGCCGACAGCCCATAGGCCAGGCCGTACGACATCGCCTTGACCCGGCGGCGCAGCTCGGGGTCGACCTGCTCGACCGGCACGCCAAAGGCGCGCGACGCGACGAAGGTGTGCAGGTCCTCGCCGGTCGCGAAGGCCTCCTTCAGCCCGGCGTCGTCAGACAGGTGGGCCATGATCCGCATCTCGATCTGGCTGTAGTCGGCGGTCATCAGCGCCTCGAAGCCGTCTCCGGCGACAAAGCCCTGCCGGATCTCGCGGCCCTGCGGGGTGCGGATCGGGACGTTCTGCAGGTTCGGGTTGTCGGAGGACAACCGGCCGGTCGCGGCGACCATCTGCTTGAACGTGGTGTGGATGCGGCCGTCGTCGGCGACGGTCGGCAGCAGCTGCTTCTCCACCACCATGAGCAGCCGGGTCATCTCGCGGTGGAGCAGCAGCGCCTCGATGACCGGATGGGTGCCGATCAGGTTCTGCAGCGCGTCGGCGTCGGTGGTCCACCCGGTCTTGATCTTCTTGGTCTTCGGCAGCCCGAGCTCGTCGAACAGCAGGGCCTGCAGCTGCTTGGGCGAGCCCAGGTGGAACTCGTGGCCGACGGTCGCGTAGGCCTGCTCGGCGGCGTCCTTGACCTGCTCGCGCAGCCGGCTCTCCAGCCCGGCGAGGTGGTCGACGTCGGCGGCGATGCCGGTGTGCTCGCAGTCGGCGAGCACCGCGACGAGCGGCAGCTCGAGGTCGCGCAGCAGCGCGGTCGCACCGCGCCGCTCGAGGTCGGCGTCGAGAGCGACGGCCAGGTCGGCCACCGCCCGGGCGCGGACGGCCACGTCGGCGGCGCCGGCGTCCTGCTCCTCGCCGTCGAAGGACAGCTGCCCGTCGTCGGTGTGCTCGGCGCGCAGCTCGCGGCGCAGGAAGCGCAGCGCCAGGTCGGCCAGGTCGAAGACCCCCTGCCCCGGCAGGGCGAGATAGGCCGCGAGCGCGGTGTCGCTGGTGAGTCCGTTCACCGTCCAGCCGCGGGCGGACAGCGCCAGGAGCGGGCCCTTCGCGTCGTGCATCGCCTTCTGGACCGAGGGGTCGGCCAGGAACGCCGCCAGCGCGGCGTCGTCGTCGGCGTCGGTGGCCGTGAGGTCGACGAAGGCGGCGCCTGCGGCGGGCTCGGCGTCATCAGGGCCGCTCGCCGGGGCGAGCCCCAGCCCGTTGGCGTCACCGGTCCCGCGGCTCCACGCCCCGCGCACGTGCACCCCGACCCGCACCCCGGCCGGCAGCGCGTCGAGGTAGCCCCGCACCTGCCCGGCCCCGAGGACGGTGTGCTCGACGTCGAAGCCCTGGTCGGCCTCGGGCTCGACGGCCGACAGGGTGGCGTAGAGCCGCTCGCGCAGGACGCGGAACTGCAGCGCGTCGAAGACCTCGTGCACCTCCTCGCGGTCCCACTGACCCAGGCGCAGGTCGCGCGGGTGCACCTCCAGCGGGACGTCACGGACCAGCTCGGTGAGCTGGCGGTTGCGCAGCACGGAGGCGACCCCGGCGCGCAGGTTGTCGCCCACCTTGCCCTTGACCTCGTCGACGTGGTCCACCAGCGAGGCGACGTCGCCGTACTGCTGGATGAGCTTGGTGGCGGTCTTCTCCCCGAGGCCGGCGATGCCGGGCAGGTTGTCGCTCGGGTCGCCCCGCAGCGCGGCGAACTCGGGGTACTGCGCCGGCGACAGGCCGTACTTCTCCTGCACGGCGTCGGGCGTCATGCGGCGCATGTCGGACACGCCGCGGGCGTTGTAGAGGACGGTCACCCGGTCGCTGACGAGCTGGAAGGCGTCGCGGTCACCCGTGACGATGAGGACGTCCATGTCGTCGGCCTGCGCTTGCGTCGCGAGCGTGGCGATGACGTCGTCGGCCTCAAAGCCCTCGGCGCACACGATCGGGATCCGCAGCGCGTCGAGCACCTCGCGGACCAGTGACACCTGGCCCTTGAAGTCGGTCGGCGTCTCCGCGCGTCCGGCCTTGTAGTCAGCGTAGGCCTCGGTGCGGAAGGTCGACTTGGAGACGTCGAAGGTGACCGCCACGTGGGTCGGCGACTCGTCCCGCAGGACGTTGATGAGCATCGCCGTGAAGCCGTAGACGGCGTTGGTCGGCTGGCCGGTCGTGGTGGAGAAGTTCTCGACCGGCAGCGCGAAGAAGGCCCGGTAGGCCAGCGAGTGGCCGTCCAGCAGCAGTAGCCTCGCGCGGTCCGGCGTCGTCTGGTCCTTCTTCGCAGCAGCCACCCGCCGAAGTCTAGGGATCGGGCCTAAGGAGCCGGCTCGACCTCGGCGGGGCCCAGCGGCGCGGACGACCGGCGGCCGACCCGGCCGGGGCGGCGGCGCACGACGTGGTCGGTCGGCCGGGCCTCGCCCATGGCCAGCCGCCGGCGCACCACGGCGACGGGGGCGATGCGGCGCACGGCGAGCGGCGCGAAGCCCAGCCGGGCGAAGAAGCGGTTGGCGTCGCGCGAGCCGGGGTGGACCGACACGACGAGCTGCTCCAGGCCGCGTGCCTCGGCAAAGCTGGCCGCTGCGCAGACCAGCGCCTTGCCGGCGCCGCGGCGCTTGTGCCGGTCGGCGACGACGGCGTGGCTCATGTGGACGGCGGGCAGGTCGACCAGCGCGTTGGCGGACGCGACCGTGAACAGCGCCATGCCGAGCTGCTCCTCGGCCTCGTTGACCACGACGACCAGATGACGCTCGGGGTCGTCGAGAGCCTCGAGATAGCGCTGCTCGAGCAGGGCACGCATGCCGGCGGGGGTGCCGCGCGGGCGACCCGCCTGGGGCGGCGACGGCAGCAGCGCATCGCGCAGCTCGTCGCCGAAGGCGAGCAGGGCGGGGACGTCCCCGACCGTGGCAGGGCGAACGCGCAGCACACTGCGAGGCACCGGAGCCCCTCCCGTCGACAGAGCGTGGCCGCAGCGCGGCGCACGTCGAGCGCCCTGCTCCGCAGGCGATCGCGGTCGGCGGGGCGTCCCGGGCCACCACCTAGGCTCCCCGGGACCCACGACACTAGCGCGGCAGCGGCACGTCGCACGGGTCAGCGGACAGCCGTCCGGGTGCACGGATCAGGAGGTACCGGGAGCAGTGGTGCGCGGCGCGGGGACCCTGCTCAACATGGCCACGATCCTGGTCGGCTCGGGCCTGGGTGTGCTGCTCGGCGGGCGGCTGCCGGAGCGGACCCGGGTCACCGTCACCGACGGCCTCGGCCTGGTCACCCTGGTCATCGGCGGGCTCAACGTCGCGGCGCTCGGCGACCGCGAGTTCGGCGCGGCCGTCGGCGACGGCGGGACGTTGCTCGTCGTGCTCGGCGCGGTCCTGATCGGCGGCATCATCGGCTCGCTGCTTCAGCTCGAGGCCCGGATGGAGGGCGTCGGCGCCTGGCTGCAGCGGCGACTGAGCAAGGAGGGCGACAGCGCCAGCCGGGCCCGCTTCGTCGAGGGGTACGTCAGCGCCTCGCTCGTCTTCGTCGTGGGACCGCTGGCCGTGCTCGGGTCGCTGTCGGACGGGCTGGGCCGCGGCATCGAGCAGCTGGCGCTCAAGAGCACGCTGGACGGCTTTGCGTCGCTGGCCTTCGCCGCCTCCCTCGGCTGGGGCGTGGCCGCCTCGGCGCTCAGCGTCGGCGTTCTCCAAGGCGCCCTCACGCTGATCGGGGCCCTGCTCGGCGGGCTGCTGCCGGCGGCGCTGGTGTCAGCGGTGACCGCCACCGGCGGCGTGCTGCTGCTCGGCGTCGGGCTCCGGCTGCTGGCCCTGAAGCTGGTCGCAGTAGGCGACCTGCTGCCTGCGCTGGTCGTGGCGCCGCTGCTCACGGCGCTGGTCAGCGCCCTGCGGTGAGGGCGACGGGTGGACAACGGGCATACGGCACGCGTCGCGAAGCGGTCTGATGACGATCGCGTTTCCTGGCGTGCAACCTGCAGCGGCCGTGGTTGAGTGACCCGCCGCCGACGCTCCGGGCCCTCACGGGCCAGGTGCTGACGGCTTTCGACCCGCCGTCGGGGCGCTGAGAGCGCCCCGGCAGACCCGGAGGAGCGTGCGTGGGGAAGATCCTCCCCCGTCCCGTCCATGCGTCTGGCCCACCAGCCGGACGCACAGCCCGCACCCTGGCGACCGCCGTCGCGGCGCCC
>JBBSLB010000188.1:0-4380 GCA_038255675.1 Mycobacteriales bacterium
GCCATCATCCGCAGCGCGTCGGTGGCGGCCCAGATGTCGCCGTTGCCGAGCACCGGCACGTGCTCGAGAGCAGCCTTGAGCTCGCCGATCGCGTCCCAGTCGGCCCGGCCGGAGTAGAACTGCTCGGCAGTGCGGGCGTGCAGGGCGACCGCCGCCGCACCTTCCTCCTGGGCGCGCCGGCCGGCCTCGAGGAAGGTCAGGTGCTGGTCGTCGACGCCCTTGCGCATCTTCACCGTCACCGGGACATCGCCCGCCGCTCCGACCGCTGCCCGCACCAGGTCGCCGAACAGCACCGGATGGGCCGGCAGAGCCGCTCCCCCGCCGCGCCGCGTCACCTTGGGAGACGGGCAGCCGACGTTGAGGTCGACGTGGTCGACGCCGTCCTCGTCGACGAGCTTGCGGACAGCGGCCGCCACGATCGTCGGGTTGGTCGCGTAGAGCTGGATGCTGCGGACGGTCTCGTCGGCGCCGAACGACGCCCGCCGGTTGGTCGTCTCGTTGACCTCGAGCAGCGCGCGCGCCGAGACCATCTCGCTGACGTAGAGCCCGGCGCCGTACGACCGGCACAGCGAGCGGTAGGCGGCGTTGGTGACCCCGGCCATCGGGGCGAGCACCACCGGCAGGTCCACCGCGAGCGGGCCGATCCGCAGGCCGGGTACGGCGACGGTCGTCACGACGCCGTCCACAGCGAGTGCAGTGGCACCCCGAGCTCGGCGAGCAGGGTGCGCAGCAGGGGCAGCGACAGACCGATGACGTTGCCGGCGTCACCGTCGATCCCGTCGAGGAACGGCGCCGACCGGCCGTCGAGGGTGAACGCCCCGGCGACGTGCAGCGGCTCCCCGGTCGCGACGTACGCCGCCACCTCCTCGTCGCTGGGTGTGCCGAAGCGCACGACGGTCGCCCCCACGTCGGCTGCGCTCTGACCTGTCGCGACGTCGACGACGACGTGGCCGGTCAGCAGGGTGCCGCGCTGGCCGCGCATCCGCTTCCAGCGCCCGATCGCGTCGGCGGCGTCGCGGGGCTTGCCGAGCACCTCGCCACCGAGCTCGAGCATCGAGTCACAACCGACGACGAGCTCGTCACCGGCAAGCTGCCCGGCGACCGCCTCAGCCTTCAGCCGGGCCAGCTCCAGCACCAGCGACCGCGGGTCCTCGGCCTGCACGCCGCTCTCGTCCACGCCGCTGACCATCACCTGCGGCGACAGACCGGCGTCACGGAGCAGGCGCAACCGGGCCGGGGAGGCGCTGGCCAGCACCAGGGGCCGGGCGCTCGAACGGGGGGCGGTCACGTCCAACCACGTTACCGGCGGGTCAGGCCACACTGCTGTAGGCGACGACGCCGCGGCGGACGGCGTCCATCGCCGTGCGGGTGGTGCGGCGCAGCTGCTCGCCCCGGGGCGACAAGTCCTCGGCCACCAGGGCCACCTGCGACAGCAGGTCGACCACCTGCTTGCACCAGCGGACGAAGTCGCCGGCGGTCAGGTCCGGGTCGTCGCCCAGGACCTGTTCCAGCGTGGCCCCGCCGGCCCAGCGCCAGGTCGCCCAGGCGAAGCCGTTGTCAGGCTTGCGCAGGAAGTCCACGCCGGCGCGGGACTCGGCTTCTGACAGGGACGTCCACAGCCGGCTCATCTCGCCGAGCGCGGCCTGCACGGCGCCCGTCGGCACGAGCGGGTTGGACTCGTCGGCCCGACGGGCGGAGTAGACCAGCGTCGACACGACCGCGGCCAGCTCCGCCGGGCCGAGGTCGTCCCACAGCCCTCGGCGGATGCTCTCGACGGCGAGCAGGTCGGACTCGGAGTAGACGCGCGCCAGCGACCGCCCGCCCTGGGTGACCTCCTCCCCGTCGAGGTAGCCCAGCTCGTCGAGCACCGCCACCACCCGGTCGAAGGTGCGGGCGATGGAGCTTGTCTTGCCGGCGACCCTCCGCTCGAGCTTGTCGGTCTCCTCGCGCAGCCGCTGCCAGCGCTCGGCCCAGCGCAGGTGCGTCTCGCGGTCGTCGCAGCCGTGCACCGGGTGCCGGCGCAGGGCCGCCCGCAGCGCGGAGAGCTGGTCGTCGTCGGCGGCGGAGGAGCGCCGCCGGCCCGGTCTGCCTTCGTACGGCAGGTCGAGGGCGCGCAGGGTGGAGGCCATGTCGCGGCGGCTCTGCGGGGAGCGGGCGTTGAAGCCCTTCGGCACGCGCACCGTGGAAAGGGCCTCGACCGGCTGGGAGAAGTCGGCCGACGACAGCCGGCCGGACCAGCGGTCCTCGGTGAGGACCATCGGGTGCGCGTCGCCGTTGCTCCCGACCCCGGGGTCGAGCACGATCGCGAGCCCCGATCGCCGGCCGGTCGGGACGCGGATGACGTCGCCGACCTTGAGCTGCTCCAGCGAGGCCGCGGCGGCCGCGCGCCGCTGCACAGCCCCGCTGCGGGCCAGGTCGCTCTCGCGCGCCTTGAGCTCGGCGCGCAGCCGGCCGTACTCCTGCCCATCACCGAGGTGGCAGGTCATCGCCTCGCGGTAGCCCTCCAGGCCCTCGAGGTTGCGGCTGATCTGTCGGGCGAGCCCGACGACCGACGCGTCGGCCTGGAACTGCGCGAACGAGCTCTCCAGCAGGGTCCGGGCCTGCTCCCGGCCGAGCGAGCCGACCAGGTTCACCGCCATGTTGTAGGAGGGCCGGAAGCTGGAGCGGAGCGGGTAGGTGCGGGTGCTGGCCAGCCCGGCGACCTGGCGCGGGTCCATCCCCGGCTGCCAGAGCACGACGGCGTGCCCCTCGACGTCGATGCCGCGCCGGCCGGCCCGACCGGTGAGCTGGGTGTACTCCCCCGGGGTGACGTCGGCGTGGGTCTCGCCGTTCCACTTGGTCAGCTTCTCGAGGACCACCGAGCGGGCCGGCATGTTGATGCCGAGCGCGAGGGTCTCGGTCGCGAAGACGGCCTTGACCAGCCCGGCGGTGAACAGCTCCTCGACGACCTCCTTGAAGGTCGGCAGCATGCCGGCGTGGTGAGCTGCCACGCCGCGCTGAAGCCCCTCGAGGAAGTCCCAGTAGCCCAGCACGCGCAGGTCCTCACGCGGGATCGAGGCGGTCTTGCGCTCGACGACCACCCGGACCTGCTCGGCCTCCTCGGCAGTGTTGAGCCGCAGCCCGGAGCGCAGGCACTGCTCGACCGCGGCCTGGCAGCCGGCCCGGCTGAACAGGAAGGTGATGGCGGGCAGCAGCCCCTGGCCGTCGAGCCGAGCCAGCACGTCCGGCCGGGACACGACCGACCGGCGCGGCCCAGGTCCGCCGCGCCCGCCGCGACCGCCGCGGGCCGGCAGCCGACCCTCGTCGCGGGCCAGCCGTTCGAGCTGCGGGTTGACCTTCACCCCCTCGAACAGGTCGTACAGCCGGGTGCCCACCAGGACGTGCTGGGACAGCGGGACGGGCCGGTGCTCCTCGACGACCACCTCGGTGTCCCCGCGCACGGTGCCCAGCCACTCGCCGAACTCCTCGGCGTTGCTCACCGTCGCCGACAGCGAGGTGACCTGCACGTCCGCGGGCAGGTGGATGATCACCTCCTCCCAGACGGCGCCACGCTCGCGGTCGGCCAGGTAGTGCACCTCGTCCATGACGACGTGCGCGAGACCGCGCAGTCGGTCGCTGGACCCGCGGCCCTTCATCAGCTGGCCGTCGGCGTACAGCATGTTGCGCAGCACCTCGGTGGTCATGACGACCACATCGGCGTCGCCGTTGACGGCGTTGTCCCCGGTGAGCAGGCCGACGCGGTCGGCGCCGTACTTCTCCACCAGGTCGCGGTGCTTCTGGTTGGACAGCGCCTTGATCGGGGTCGTGTAGAAGCACTTGCGGCCCGCGCGCAGGGCCAGGTGGACCGCGAACTCCCCCACCACGGTCTTGCCGGCGCCGGTTGGCGCGGCGACCAGGACGCTGCGGCCGGCCTCGAGGGCGGTGCAGGCGGTGCGTTGGAAGGCGTCGAGACCGAACGGGTAGTCCAACGCGAACTCGGCCAGCGCCGCGCCCGTCTGCGAGCGTCGGAACGCGGCGTACCGCTCCGCGGGCGAGGCCGCCTCGGTGCTCACCGGGTCAACCTACGTCGCCGGCCGGGGCCCAGGCACTCAGGGAGGCGAGGGCCGGTCCTCGATCGAGGAGGTCTGGTCGTCGGAGAGCTGCTCGAGGTCCTGCGCGCCGGGCTGGACGGCCGCCCGCCGCCGCAGCGCCCGCTCGTGCAGCCGGGCGACGACGATGCAGCCCTCGTAGAGCGCGTACAGCGGCAGGGCCATCGCCATGAAGGTGAACGGGTCCTGCGAAGGCGTCAGCACCGCGGCAGCCACCGCGATCGCGACGATCATGCCGCGGCGCCAGGAGCGCATCGTGCGGGCCGGGAAGGCCCCCAGGAAGTGCAGGAAC
>JBBSLB010000189.1:0-4375 GCA_038255675.1 Mycobacteriales bacterium
TCGTCTCGCCGGAGCCGGAGCCGGAGCCGGAGGAGGCGTCGTCGGTGGCCTCGAACGCGTCGTCACCGCCGCCGCAGGCGGCCAGCGCCAGCGCCAGCACGGAGGTCCCGGCCAGCAGCCGGAGTCGAGAGGTCAGGGGCATGAGCGCCGCCTTCTGTGTCCCGCGGCCGGAGCCGCGCGTGTCCGGCGGGCACGTCGGATCGCACACCCGCGTCTGCAGTCTGTCCACCGGGCCGCCGACCCGCACCCGCAGGTCGGTCACGGCTCGGCAACGATGGGGCTCGGTCGCTGTCCGACCACCCGGGTCAGCAGCACGAAGACCAGCTCGGTCACCAGCGCGAAGCCGGCCACGAGCAGCGCCCCGGCGACAACGGCGGCCTGGTCCTGGGTGCCGAAGCCAAGCAGGATGATGTTGCCGAGCCCGCCGCCGGCGACGAGCGCGGCGATCGTGGCGGTGGCGATGACCTGCACGGCCGCGAGCCGGATCCCATTGAGCAGCAGGGGGACAGCGAGCGGCAGCTCGACGGTCCGCGCCACCTGCCACGGGCTCATCCCGACCCCCTTGGCGGCCTCGACGACGTCGCGGTCGACCTCGCGCATCCCGACGTAGCCGTTGGTGAGGATCGGCGGCACGGCGAACAGCACGAGCGCGGTGATCGTCGACTCCGGTCCGAAGCCGAGCGGGCCGATGGCCAGCAGCACCAGCACCGCGAAGGTCGGCACCGCGCGCCCGGTGTTCGCGAGGTTGACCGCGAGCGGCCCACCGCGGCCGACGTGGCCGAGCCACAGCGCGAGCGGCACGGCGATCGCGCAGGCGATGCCCAGCGCCGCGGCGCTCAGTCCGAGGTGCTCCAGCAGCCGGGTCGGCACGCCGCCCGGCCCCTCCCAGTGCGTCGGGTCGGCGAACCAGTCGACGACGTCGCTGACGGCGCTCACCGGGCGGCTCGCGTCCACGGCGTGACAAGACGCTGAAGGCCGAGCAGCAGAAGGTCGGCGACGACCGCCAGCGCCACGACGAGGACCGTCGCGGTGAGCACCTCGGCCTGGAACTGCGTCCGCAGGCCGGCGTAGATGAGGTCACCCAGCCCGCCGTTGCCCAGGATTGCCCCGACCGTCACGAGCGCAACGGTCGACACCGTCGCGACCCGCACCCCAGCCAGGATCGTCGGGAGCGCGAGCGGCAGCTGAACGTGCAGGAGCAACGAGACCGGGCCGTACCCGGTGCCGGTCGCGGACTCGACGACGTCGGCCGGGACGCCCTGCAGCCCGGCCACGACGTTGCGCACCAGGATCGTGAGGGAGTAGAGGACCAGCCCCACGACGACGGTCGTGGCCGACAGCCCGGTGAAGGGCAGCAGCAACGAGAACATCGCCAGCGACGGGATCGTGTACAGCGCAGTCGACGCACCGAGCACGACCGCACCCAGCCTGCGGAAGCGGAACGCCACCACGCCGAGCGGCAGCGCGACCGCGAGACCCAGCCCGACCGACACGACAGTCAGCAGGACGTGCTCCAGGGCCGAGGAGGCGATCAGGTCCGCCCGCGTGGTGAGGTACTCACCACAGATCCAGTCGTTGCGCTGGAGACAGCTGGTCGGCGAAGGGGCCACGACGTTGGACCGTAGTGCCGAGCCGATGATCCGGCTCGAGGGCGTGACCAAGCGCTTCGATGACGGCACGGTCGCCGTGCAGTCGCTCGACCTCGACGTGCCGCGCGGGGCGCTGGTCGCGCTCGTCGGGCCGTCCGGCTGCGGCAAGACGACGACGCTGAAGATGGTGAACCGGCTCATCCAGCCCACCAGCGGCCGGATCGTGCTCGACGGGGAGGACGTCACCGACGTCGACCAGGTGCAGCTGCGCCGCCGGATCGGCTACGTCATCCAGACCGCCGGGCTGTTCCCGCACCGCACGATCCTGGACAACGTCACCACCGTGCCGCACCTGCAGCGGTGGGACCGGGCGCGGACCAAGGCGCGCGGGCGCGAGCTGCTGGAGCTGGTCGGTCTCGACCCCGACACCTACGGCGGCCGCTACCCCGACCAGCTGTCCGGCGGGCAGCGGCAGCGTGTCGGCGTCGCCCGCGCGCTGGCCGCCGACCCACCGGTTCTGCTCATGGACGAGCCGTTCGGGGCGGTCGACCCGGTCGTGCGCGAGCGGCTGCAGAGCGAGTTCCTGCGCCTGCAGGAGGAGGTCCGCAAGACGATCCTGCTCGTCACGCACGACCTCGACGAGGCGGTCCGCCTCGGCGACCGGATCGCTGTCTTCTCCCAGGGCGGCAAGCTCGAGCAGTACGACGTGCCCGCCGCGGTGCTCGGCGTGCCCGCCAACGACTTCGTCGCCGACTTCGTCGGAGCCGACCGAGGACTCAAGCGGCTGTCGGTGACCCCGATCGAGCCCGACGACCTGGCCAAGCCACCCGTGGTGCACCTGGACGACCGGCTGGCCGACGCCGGCGCGGCCATCCGCGCCGCCGGGTCGGAGTGGGGGGTCGTGCTCGACGCCGACGGAGGCCTGCACGGCTGGCTGCCGCTGCGGTCGGCCGAACGCGAGGGGACGGTGCGCGACGCCGCCCGCCGCTTGGAAGCCTGGGTGGGGGTGGACGCCACGCTGAAGGTGGCCTTCAGCGAGATGCTGCAGCACGACGCCGGGTGGGTGGCCGTGCTCGACGGCGACCGCTATCTCGGCGTCCTCACGCCGGCCAGCCTGCACGAGGCGCTGCGCCGCTCCGTGGAGCCCGCACCGGCCCCCTGAGCAGTCCCCTTGACTAGGCGAGCAGCGTGCGCGCCATGACCATGCGCTGCACCTGGTTGGTGCCCTCGTAGATCTGGGTGATCTTGGCGTCGCGCATCATCCGCTCGACCGGGAAGTCGCGCGTGTAGCCGTAGCCGCCGAACAGCTGCACGGCGTCGGTGGTCACCGACATCGCCGTGTCGGAGGCAAAGGTCTTGCTGGCGCTCGACAGGAACGTCAGGTCGGCGTCGCCGCGCTCGGCGCTGGCGTTCGCGACGTAGACCAGGTGCCGCGCGGCCTCCACCTTCATGGCCATGTCGGCGAGCATGAACTGCACGCCCTGGAACTCGGCGATCGCCTTGCCGAACTGGCGCCGCTCCTTGACGTAGGCGATGGAGGCGTCGAGGGCGCCCTGCGCGATGCCGACAGCCTGCGCGCCGATCATCGAGCGGGTGTGGTCGAGGGTCTTGAGCGCGGTGGCGAAGCCGGTGCCCTCCTCGCCGATGATGCGGTCGGCCGGGATGCGGCAGTCCTCGAAGTAGATCTCGCAGGTCGGGGAGCCCTTGATCCCCATCTTGCGCTCCTTGGTGCCGACCGAGAAGCCGGGGTCGTCCGCGGCGACGACGAACGCCGAGATGCCCTTGGAGCCCTTGCCCGGGTCGGTGCTGGCCATGACCGTGTAGTGGGTGTTGACACCGGCACCGGTGATCCAGCACTTGGTGCCGTTGAGCAGCCAGGAGTCGCCGTCCTTGACTGCGCGGGTCTTCATCGCGGCGGCGTCGGAGCCCGCTTCGCGCTCGGACAGGGCGTAAGAGAACGTCCACTCCCCGGCGGCGACCTTCGGCAGGAACTGCTGCTTGAGCTCCTCGTCGCCGGACAGGATGAGCCCCATCGTGCCGAGCTTGTTGCCGGCCACGATGAGCGAGCTCGACGCGCAGACCCGGGCGACCTCCTCGACGACGATCGAGTGGGCGATCCGGTCCGCGCCGGCGCCGCCGTACTCCTCCGGGACGTGGAGGGCGAGCAGGTCCGCGCGCTTGAGCTCCTCGTGGACGTCCCACGGGTACTCCGCGGCCTCGTCGATCTCGGTCGCCCTCGGGGCGATCTTGTCCTCCGCGAGCTGGCGGACCGCCTTGCGCAGGAGCTGGTGCTCCTCGGTCAGGCCGTACAGCGAGTAGGACGGGTCACCGGTGCTCATGGGGCCGATCGTATTCCGCCCGGGCAGTTCGGGCACCTGCGCCCATGAGGACGTCCTCATCGCGCTCTCAGGTCCAGGCCACTGCGCGGCGGATAGCCTTCCCGCCATGACGAACCGCCCTCGCCTGACCGTGATCGGCACCGGCTACCTCGGCGCGACCCACGCCGTGTGCATGGCCGAGCTCGGCTTCGAGGTGCTGGGCGTGGACATCGTGCCGGACAAGGTCGAGGCGCTGCAGTCCGGCCGGGTGCCGTTCTTCGAGCCCGGACTGCCCGAGCTGCTGGGCAAGAACCTCGACACCGGTCGGCTGCGCTTCACCACCTCCTTCGCGGAGGCCGGCGCGTTCGGGGACGTGCACTTCCTGTGCGTCGGCACGCCGCAGAAGAAGGGCGAGTTCGCCGCCGACATGACCTACGTCGACGCCGCTTTCGCAGCGCTCGTTCCGCA
>JBBSLB010000190.1:0-4321 GCA_038255675.1 Mycobacteriales bacterium
CAGCGGCATGGTCGACGTCGCCGACGACGCCGCGATCGTGGCCAGCGTGGTGGGGCTCGCCCACGCCGTCGGCGCGACCTCCATCGCCGAGGGGGTCGAGACGGCAGGGCAGTACGCCGCGCTGCTCGCCCTGGGCTGCCAACAGGCGCAGGGCTTCCTGTGGTCGCGACCCGTGCCCGCCGAGGCCCTGCCCGCCGCGCTGGAGGCCTGCCGGGCCGTCGAGGTGCCAGCCGCGGCCACCGCACCGCCGGCCGCCGCGCTGGACGAGCAGACCGCCGCGCGGATCGCGCAGCTGCATCGCGACGGCGCCTCCCTGCACACCATCGCCGCCGCGCTCAACCGCGCCGGCGCGCCCAGCCCCACCGGGGTGCGCTGGCACGCCCGCGCGGTCGCGCATCACCTCGCCGCCGCCGGCCTGGGGGTGGTGGCGGGAGCGGGGGCGGCCTAGATCTCGCGGAAGGCCGCCTCGATGAACGACCACAACGCATAGGCCAGCACGCCGATCACCATGAGCCCCAGCAGGACCCGACCGTACGGCTGGCCCGCGACGGCTTGGAGCGCGGCGTCCAAGCCCTTGGCGTCGTCGGGGTCGAAGGTCACCGCCGCCTGGACGAGGAAGGCGCCCACGAGCCCGAGCGTCACGCCCCGGCCGACGTAGCCCACCGCGCCCACGAGGATCGCCGGGCCGCGGAGCCCCGACGGGATGCGGTAGTGCTCCAGGCACTCGGAGTGCTTGCTCCGCAGGCCCTTCACCACCAAGTACACGCCAATGCCGACGACCACCAGTGCGACGACGCCGACGGCGAGACGGCCGCCGGGGTAGGACATCACCTCGGCGGTGCGCGACTGGGCCGACCCGCCGCTGCTGCCGTCGCGGAGCAGGAAGGCAAAGGTGCTGAAGGACAGCGCCGCGTAGACCAGTCCCTTGCCCAACGACGTCAGCCGGTGCAGCACGCGCTCCTTGCCGTCCTCGTCGCGGTGGCCGACGACGGCAGACAGCAGCAGCCACAGGGCATAGCCGGCGAAGCCGATCCCGAGGACCGCCAGCAGCGGACCGCCGAACGCCGTGTCCTTGAGCGCCCGCAAGGCGCCGCCCTGGTCGGCCTGGGCCGACCCGCCCAGCGCGAGCGACCCGGCGAGGAAGCCGAGCACGAGCCAGACGAGGCCGCGGCTCGCGAGCCCCAGTCGAGCCAGGACCTCGACGGCACGGCTCCCGTGCACGTCGCGAGCGGTCTGCTCCGCGCTGTCGGTGGTGGTCACGCCCGGCTCCTGCCCCCGGGGGGAGGCGGTCAGTCCTCGGCGAGCCAGCCGTCGATGAGCAACCGGGCGATCGACACCGGGCCCGGCAGCTGCACGCCGCTGCCGGGCGCTCCCCACGGACCCGCGCCGCGCAGCTCGCCGCGGGAGAACCAGCGAACCTCCTCCAGCTCGCCGTCGACCGGCAGCGGCACGGCGTCGCCGGCGCAGCGCGCGCGAAAGCCGAGCATCAGGCTGGACGGGAAGGGCCAGGGCTGGCTGGAGACGTACACGACCTCGGCGACGGCCAGGCCGGTCTCCTCGGCGACCTCGCGCACGACCGCCTGCTCGGCGCTCTCGCCCGGCTCGACGAAGCCGGCCAGGGTGGAGAAGCGGCCGGCCGGCCAGACAGCCTGCCTGCCGAGTACGCAGCGGTCGTCGCCGTCGTGCACGAGCACGATCATCGCCGGGTCGGTGCGCGGGAAGTGCGTGCTCGCGTCGACCGGGCAGCGGCGCACCGTGCCGCCGCGCACCACCTCCGTCGCTGCGCCGCAACGGGCGCAGTGCGGGTGCGTGGCGTGCCAGTTGGCCAGCCCGACGGCGTGCACGAGGAGCCCGGCATCGCGGTCGTCGAGCAGCGCCCCGACGTCGCGCAGCCCGAGGCGCCGGGCGCCCAGGCGTCGGGGCAGCTCGCCCGTCACGGCGAAGACCGGCCCGTCGGCGTCGCGGCCGAGGTAGAACCGCTCGCCTTCGGGGGCGTCGGCGGCCTCGACCAGCAGCAGCCGCGGCCGGTCGTCCTCGGCGACGAGCGCGGCTCCGTCCTGGACGACGAGGACTCGGGCGATGGCCCAGGCCCGCTCGAGGGCTGTCGGGTCGTCCCGCGTCATGGCGTCGCGGTCGACGGTGGCGCGCGACAGCGCCGGCACGCCGGTCACCCGAGCTCGAGGTCCACCAGCGTGCGCAGGGGCGCCTCGACCTCCGAGACGTCGCCGACGAGCACGGTCGTGAGCCGGTGCGGCGCGAGATAGCGCGCGGCCGCCTCGAGCGCGGAGTCGACGGTCACCGCGGCCAGCTGCTGCGGGTAGTCGCGCAGGTAGTCCAGGCCCAGCCCGGCGCCGGCCAGCTGCGACAGGGTGGAGGCCAGCCCCGCCTGGCTGCTCGTGCCGAGCGCCAGCGTGCCGACCGCGTAACGGCGGGCCTGGTCGAGCTCGGCCTGCGAGACCGGCATGGTCGCCACCCGGCCGAGCTCGTAGACGGTCTCCAGCAGCGCCGCCGCGGTCGTCGGGGTGGAGACGTCGGCGCTGACGGTGATCCGGGACCCGGCCGGCGGGTGCTCGACCTGCGCGTGCGGGCTGTAGGTGTAGCCCTTGTCCTCACGGATGTTGGCCACCCAGCGGCTGGAGAAGTAGCCGCCGAAGACCAGGTTCGCCAGCGTGAACGCGGCATAGTCCTCGCTCGCCCGCGAGGGCGCGGACGCCGCCATGCGCAGCGTCGTCTGCACGGCGCCGGGCCGGTCGAGCAGCAGCGCCGGGCCGGCTGTCGTCCCCGGCACCGGTGGGGTGTCGTGGGCGCGGCCGGTGGCGGTCCAGCCGCCGAGCGCCTTCTCGACCAGCCCGAGCATCCGCGCGGGCGTGAGGTCACCGACGACGGTCAGGATGCTGCCGGCCGGCACCACGCGCTTGGCATGCAGCGCGCGCAGGCCGCTCGCCTTGACCTGCTCCACCTGCTCCGCGGTCGGCAATTCACGGCCGTACGGGTGATCGCCGTACAGCCTGTGCAGCAGGGCTTCTCGGGCGATGACCGATGCCTGGCTCCTGTAGATGGCCAGCTCCTGCACGAACCGGTCACGCTCGCCCACGACCTCCCGCTTGGGGTAGCTCGCGCCGGTGAGCACGTCGGCCAGCAGCTCGAGCAGGCCAGGGAGCCCGTCGACGAGCACCGAGCCACCGAAGCCGAGCCGGTCGGCGTCGGTGCTGGCCGACAGCTGGCCACCCAGAGCCTGGACGTCGGCAGCGAGCTGCGCGGCGTCGCGGCTGGCGGTACCGGACAGCAGGGTGTCGCCGAGCAGCGCCGCCTGCGCGGTGTGGACGCGACCGGCCTTGCCGGTGGGCGCCGCGAAGGGGATGCGCAGCCGCAGCTCGGCCAGCGGGACGCCCGGGCGGCGGACGGCGAGCACGCGCAGGCCGCTGTCGAGGGTGCGCTCGGCGACGCTCGGCAGCTTGAGCGGGCGGGGCTTCCCGACGGCGGGGACGGCCCGGGCGGCCAGGGTCGGAGCGGGCGCGGTCGGAGCGGGCGCGGTCATGCGGCACCACCCGGGCGGAGCTCGAGCACAGTGCGGGTGTCCTTCGTCAGGGTGGCGGCGGCAGCCTGGACCGCCTCGGCGGTGACCTGCCGCAGCAGGCCGGGCAGCTCGTTGATCAGCTCGGCGCGGTCGCGCTGCTGCTCGAAGACGGCCATCGTCGTGGCCCGACCGAGAACGGAGTCGATCTCGCGCAGGTAGCGAGAGGTCATCCGCGCAACGGTGCGGTCGAGCTCGGCCTGCGGCAGTCCCCCGGTGGCGAGCCGCTCGATCTCCTGCTCGACGGTCGCGAGGACCGTCTCGACCGGCGTCTGCTCGGGGTGGTGCACCTCGAGCAGCAGCGGCGTCGGGTCGCGCGCGTCGAGCGGGTCGCCGAGCAGTCCCAGGTAGCCGCTGATGTGGGTGGCGCTGCGGTCCTGCAGCAGCATCCGCTCCTGCAGCCGGCTCGCGTCACCGTCGGTGAGCACCTCCGCGAGCACGACGTACGGAAGGTAGGTCGTCAGGTCGTGCGGGTCAGGCACCCGCCAGGCCATCGCGACGGCCGGCGCCGGGGCCAGCCGGTCGTGCACGGTCGCCCGCCGCTCCTGCGCCGGCAGCGGCTCGGCGAAGCTCGGCCGCTCGGGCACGGGGCGCGCCGGGATGTCTCCGAAGTGCTGGTGCACCCAGCCGGTGACCTGCGCGACGTCGAGGTCGCCCACGACGGTGAGGACCGCGTTTCCCGGTGCGTAGTAGCGGTCGAAGAAGCCCTGCGCGTCCTCGAGCGTCGAGCTCTCCAGGTCGATGAAG
>JBBSLB010000191.1:0-4289 GCA_038255675.1 Mycobacteriales bacterium
CGGCAACATCGCCGGCTCGATCGTGCGCAGCGGCCTGATCCGCCGCAACACCAAGGCCCGCCTGCTCCGCGACAGCGTCGTGATCAAGGACGACCTCTCGGTCGAGTCCCTGCGCCGCTTCAAGGACGACGCGACCGAGGTCCGCGAGGGGTACGAGTGCGGTATCGGCCTCGGCAAGTTCAACGACATCAAGAACGGCGACATCATCGAGACGTGGGAGATGCGGGAGATCCCTCGCACGTAGTCCGCCTCCGGGCGGTGCTAGGTGCTCGGGCCTGTTCGCAGGCTCGCCTTACGGCCCTACGCACCTAGCACCGCCGCTCCGGCTCCGTGCGTCCCCCGGCCCTCATGCACTCGGGGCTCGTACGGTCGCCGGTCTCGATGTCGTCGTCGCTCGTCGCGTCCCGCAGGGAGGGCTGGCATGTTCACCGGTTCGCTGGCGTGCGACGTGCTGCTCGGGGACGTGCGGTCGTTGAAGGAGAAGCGGTCGGTGGTGCGGCCGATCGTGGCCGAGCTCAAGCGCAAGCACGACGTGAGCGCGGCCGAGGCAGGTCACCTGGACCTGCACCGGCGGGCGCTCATCGGGGTCGCGGTGGTCGCCGCAGACGCCCAGCACGTGCGTGAGGTGCTGGACGCCTGCGAGAGGCTGGTCACGGCCCGTCCCGAGGTCGAGGTGCTCTCGGCCCACCGGCAGCTGATGAAGGAGGAGGACGACTGATGGTCGACGTGGCGCGCGCGCGCAAGCTGGCGGTCCGGATTCGCGAGGTGGTCTCGATGACGCTGGAGACCCAGGTGAAGGACCCGCGCCTGGGCATGGTCACCATCACCGACGCCAAGCTCACCCCCGACCTGCGCGAGGCGACGCTCTACTACACCGTCTACGGCAGCGACGAGGAGCGGCAGAGCAGCGCCATGGCGCTGGAGTCGGCCAAGGGGGTCCTGCGCAAGACCGTCGGCCAGCAGACCGGGGTCCGCTACACCCCGTCGTTGCAGTTCATCGCCGACGTCGTGCCCGAGACGGCCGGAAAGATCGAGGAGCTGCTCGCGCAGGCCCGCGCCGAGGACGCGCGGGTGCAGTCCATCGCCGAGAGCGCCTCGCCCGCGGGCGACCCCGACCCGTACCGCGCGCCGCGCGCCGACGACATCGACCAGGACGACGCCGACGAGGACGACGCCGACGACGGCGGCATCCGGGTCACGCAGGACCAGCCGGAGGACGACCGGGCGTGAGCCCGGACTCCCTGGACACCGTCGCGGGCCTGCTGGCCGGCGCCGACTCCGTCGCGCTGGCCTGCCACATCGGTCCCGACGGCGACGCGCTCGGCTCGATGCTGGGCCTCGGCGCGGCGCTGCGTGGGCTCGGCAAGGACGTGGTCGCCTCCTGGGGCGGCGAGCCGTTCGAGGTGCCGGCGGCCTACTCCTTCCTGCCGGCGCTGGACCTGCTGGTGCCGCCGGCGGACTTCCCGGCCTCGCCGCCGCTGCTGGTCACCCTCGACACCGGCAGCCCGGACCGGCTCGGCTCGCTGGCCGACCGGCTGGCCAGCTCCGCCTGCACGGTGGTCGTGGACCACCACGCGAGCAACACGTTCTACGGCACGGTCAACCTGGTCGACGCCACGGCCGCCGCGACGGTGGTGCTCGTGGAGCAGCTGCTCGAGCGGCTGGGCGCGCCACTGACGCCCGACGTCGCCGCTGCGCTCTACACCGGGCTGGTCACCGACACCGGCTCGTTCAGGTACTCCGCGACGACGCCGGCGGTGCACGAGCTGGCGGCGCGGCTGCTGGCCACCGGCATCCGACACGACCTCATCAGCCGGGCCATCTACGACACCGGGCCGTTCGCCTACCTCGGCCTGCTCGGCGGGGTCGCCGCGCGCGCCGAGCTCGAGCCGGCCGCCGTCGGCGGGCTCGGGCTCGTGTGGAGCACGGTGCCGGCCGAGGCTCTCGCCGAGTCCGGGCTGGGGCTGGCGGACGTCGAGGGCGTGATCGACGTGGTCCGTACGGCCCGCGAGGCCGAGGTCGCCGTCGTGCTCAAGGCTGACCCGCTCGAGGGCGGGTGGAAGGTGTCGACCCGCAGCAAGGGCGCTGTCGACGTCGGAGCGGTCTGCACCGCTCTCGGCGGCGGCGGGCACCGCTTCGCCGCGGGCTACAGCAGCTCGCGGGCTGTGGACGAGGTGCTGGCCGAGCTGCGGGCAGCGTTGGCCGACGCCCCGCACCTGCCCGACTGATGACCGCGCCTGACGGGCTGCTCGTCGTCGACAAGCCGGCCGGCTGGACCTCCCACGACGTGGTCGGCCGGGTCCGGCGGCTCGCCCAGACCCGCAAGGTCGGCCACGCGGGCACCCTCGACCCGATGGCGACGGGTGTGCTGGTGCTCGGCATCGGCCGGGCCACCCGGCTGCTCGGCCACCTTGCGCTGACCGACAAGGCCTACGACGCGACGATCCGCCTCGGCGCCACGACGGTCACCGATGACGCCGAGGGCGAGCTCGTGGCAGAGCGGGACGCGTCCGGGGTGACCGACCAGGCGCTGGTCGCCGCCATGGCCGAGCTGACCGGCGCGCTGCAGCAGGTGCCCTCGTCGGTCTCGGCCGTGAAGGTCGACGGGGTGCGCTCCTATGCGCGCGTGCGTGCGGGGGAGGCGGTCGAGCTCAAGGCACGCGCCGTGACGGTCTCCCGCTTCGCGCTGCTCGCGCGCCGTGGCGACGACCTCGACGTCGCCGTGGAGTGCACCTCCGGCACCTACGTCCGCGCGCTGGCCCGGGACCTCGGCGCTGCGCTCGGCGTCGGTGGCCACCTCACCGCGCTGCGTCGCACCCGGGTGGGAGCGTTCGGCCTCGACGTCGCCCGCACGCTCGAGCAGGCCGCGGCCGACGCCGAGGCCGGGGCGCTCGGCGTCGTGCCGCTCGAGGTCGCGGTGGCCGCCGCGTTCCCCCGCCGCGACCTGACCGAGGACGAGGCGGTCGCCCTCTCATACGGCAAGAGGCTCCAGGCCTCGGGGACGGCCGGGACGCTGGGCGCGTTCGCTTCGGACGGGCGGTGCATCGCGCTGCTGGAGGATCGCGACGACGCCGCCCGGCCGACCGTCGTCTTCGCGCCCGCGGGTTCCTAGCCGCGCGAGGGCTGCCGCTCACGCAGGCACGGGCTGCTCGATCTCCGCCCGCTCCCTGGCGATCTCCTTTCCCAAAAAGTAGTTCAGCGCCGTGCGGATCGCGGCGATGGCCGCCAGCTGGCCGATCTCCTCGTACGTCGGTGCCACCGCCGTGCTGAGCACGTCGCTCGCCAGCTGGAACTCCAGGCCCAGCACCAGGTAGCGGCCGAAGGCCAGCCGCACCCGGGTGAAGCGCCGTTCGTCGCCGCGACGGACCAACGCGGCGACGAAGCGGACAAAAGCGATGGCGGCGCCCAGGAAGATGATCAGGGCGCCGGCGGCCTCGACCAGGCGGACGAGCAGGTCCACCCAGGCGCGGAGCTGCTCCTGGTCAAGCAGGTCCTGCGGGAGCTCCAGGGACAGGCGCATGCGGGTCGCCTTCCCGGTGCGGTCGCCGCGAAGCGTGGCAGGCTGACCAGGTGCAGCGCTGGCGAGGGGTGGAGAGCGCGCCGTCCGGCTGGGGGCGGTGCGTCGTGACGATCGGCGTCTTCGACGGCGTCCACCGCGGCCACCAGCTCATCATCGGCTCGGCGGTCGACAAGGCCCGCGCACTGGGGCTGCCGAGTGTGGTGCTGACCTTCGACCCGCACCCGAGCGAGGTCGTCCGCCCCGGGACGCACCCGCCGATGCTCACCGGTCAGCACGTCAAGGCCGAGCTGCTCGAGGTGCTCGGGGTCGACGTGATGTGCGTGCTGCCGTTCACGCTGGAGTTCAGCCGGCTCGACCCGGACGCCTTCGTGCACGCGGTGCTCGTGGAGCGGCTGCACGCCCGCGCCGTCGTCGTCGGCGAGAACTTCCGCTACGGCCAGAAGGCGGCCGGTGACGTCGAGGCGCTGTCCGCGGCCGGCAAGCGGTTCGGCTTCACCGTCGAGGGGGTGCCGCTGCAGGGCACCGAGGAGACCACCTGGTCCTCCACCTACGTCCGCTCCTGCGTCGACGCCGGTGACGTCGAGGGGGCCGCGGCGGCGTTGGGCCGCGACCACCGGATCGACGGTGTCGTCGTGCGTGGCGACCAGCGCGGCCGCGACCTGGGCTACCCGACGGCCAACCTCGAGCCGCTGCCGTGGAGCGCGGTCCCCGCCGACGGCGTCTACGCCGGGCGGCTGCTGCGCAGCGGCGGGCGCACACTGCCGGCCGC
>JBBSLB010000192.1:0-4210 GCA_038255675.1 Mycobacteriales bacterium
CCGACGGCACCACCCAGGACGGCGGCGCCACCTCCGCGACCGCCCCGACCCGGGGCACGGTCACCACGGCGGTACAGACAGCGCCGACCCCGGTCGCCCTCACCGTCCGCGCCTCCCGCGCCCCGGTGGCGGTCCTGCCGTTCACCGGCAGCAGCAGCCAGACGCTGCTCGAGGCCGGCGCGGGGATGTCCCTGCTCGGCCTACTGCTGGCCCTCGCCGGCCGCCGGCGCCGCGTGGAGGCTTAGCCGGCGAGCAGCACCACAGTCACGGCGGCCGCGTCCCGGACAGGGATGCGGCCGCCGTGGCGTGCATCGGCCGGTCACCAGTCCTCGGCCGCGCCCAGTGCCTCGAGCAGCCGGCGCAGCGAGTCCAGCCGCTCCGCGGACGCACGTCCCTCGGCGACCCACCCGTCCAGCGCGCAGCCGGGAGTTCCCACCGCGTGGTCGCAGCCGGGCGGGCAGTAGGCCGCGCCCTCGGCGAGGTCGGGGAAGGCCGCCAGCACCCGCTCGACCGTCACCGCACCCAGACCGAACGACCGCACACCCGGGGTGTCGACGACGGTCCCGCCGCCGGGCAGCTCGAAGGCGATCGCCGAGGAGGAGGTGTGCCGGCCCTTGCCGACACCGGTGACGTCGCCGACAGCCCGCAGCGCCTCCGGCACCAGCCGGTTGACCAGCGTGGACTTGCCGACGCCCGACTGCCCGAACAGCACAGAGGTCAGTCCGGCCAGCCGCTCGCGCAGCTGCTGCACGCCGGGGTCGTCCGCGCCCGGTCCGGTCACGACGACCTCGACGCCCAGTGGCTCGTAGAGCGCGACGAGCTCCTCGGCGGTCGCCAGGTCGTTCTTGGTCAGGCACAGCAGCGGGACCAGCCCGCCGTCGTACGCCGCGACCAGGCAGCGGTCGATCAGCCGGGGGCGGGGCACCGGGTCGGCCAGCGCGGTCACCACGACGAGCACCTGGGCGTTGGCGACGACGGCGCGCTCCACTGGGTCGGTGTCGTCGGGGGTGCGGCGCAGCAGCGAGGTGCGCGGCTCGATCCGGACGATGCGGGCCAGCGCATCGGGCCCGCCGGACAGGTCGCCCACGACGGCCACCCGATCGCCGACGACAACCGCGCGCCGGCCCAGCTCCCGGGCGCGCACGGCGGTGAGCGTCTGGCCGGAGTCGGCCCGCAGCCGATAGCGCCCCCGGTCGACGGTGAGCACCACGGCGCCCGAGGCGTCCTCGTGGGCCGGCCGGGTCCGGGTGCGCGGACGCGAGCTCCGCCCGGGTCGCACCCGGACGTCGTCCTCGTCGAGCTCGCGCGGGCTCAGCCCGACGCCCCCAGCATCTGGTCCCACGAGCCGACGAAGTCGGGGACGGTCTTGCGGGTGGTCCCCACGTCGAGCACCTGAACGCCGTCGACCCCGAGACCCAGCACCGCCCACGCCATCGCGACCCGGTGGTCGTCGTAGCTGCTCATGACCCCACCGGACAGCCGGCGGGGGTGCACCTCGAGGCCGTCGGTGAGCTCGCGGACGTCCCCGCCCAGGGCGTTCAGCTCTCTGGTCACCGCGGCCAACCGGTCGGTCTCGTGCAGCCGGATGTGCCCGATCCCCACGAAGCGGCTCGGGCTGTCAGCCAGCGCGGCGAGCGCCGTCAGCACCATCGCGAGCTCGGAGGCCTCGCGCAGGTCCACCTCGATCCCGTGCAGCCCGTCGCCGGCCGAGACCGTCACGCTGTCGTCGGTACGGGTGACCCGCCCGCCCATCGCCTCGAGCAGGTCGGGCAGCACAGCGCCGGGCTGCGAGGTGTCGCGAGGCCAGCCCGGGACCGTCACCGAGCCACCGGCGACCAGCGGCGCCGCGAGGTAGGCCGCCGCGGTGGACAGGTCGGGCTCGACGACGGCGTCGCGGGCGCGCAGCGGGCCGGGCGCGACGACCCACGTGCCGGGCACCGCGTCGTCCACCACGGCGCCGGCGGCGCGCAGCGCCTCGACGGTCATCGCCAGGTGCGGTGCGCTCGGCAGCAGGCCGCCCTCGTGCCGCACCGTCACCCCGGCGTCGAAGCGGGGTGAGGCCAGCAGCAGACCGCTGACGAACTGCGAGGACTGCGAGGCGTCGAGCACGACCTCGCCACCGGGCAGGCCGCCGCGGCCGGACACCACCAGCGGCAGGCCGTCCACGTTGTCGAGCACCGCTCCCAGCGACCGCAGCGCCACGAGCAACGGACCCAGCGGCCGCTCGCGGACGCGGGGGTCGCCGTCGAAGCGGAGGTCGCCCACCGCCAGCGCGGCGACGGGCGGCAGGAAGCGGGCGACCGTACCGGCGTTGCCGACGTCGATCGAGGACTCCCGCGGCTGCAGCGGCCCCGGGACCCCGTCGACGAGCCAGTCGCCGTCGGGGGTGTCGGTCACGTCGACGCCGAGGCCGCGCAGCGCCGCGGCCATGAGCTCGGAGTCGCGCGAGCGCAGCGGCCGGCGCACGGTCGACCGGCCGTCGGCAAGGGCCGCGAGCACCAGGGCACGGTTGGTCACCGACTTCGAGCCCGGCAGCGGCACGACCGCGCTCAGCGGACCCCGTGCCCGCGGGGCGGGCCAGGGGTCGGGGGCGGGATGGCTGGTCAAGGGCCGAAGACTACCGACGGGCGTGCGAGGGTGGTCGGGTGTGCGGTCGCTACGCCTCCAGCCGGGACGCCCGGGACCTCGCCGGCACCTTCGAGGTCGAGCAGCCGCCGGAGCAGGTGCTCCCGCCGTCGTGGAACGTCGCGCCGACCGACCCCGTCTACGGCGTCCTGGAGCGCGACGGCACCCGGCGGCTGAAGGTGCTGCGCTGGGGGCTGGTCCCCTCGTGGGCCAAGGACGCCAAGGGCGCCGCCCGGCTCATCAACGCCCGCCGGGAGACGGTCAGCAGCAAGCCGGCCTTCCGCGCGGCCTACGCGCGACGGCGCTGCCTGCTGCCCGCCGACGGCTACTACGAGTGGCAGGCCGACGGCACCCGCAAGCGGCCGTGGTTCCTCACCAGCGCCGACGGCGGCCCGCTGGCCATGGCGGGCCTGTACGAGGTGTGGTCCCCGCCGGAGGGGGAGCGGCTCTGGACCTGCACGGTGATCACGACCGAGGCCGCCGACGACACCGGCCACCTCCACGACCGGACCCCCCTGGTCGTCCCGCAAACGGACTGGGACCGCTGGCTCGACCCGGAGGTGGAGGACCCCGGCGAGCACCTGCTCGTCCCGGCCGTGTCCGGCGCGCTGGACGCCTGGCCGGTCGGACCGGCCGTCGGCAACGTCCGCAACGACGGCCCCGAGCTGGCGCAGCCGCTGCCGCCGGAGAGCTCGGCCACCCTCTTCTGACCGTAGAGTGATCATGGGATGGCCGGGGGTAGGGGCTGTCCGACGCACGACACATCCCTAGTACGAGGAGCACCCCCGTGGACACCCAGGACGCCCGCCATCAGCTCGAGCAGATGCTCCGGGAGCTGGACAGCTCGACCGCCGTCCTCGAGGCCGAGGGTGCCGGTGACAGCAGCGAGCTCAGCCACGTCGACCAGCACCCCGCCGACACGGCCAGTGAGATCACCGATGCCGACCACCAGAACGCCCTGCTGGAGAACAGCGCCGAGCAGCGGGAGCAGGTCGTCGCAGCGCTGGCCCGCCTCGACGAGGGGACCTACGGCACCTGCGTCGACTGTGGTCAGCCGATCCCGGACGTCCGCCTGGAGGTCCGCCCCGAGGCCGCCCGCTGCGTCGTCGACCAGGAGAAGTACGAAGCCGCGAACGCCTGATCAGCCCGGCCGGCGCGCGCTGGCCACGAGGTGCAGCCCGGTCGACGTGCCCTCGCGCTCGACGGCGAGGGCCAGCTCGGTCTTGACCAGCGTGCGCAGGGCGGTGTCGCCGCCCTGCAGCAACGCGTGCTCGACCGTGGCCGGGTTGAGCACCGAGCGGGGGCGCACCCACTCGACGTCCATCCCGGCGTCCTCGAGCAGCCCCGACAGCTCCGCGGGCCCGAAGCACCGCCGGATCGTCCCGTCGTCGTCGTCGGCTGGCACCAGCACCACGTCGGCCGACGGCGCGTCGGCGAGCTCGGCCCACCGGCCCTGCTCGGCCAGCCGGGCCAGCCCGAGCATCAGCGAGTCGACGACCAGCAGCAGGCGGCCCCCCGGGCGCAGCACCCGGAACAGCCCCTCGACCGTCACCTCGGTCGCCAGGCAGAGCGAGAGCGCGCGCGA
>JBBSLB010000193.1:0-4131 GCA_038255675.1 Mycobacteriales bacterium
CCACGGGCTCGTGCACGAAGACGGGGACGAGCACCGCGGCGTGTCGGCGAGCGTGCTCGACGGCGTAGCGCAGGGCGGCGCGGGAGGCGGGGGAGTGGTCGATGCCGACCAGGACCCGCGGCGGCTCGATCTGGGTGTCGGCCACCTCCGGAACCACGGCGACGGGGCAGCCCGCGTGGTGCAGCACCGAGGAGCTGACCGAGCCCAGGACTGCCCGAGACAGCGCCCCGAGCCCGCGGGTGCCGACGACGACCATCGAGGCGTCCTGGGCCGCGTCGACGAGGACCTGGGCGGCGGGGCCCATGACGGCGGTCGCACGGGCGTCGAGGCCGTCACCACCGGGCACCCGCTCGAGCGCGAGCTTGAGCTCGTCGTCCGCGACCAGCTGGGCCTCGGTCTGCGCCAGCGGCGGTCCGTCGCCGAGAGCGGGCTCGATCGCGTAGTAGAAGCCGAACACGGGTGTCTGCCACGCGCGCACCGCGGTGAGGCCGGCGCCGCGGGCCAGGCACTCGCGCGCCGCCCAGTCCAGTGCATGGCGCCCGGCGGGCGACGGGTCCACTCCGACGACGATGCGCTCCACGACGACCTCCTGCTTCCGCGGAGGACGGGCCCTCCGACACGTCGAGCATCCGCCACCTGGCCCCTGCGCCGGCAGGGCCGGAAGGCATGCGGGGGCAGGACCTTCGGCCCTTGGCCAGCGCCCGCGCCGGGCGCAGGCTGAGGGGGCTGCGGGCGGCTTCGGGCCGCCCCCACGAGAGGAGCGCCGTGACCGCGTCCGGGACCACCTCCGACCCGACGGGCTCCGCCACCCGGGACCGCCTCGGCGGCCTGGTTGCCGCGGACCTGATGACCGGACCGGTCGTGTCGGTGGACACCTCGGCCCTGGTGGCGGACGCGATCCGGCTGATGCGGACGCACGGCGTGCGGCACCTGCCGGTGGTCGAGAACGGCCGCTTCCTCGGGCTGGTGGACGACCGGCTGGTCGCGCACGCCCTGCTGAGCTCGTCGGGGCAGGGTGCAGCGGAGGACCAGGCCGTCTCGGCCGCGACGATGCACTACGTGCCGCAGGCTTCCCCGACGACGCCGATGCCGCGGGTCGCGAAGCTGCTTCGGCACAGCCGCACGGACGCGGTCGTCGTCGTGGACGACGCCGACCGCCTGCTCGGCATCATCACGACCGTCGACGTGGTGAGCGCCGTCGCGAGAGCCGGCTAAGCCGGCCGCTCGTCCGGCCGGAGGTCGGCGGTCCAGAACAGCTCGGTGCCGCCGTCGGGGTTGTCCGTCACCTCGAACCGGCCACCGACCTCCTCGGCGCGCGTAGCCAGGTTGGCCAGGCCACTGCGCCGGTGGGCCCCGGGCGGCATCCCGCGGCCGTCGTCGCGGACGGTGAGGTGCAAGGTGTCGCCCACCTCGAGAACGACCTCGACGCGGGACGCGCCGGCGTGCCGGGCCGCGTTCGACAGCGCTTCCCGCAGCACGGCGAGCAGGTGCTCGGCCACCTCTGGCGGCACGGACGTGTCGACCAGGCCGGACAGCCGGACGGCGGGCGTGAAGCCCAGCTGCTCGGTGCCGGCGTCGACGACGTCGAACAGCCGCCCGCGCAGGCTCCCCCGCTCGTCGTCGCTCTTGGCGGTGAGCGCGTAGATGGTGGAGCGGATCTCGCGGATGGTCGTGTCGAGGTCGTCGACGGCGCGGCGCACCCGGATGGCCGCCTCCGGCCGCTCGACCAGGCGGGCGGCGCTCTCGAGCTGCATGCCGGTCGCGAACAGCCGCTGGATGACCAGGTCGTGCAGGTCGCGCGCGATGCGGTCGCGGTCCTCGAAGACCACGAGCTTCTCGGCGTCGCGGCGGCGCTCGGCCACCTCCAGGCCGAGGGTGGCCTGACCGGCGAACACGCTGAGCTCCTCCACCGCAGCGAGGGGGACCGGCGCCGCGTCGGCCGGGGTCGTGACGACCAGTACCCCGCGGGTCGAGCCGTGGCCGCCCAGCGGGACGAGCAGGGCGGAGCCGACCGGGCGCGCCGCGGGGACCCCGGCGGCGTCCTCGCCCAGGAGCAGCAGCGGCCGGTCCTCGTCGAGCACCTGCTCGCACGGCGAGCCCGCCAGCGGCACGACCCGGCCCAGCAGCTGGTCGGCGTCCTGGCCGTCCGCGACCTCGACGAGCAGCCGCCCCGGGCCGCTCGGCAGCGCAACGAAGCAGGTCGCGGCGCCGCTGAGGTCACGGGCACGGGCGGCGACGACCGCCAGCACCTCGTCGAGCTCGGCGCCCGCGAGCAGCTGCGTGCTGATCTCGGCGGTGGCCTGCATCCATAGCTCGCGACGCCGGGCGGTGTCGTACAGCCGGGCGTTCTCGATGGCGACGCCGGCGGCGGCGGCCAGCGCCAGCACCACCGCCTCGTCCTCCTCGTCGAAGGAGCCACCGCCCCTCTTCTCGGTGAGGTAGAGGTTGCCGAAGATCTCGTCGCGGACCCGGATCGGGACGCCCAGGAAGGTCGTCATCGGCGGGTGGTGCGGCGGGAAGCCGTAGGTCGCCGGGTCGGACCCGAGGTCGTCCAGGCGCAGCGGCTCGGGCCGGCGGATCAGCAGGCCGAGCACACCGTGGCCGCGGGGCAGCGAGCCGATGAGCGCGTGCTGCTCGTCGTCGATGCCGACGGTGATGAACTGCGACAGCTGGCCGTCGTCGCCGATGACGCCCAGGGCGGCGTACTGCGCGTCGGCGAGGGTGGACGCCGCCTGGGTGATGCGGTGCAGGACGGTCTGCAGGTCGAGGTCGCTGCCGACGGCGAGCACCGCCTCGAGCAGGCCGCGCACCCGGTCGCGTGTGGAGCGCACGTGCGACAGCCGCAGCTGCAGCTCCTCGAGCAGATCGTCGAGCCGCAGCTGGGGGAGGACGACCTTCGGCGTGGTCACGGTCGCTGGCGGCCCTGGCGCTGCTCGGTGGCCAGCACGGCGACCTGGGTGCGTCGCTGCATGCCGAGCTTGGACAGCAGCGAGCTGACGTGGTTCTTCACCGTCTTCTCGGCCAGGAACATCCGCTCGCCGATCTGCCGGTTCGTCAGTCCCTCGCCGATGAGGTCCAGGATCCTGCGCTCCTGGTCGGTCAGCACGTCAAGCGGGTCGGCGGCCTGCTTGTCGCGCAGTCGGGCGAGCACGTGCGCGGTGGACTTCGCGTCGAGCAGCGAGCCACCCGCGGCGACGGTGCGCACAGCGCCGACCAGGTCGCCGCCGCGGATGTCCTTGAGGACGTAGCCCGCGGCGCCGGCCATGACCGCGCCGAGCAGGGCGTCGTCGTCGGAGAAGGAGGTGAGCATCAGGCACGCGAGGTCCGGGAACTGCGAGCGAAGGTCGCGGCACACCGACACGCCGTCGCCGTCCGGCAGGCGGACGTCGAGCACGGCTACCTGCGGCCGGACGGCGGGCACCCGGGCCAGCGCCTCGGCGGCGGTGGCGGCCTCGCCGACGACCTCGATGTCGCCCTCGCCCTCGAGCAGCTCGCGCACACCGCGGCGCACCATCTCGTGGTCGTCGAGCAGGAACACCCTCAGCTTGGTCGCAGTCGGCTCGGTCATGGCGCCAAGTGTTCCACTCCAGCGCTGCAGCAACGCCAAGGACCGGCCGGACCCTGAGGTCCGGCCGGTCCTGGGGCACCGGGCGGGGAGGCGCCGTGTGGCGGCTCCCGGTCCCACCCCGCTCGCGGTGCGGCTGGGGCGGCGGGTCAGGTGACCCGCCTGCGGCCGCTAGGAGGTGCGGGGGTGGCCGATCGCCCGGAGGGCGAAGCCGACCAGGACGAAGACGACGCCCAGGCCCATCGCCATCGCGGCGATGCCGAAGCTGACGACGCTGGTGAACAGGCTGGCCCGCAGGAAGCTGCCGTTCATGACGGTGGCGCGGACCGGGTCCTCGCGGTCGAGCTGGGCGTAGGTCTTGCCATCGCTGCTCTCGAGGGCGTGCTTCTCGATGATGAGGGCCTCGGCGTAGGCGGTGAACGGGCCGTTGACCTCGGCGCCGGCCAACCAGGACGCGTCCTCGGCGACGGTGATGCCCTCGGCGGCCAGGCTGGTCTGGACGAGCGCCCAGGTGCCGGCGCCGGACAGGCCGAGGACGATGCCGGCCACCAGGACCAGCGTGCCGA
>JBBSLB010000194.1:0-4113 GCA_038255675.1 Mycobacteriales bacterium
CCGAAGTGCTGGTGCACCCAGCCGGTGACCTGCGCGACGTCGAGGTCGCCCACGACGGTGAGGACCGCGTTTCCCGGTGCGTAGTAGCGGTCGAAGAAGCCCTGCGCGTCCTCGAGCGTCGAGCTCTCCAGGTCGATGAAGTCGCCGTAGCCGTTGTGGCTGTTCGCGAAGTCGCCGAAGAGCACCGGCGGCACGAGCAGCCACGGGAAGCCGCCGTACGGCCGGTTGAGGACGTTGACCCGGATCTCGTTCTGCACGACGGCGATCTGGTTGTCGAGGTTGTCCTGGGTGACCGCGACGCTCCGCATCCGATCGGCCTCGAGGAACAGCGCGAGCTCGGTCGCCGCGCTCGGCATGACCTCGTAGTAGTTGGTGTAGTCGACGTGCGTCGAGCCGTTCAGCGTGCCGCCGTTGCCCTGCACATATGTGAAGTGCTCGGTCTTGCCCAGGCTCGCGCTGCCCTGGAACATCAGGTGCTCGAAGAGGTGGGCGAAGCCGGTGCGGCCCTCGGGCTCGCTGCGCATGCCCACGTCGTAGTAGACGGCGACGGCGACGACGGGGCTGCTCGGGTCGGTGCTGAGCACCACCCGCAGGCCGTTGTCGAGCGTGAACCGCTCCACCCCGTAGTCCGAGGCGGGGGCGCGGCCCTTGGCGGGCGCGCGGCGGGCGGCGGTCTTCGCGGGAGGCGGCACCCCCGCGACGCTAGTACGCGCCGGGCCGCCCGGCAGGAGTCGGCCGCACCGAGGCGTCGTGGTCCACTCGGGCATGACCTCGACGCGCTCGCTCGGGCCCGACCTGCTTGTCTCCGCCCAGGGCCTGGGCTGCATGGGGATGTCGGAGTTCTACGGGACCATCGACGAGGGCGAGGCCCGCGCGACCATCGGCCGTGCGCTCGACCTGGGCATCACCTTCCTCGACACCGCCGACATGTACGGCCCGTTCACCAACGAGCAGCTTGTCGGCCGGGCCATCGCCGACCGGCGCGACGAGGTCGTGCTGGCCACGAAGTTCGGCATCGTCCGCGACGGCGGGCGGGTCGCCATCGCCGGTGACCCGGCGTACGTCCGATCCGCCTGCGAGGCGTCGCTGCAGCGGCTCGGGGTCGACGTGATCGACCTCTACTACCAGCACCGGGTCGACCTGCAGGTGCCGATCGAGGAGACCGTCGGAGCGATGGCTGAGCTTGTCACGGCCGGCAAGGTGCGGCACCTGGGGCTGTCGGAGGCGTCGGCCGAGACGGTCCGGCGGGCGCACGCCGTGCACCCGATCGCGGCGGTGCAGACCGAGTACAGCCTCTTCAGCCGCGACGTGGAGCGCGCCGTCCTGCCGGCGCTGCGCGAGCTGGGCATCGGGCTGGTGGCGTACAGCCCGCTGGGACGAGGCGTGCTGACCGGCGCGATCACCTCACGGGACGACCTGGCCGAGGACGACTTCCGCCGCGGCAACCCGCGCTTCGCGCAGGAGGCGCTCGACGCCAACCTGGCGCTGCTGCGTCGGGTCCGCGAGCTGGCCGACGAGAAGGGCTGTACGCCAGGGCAGCTCGCGCTGGCGTGGGTGGCGGCCAAGGGCGAGGACGTCGTGCCGATCCCGGGGACCAAGCGCCGCAGCTACCTCGAGGAGAACGCCGCCGCGCGCCACGTCGTCCTCACCGCCGACGACCTGGCCCGGCTCGAGGCAGCCGTGCCGGCCGGCGACGTGGTGGGCGACCGCTACCCGGACATGCGCACCGTCGAGCGGTAGCGGCGCCTGCACCGCCAGCCAGCGGGTCTCAGCCCTGTGGCAGCGCCCGCTCGAGCACCGCGCCGGTGTCGACGCCCTTGGGCAAGGTGCCGAAGGCGTGGCCCCAGTCGCCGGCCAGCCGGCTGGCACAGAAGGCGTCGGCGACGGCGATGGGGGCGTGCCGCACCAGCAGCGATCCCTGCAGCACCAGCGCCATCCGCTCCACCAGGCGGCGGGCGCGGCTCTCGACGTCGTCGAGGTCAGCCAGGCCGGCGCGGAGCCCGATGACCGCGTCGTCCAGCCGAGGGTCGGCGCCGCGGGCCAGGTCGACCTCGGCGAAGAAGGCGTCGACGCTGGCGGGCTCGCGGGTCATGGCGCGCAGGACGTCGAGCGCCTGCACGTTGCCCGACCCCTCCCAGATCGAGTTCAGCGGCGCCTCGCGGTAGAGCCGCGGCAGGCCGGAGTCCTCGACGTAGCCGTTTCCACCCAGGCACTCCAGCGCCTCGGCGACGACGGCTGGCTGCCGCTTGCAGACCCAGTACTTGCCGACAGCCACGGCGATGCGCTTGAAGGCCTGCTCCTGCTCATCTCCGGGCTGTCCGTTGCTCCCCTGGGCGCGGTCCACCGCGCCGGCCAGACGCAGCATGAGCGTGGCCGCGGCCTCCGACTCGAGCTGGAGGTCGGCCAGGACGTTGCGCATCAACGGCTTGTCGACGAGCGCGCCGCCAAAGGCGCTGCGGTGCGTCGCGTGGTGGGCGGCCTGCACGACCGCGGCACGCATGCCGCCCGCGCTGCCGATGACGCAGTCCAGCCGGGTCATCGCGACCATCTCGATGATGGTCCGGACGCCGCGGCCCTCCTCACCGACGAGCCAGGCGACGGTGCCGTCGAGCTCGGGCTCGCTGCTGGCGTTGCTGCGGTTGCCCAGCTTGTCCTTGAGCCGCTGGATGCGGAAGGTGTTGCGCTCCCCACCCGGCAGGATCCGCGGGAGCAGGAAGCAGGACAGGCCGGCCGGTGCCTGCGCGAGCACGAGGAAGACGTCGCACATCGGGGCGCTCGTGAACCACTTGTGACCACGCAGGTGCCAGGTCCCGTCACCCTGCGGCGTCGCGGTCGTGGTGTTGGCGCGGACGTCGGAGCCGCCCTGCTTCTCGGTCATCCCCATGCCCGCCAGCAGCCCGGCCTTGGTGCTCGGCACGCGCAGGCCGGGGTCGTACGTACGGCTGGTGAGCAGTGGCTCGTAGACGGCGGCCAGCTCGGGCGTCGTGCGCAGCGCCGGGACGACCGCGTAGGTCATCGAGATCGGGCAGCCGTGGCCGGCCTCGACCTGCCCCCAGGCGTAGGACCCGGCAGCGCGCGCGACGTGCGCCCCCGGCCGGTCGTCGGCCCACGGCGCGCCGGCCAGCCCTTCGCTGACGGCGACGTCCATGAGCGCGTGCCATGCGGGGTGGAACTCGACCTCGTCGATCCGGTGGCCGTAGCGGTCGTGGGTGCGCAGGACCGGCTCGACCCGGTTGGCCTGGTCGCCCCACTGCTGGGCCTGCTCCGAGCCCGCCAGGCGGCCGAGCCGGTGCAGGTCGTCGGCGTACCAGCCAGCGCCCTCGCGCTTCAGCCCGGCGAGCAGCACCGGGTCGGCGGCCGTGTCGTGGCCGACCAGCGGCGGCACCTGGTTGGTGACCTCGTGGGTGTCCGGACCGCTGCGGTCGAGCGTCGTCATGGCGGTGATCCTCGCAGGGGAGGTGCGCACCGTCAGGAGCCAACTGCCGGGACCCACGCCCCCGCGTCGTACGAGGCGGCCAGCTGGGCACCGCGCGAGCTGCCGGACACGAACACCCCGTTCCCGGTGTCGGCGCACCGGTTCGCACTGCCTGTGCTCGACACCCACAGCTCTCCGTCGGCGTAGGTGAGGCGAGCGAGGTAGGGCACCCGCGGGTCCTCGGGCATGCAGGCGCGGTTGTCGGCCACCTTCGGTGGGACCTGCAGGTCGGTGCGGACCCGCTGCAGGTCGGCCCCGACCCGGACCGCCGGTCCGTCGAGCGCCGCAGGTCCGGTCGTGACGGCCGCGTAGCGGCAGAGCACCACCTCGACGGGGTCGGCATCCGGTGCCAGCCGGCCGGCCGTCTGGGTGCCCGGCGGCGCCGGTACCCACGGCTGCGGCGCCGCGGTGTCGTACACGGCCGGGCAGGGCTGCGCGTCGGCGGGCGGCACGGCGAGGGGGTCTGCGCTGGGGTCGGTCGCCGAACCCGTCGTCGGGCCAGCCGTCGACGCGCCGGTCGGTCCGAGGGTCGCGGACGTACGGGGCGAGGGACTGCTCGCGGCCGAGGTCGTCGCCCCGCCGTCCCCGTCGCCGCCGGAGCTGCAGGCCGTCAGCAGCAGCAGGACCGCCGCCGCTCC
>JBBSLB010000195.1:0-3981 GCA_038255675.1 Mycobacteriales bacterium
CCCAGGTAGAGGAAGCCGTAGGCCTCGTCGCGGAACGGGACGCCGGCAGCCGCCAGCGCCTGGTCCCAGTCGCCGGTGCACGTTGGGTCGGAGCCCTCCATCCCGTGGTCTGCGGTGAGCAGCACCACGACGTCGTCGCGCAGCCCGCGCTCCTCGAGCAGGTCGAGCCACACACCCAGGCGCCGGTCGGCGTCAACGAGCGAGGCCAGCGCGATCGGCGAGCCGGGGCCGCCGGCGTGGTGGCCGCCGTCGGTGAGGATGGTGTTCCACCAGGTCAACCGGGGAGGCGCGTCGGCCCGCCACAGGTCGAGCACCTGAGTCAGCCCGATCGCGTCGACCGACGTGCCCCACGCGTAGTCGGCGTCAGCGACGACGTGCTCCTGCGTCGCGTGCGGGTCGTCCTGCGCGGAAGGAAGCCAGTCACCCATCGAGCCGGCGCCGTCCGCGGTCGCCGCGTCGCGCACCAGCCCGAAGGTCGAGTAGTCGGCGCCCCTGTCGATCGGCTCGTTCACGCAGGCGCTGACCGCGCCCTCCGGCAGCCGCTCGAAGACCGTCTGCACGCCCTCGCGGAGCCACTCCGAGGCGCGGTGCCAGGAGGCGGCGGAGTTGGTGACGACCTGGTCGCCGGTGGAGCGGTCGAAGTAGGCGTTGTTGACGATGCCGTGCCGACCGGGACCGACGCCGGTCAGCGCGCAGGTGTGGTTGACCAGCGTGACGCTCGGGAAGTCCGCGACCGCACCGCCTCGCAGCGCGCAGCCCCGGTCCAGCAGCCGGGCGACGTTGGGCAGCGTCCCGTCCTGCGCGAGCTGCAGCAGGGTCGTGCTCGGTGCGCCGTCCCACAGCAGGCCGACGACGTGCTTCGCGCCCGGTTCGACGAGATCAACTGGTGTGCCGTCCATCCCGTCGTACGACCCGCCGGTCAGCCGGGCGAGCGTCGCGCCGACGTCGACGGTCCGGGCGACGCCGTCAACGACGCCCCGCGCCGTGACGCCTGGACCGGACAGCAGCAGCGGCGCGCGCGACTGCAGCGCGTTGAGCGAGCCGTGCTCGCCGCGGTGGCCGCCGCGGTCGGTCCAGTCATGGGCACCGGTATGCACGACGGCGAGGTCCGGCGCGCGCGGGTCGGCGAACAGGGAGTGCAGCCGCACGGCGGCGAACGGGTAGCTGTCGTCGGCGTAGGGGTCCTGGTGCGCGACCGGGTCGCGCCCGGCGAGCAGCCTGGTGGCGCCATCCGCGGCCAGAGCCACGTGGCCAGCGCTGTCGGCGACGTGCACCAGTCCCTGCTCGAGCCAACACACCAGGTCGACGACATGGGCGAGCGCCGGGTCGAGCAGCACGTCCAGCGCCCGGTCGCGCAGCGCTGAGGTGGTTGGGCCGGACCGGACGACCGCGGTCGCGGCAAGGTCGCGCGAAGGCAGGGGCACCGGCGCAGCGTAGGAGATCGACCTGGTCGACACCGGGTCCCGTACGTCCTGGCGGGGCCAGGGGCGGACGGGGCCCGGCGTCGGGCAGTCGGGGGTGGTGGCGGGTGGGTCAGGACAGCGCCAGCCGGGCCAGCCGGGCGCGGGTCGCCGCGATGTGCGCGCGGCGGTCGAGCCGGCGCAGTCGTGCGACGCGGAGCGCGCGGGACTCGGCCTGCGCGGCGGCGCTTCGTTCGAGGTGCTCCCGCTGCGCGAGCAGCAGGTGGGTGGTCGTGTCGTACACGGCAGTGCTCCGATCGGGAAGGAGGAGGAAGCGGTTCAGGCGGCCGAGCTGGCCGCGATGTCGGTCTTGCGGGGGCGGCCGCGAGGCCGCTTGCGGGGGACGACGACCCCGGCGACGACCAGTTGGCCGCCCCAGACGCCCCACGGCTCACGCCGCTCGAGGGCACCGGCCAGGCACGCCTCGCGAAGAGGGCACGGTCCGCAACGTGCCTTGGCGTCCTCCACGTCGGAGGGCGACTCGGCGAACCACAGGTCCGGGTCGGCCGTCCAGCAGGGCAGGACGGCGTCCTCGGCGGGTGTCGGGGTCGGCAGGCAGGTCAGGGGCGGGAGGTCGGTCAACAGGTCGGGGGGGAGGTCGGTCAGGAGGTCGGTCGTGGCGAGCACCGTCGGTCACCTTCGATCGTGTTCGGCCGGGGGTGTGGCCGTTCTGGGGAGTGGGTCGGGGCCCGGTGGGGCCGGTGTGCGGCGGGTCGGCCCGGGTGGAGCACCCGGGAAAAGCGAAGAGGCCGCGGATCCCGTGTCGGGTTCCGCGGCCTCGAGGTGCGAGTCGGTCTGAAGGTCAGACCGGTGCGCCTCGAGACGGAGAGCCCGGGAGATCGGCGGAGCGGACACCGGCGACGACGACCTCAGCAGCAGCGACAGCGGTCGCGGCGGACGATCCGGCAAAGGACACAGCTGTCCCCTGCGCGGCCAGGTTCGGCGCGATGAAGAACCGCTCGCGGAGGGCGGAGGACAGGCCGGTGGCGCGCGTGATCGTGTGCGTCTGGCACAGCAGGTTCTTCACCACGTCGTCCACCTCCGTCTCTGCGCTCGTCGCTACCGGCGATCACCGGCGAGAAGGAAGGTAAAGGCGCCGCCGCAGCCGTGCAAGGGGTTTATTGCGAGCAGTCCTCGGCGCCGACCAGGCCGAGCACCTCTTCGCCGTACTTGTCGAGCTTGGCCTGGCCGATCCCGGGGATCCTGACCAGGGACGCGACGTCGGTGGGGCGCTGCTCGGCGATGGCCGTGAGGGTGGTGTCGGTGAAGACGCAGTAGGCCGGCTGCTTGAGCTCCTTGGCCCGCGCGGAGCGCCACTCCCGCAGCGCCTCGAACAGCTGCTCGTCCATCGTCGAGGGGCAGCCGGCGCAGCGTCCGAGCTTGCGGTCGACGGTCGCGACCAGAGCGGCCCCGCACACCCGGCAGGTCACCGGGCCGGACCGCTCGCGACGTGCGGCGCGGGCCGAGCCGGCCACCTGCGCCGGGCGCGCGGAGGCGGCGTGCAGCCCGTCGAGGAACCGCGACGGCCGGCGCGAGCCCCGCCCGCCGGGCGAGCGGGACAGCGCCCAGGACAGCGACAGGTGGAAGCGTGCGCGGGTGACCCCGACGTAGAGCAGCCGGCGCTCCTCCTCGACCGCGGCGGGGGTGTCGGCATGGACCAGCGGCAGCGTCCCGTCGACCAGCCCGACGAGGAAGACCGCGTCCCACTCCAGGCCCTTGGCGGCGTGCAGCGACGCGAGCGAGACGCCCTCGACGCTCGGCGCGTGCTGGGCGGAGGCTCGCTCCTCGAGCTCGGCCACCAGCTCCCGCAGCCCCGCGGTCGGCTCGGTCGTGGTCAGGTCGCCGGCCAGCCGGTGCAGCGCGGCCAGCGACTCCCACCGCTCGCGGGTGGCTCCGGCGCCGGCCGGCGGGGTGTCGCGCTCCCAGCCCAGGCCGGCGCGCAGCACGTCGGCGACCAGGTCGGCCAGCCCGGTGGGGGCGTCCTCGTCGGCCGCCCGCCCCGCTCCGCGCAGCAGCAGCAGCGCCTCCTTGACCTCCTTGCGGTCGAAGAAGCGCTCCCCGCCGCGGACGAGGTAGGGGACGCCGGCGTCGGACAGCGCCGCCTCGTACGCCGCTGACTGGGCGTTGACCCGGTAGAGCACGGCGATCTCGCTGGCGGGGGTGCCGGCGGCGATGAGCGCCGCGCAGCGGGTCGCGACGGCAGAGGCCTCGGCCGGCTCGTCGTCGTGCTCGGTGAAGGTCGGCTCCGGCCCCGGCGGCTGCTGAGCGATCAGCTCGAGCCGGGCGTACGGCGTTGTGGCCTTGCCGATGACGCCGTTGGCGAGGGAGACGACCTGCGGGGTCGAGCGGTAGTCGCGCACCAGGCGCACCTCGGTCGCGCCGGGGAAGCGGGCGCGGAAGCCGACCAGGTGGTCGGGGGTGGCGCCGGTGAAGCTGTAGATCGTCTGCTGGGCATCGCCGACGACGCACAGGTCGTCGCGGCCGCCGAGCCAGGCGTCGAGCAGGCGCTGCTGCAGCGGCG
>JBBSLB010000196.1:0-3835 GCA_038255675.1 Mycobacteriales bacterium
CCGCCGGGCCTGCAGCGCCAGGCTGAGCACCTGCGCCATGCCGCGCAGCAGTGCCCGCTCCTCCTGGGTGAAGGGGTCCTCGCTGCCGCGGCCGACGACCAGTCGGGCGCCGCTGATGGCTTCGCAGTCGGCGGTGCCGACCGCGCACGAGCCGACGCCCTCGACCTCGAGCGCGGTGTGGCCGCCACTGGCGGCCTCGACCAGAGCCGCGACCGGCCAGGCGCCGGCGGGGAAGCCGAGGCTGTGCACGACCTGGCCCTCCGCGACGAGCGCGGCTATCTCGGAGTCGAGCGCGGCGGCGACGTGCTGGACCGCCCGGCGGATGACGGTCGTCGGGTCGGGGAGCTCGGCCACCGCGGCGAGGAGCTCGGTGAGCTGCTGGGTGGACCAGTGCGGCGAGGTGCTGACCATGGCCACCCCGTCCCCGGCTCGAGCAGGCAGGCGCCCGCAGCGGTCCGCCCGCTCGCACGTCTGTCGGCAGGCGTCAGGCCGGAGGAGATGGGTGGGGCCAAAGATGGTCACAACGGGCCAGGTCGGTGCGCCACACGGACCACCCTGTGCGTGGCGCGCAGGGGGACGTTCCTGGGTGGCACTTGCGCAGCGGGGGCCGGTCCGGTGGACTACCCCCCGAGCGCCCCGCCGGGGCGGAGGGAAGGGGTACTCGAGTGAGCACGTCCGCGGACCACGCGGCACAGCGTGGCCTGGCCGAGAAGCTCGGGATCGAGCCCGGCACGGTCGTGCAGGTCGTGGGTGCCGATCCCGACTCCGACGTCCCGGCCGACACGTCCCTGCTGGACGACGTGGCGGCCCGCGCCGGCACCGAGCTGATCATGACCGACGACTCCGACGAGGTCGTGGACGTCGTCCTGCTGTGGTGGCGAGAGGGCGACGGCGACCTGGTCGACGCCCTTGTCGACTCGCTCACCAACCTCGCCGACAACGGCGTCGTCTGGCTGCTCACCCCGAAGGCCGGCCGCCGCGGTCACGTCGAGCCCAGCGACATCGACGAGGCCGCCCCCACCGCCGGCCTGTCCAGCACCCGCAGCACCAGCGCCGCACCCGACTGGTCAGGCACCCGCCTGGTCTCGCCGAGGGCGAGCAAGAAGGTCCGCTGACCCCCGAGCAGGTCCGGGCGCTGCTGTCGTCCGAGGGCCGTCGCGCGGTCGCGACGGCGTCCGCGCTCGACCTGTCGGTCGCCGCTCGGGTGCGCACCGCCGAGGCCGTGCGGCCGCTCGGCGCGCTCGGGCCGCTCGCGCTCGAGCAGGCGCTGCTGCGTCGCCGCGCCCTTGCGAAGCACCCGCGCGGCGACGAGCTGTGGTGGACCGGTCCGTCGCTGGAGCAGGCCTCGTCCCACGACCTGGCGACGCACCGGGCGCGGCTGTTCGACCGGCCGGTGCTCGACTTGTGCTGCTCGGTCGGCGGTGATCTGCTCGCGCTGCCGGACGGCTCGGTGGGAGTGGACCTCGACCAGGCGCGGCTGCTGCTGGCGCAGGCCAACGCCGAGGTGCTCGGCCGCGACGTGGCGCTGGTCCGCGCCGACGTGACCGCGCTGCGGCTGCCGGCCGGCGCCGATGTCGTCGTCGACCCGGCCCGCCGGGCCGGCGGGCGCCGCGTCTTCGACCCGCGTGCCTACGCGCCGCCGCTCGACCTGGTGCTGGCGTGGAGAGACCGGGTGCGGTCGCTGGTGGTGAAGGTCGCCCCGGGGGTCGACCACGAGGCACTGCCGCCCGATGTCGAGGTCGAGGTCGTCTCGCTGCGCGGCGAGGTGAAGGAGGCGGTGCTGCTGGCCGGCGCCGTGCGCAGCGGCGCGCGGCGTACGGCGACGCTGCTGCCCGGTCCGCACGTGCTCGTCGACGACGGCACCGCCCCGCCGCCGGTGCGCCCGCCCGGTCGCTGGCTGCTCGAGCCGGACGGCGCCGTGGTGCGCGCCCACCTCGTTGCCCAGCTCGCGGCGCAGGTCGACGGCTGGTTGGTCGACGCGACGATCGCCTACATCAGCGCTGCGACGAAAGTCCCTACGCCGTACGGGAAGTGGTTCGAGGTGCTGGAGGTCCTGCCGTTCGGGCTCAAGTCGCTGCGCGAGCGGCTGCGGGTTCACGACGCCGGGCCGCTCGTGGTGAAGAAGCGCGGTACCGCGGTCGAGCCGGAGGTGCTGCGCAGGCAGCTCAAGCTGACCGGCTCGCGCGAGGTCACGGTCGTGCTGACCCGTGCGGCCGGCAGGCAGGTCGCGATGGTGGTGCGACCGGAGGCGCCCTAGCGGCGCAGGCGGCCGAGCAGGCGCCCGACCCCGCCGGCCACGCCGGACAGGCCGTGCACCGTGGTGCGCAGTGCGGCGCCGCCGGGCAGCCCCGGGACGTCCTCGAGCAGCGGTGCCAGCCGCATCCACTGCTGCATCTGGGCGACGTGCAACCGCCGGGTCAGCAGCAGCTGCGGCACCGACGTCCGGCCGGCGGAGGCGTCGAGCAGGTCGGTCACCGAGGCCTGCACGCCGATGCCGTCCACGGTCGTCGACGGGTGCCGCTCCGTGCTCCAGCCGTCGGGTCCGCTGGTGAACTGCCAGCCGCCGTCGGGGGTCGTGCCGGCGAGGGTGATCTCCACCCCGGCCCGCGCGGACAGCGCGCCGGTCACGTCGACGAGCGCCGCGAGCCCCCGGTCGAGAAGGTGGGCCGCCGGTCGTGGAGCACCGCACGGCGCGAGGTCCAGCGCGTGCACGGCCAGCTCGTAGGTCCCGGCGTGCAGCAGTGACAGCACCGGCAGTGGGCCGACGGTGGAGCGCGACAGCAGCCGGCCGATCTCTGCGGCCTGGTCGCCCTCGAAGAACGCCGCGATCCGGTCGCGCCCCTCCTGCACTGCCGCCACGACCTGCTCGGTCGAGGTATCGCGGTGCGCCGCGACGAGCGCGTCGTTGGCGCGGTCCGGCGGCGGGCTGTCATCGAGGGCGCCGGTGCGGGCCGACGCGACGAGGGAGTCCAGGACGGGGGAGTCGTCCCAGTGGCCGAGGTGGACGAGCAGGTCGCGACCGCTCCAGTTCGACAGCCGCGAGCGGCGGGACAGGTCGGTGGCCGGGTCGCGGACGACGTCGAGGAACTCGTCCCAGCAGGCGAGGACCTCGCGGCCGAGCTCGGACGGGTCGGAGTCGGCGACGCCGGTGCGTCCGGATGCGGGGGTGGGACCTACCATCCGGTCATCCTGCCCTGACCCGTGAAGGAGCGAGCATGACGGTCGAGATCGGTGCCGAGGCCCCTGACTTCGCGCTCCCGGACCAGCACCGCCAGACCCTCCGCCTGTCGGACCTGCGCGGCCGCAAGAACGTCGTCGTCGTGTTCTTCCCGATGGCCTTCACGGGGGTGTGCACGGGGGAGCTGTGCACGATCCGTGACGAGATCGCCGACTTCGACTCCGAGGACGTGCAGACGCTCGCCATCAGCTGCGATGCCGGGCCGTCGCTGGCCAGGTTCGCCGCTGACCAGGGCTACACCTTCCCGCTGCTGAGCGACTTCTGGCCGCACGGCGCTGCGGCGTCGGCGTACGGCGTCTTGGACGAGGGCTCGGGCCTCGCGCTGCGCGGGACGTTCATCGTCGACAAGGCCGGCAAGGTCGTCTGGAAGGTCGTCAACGGCATCCCCGACGCGCGCAACGCCGACGAGTACCGGACGGTCCTCGCCAGCCTCTAGCCTGGCAGGTGCGGGACCCATGGCTCAGTTGGTAGAGCAGCGCCCTTACAAGGCGAAGGTCGGCAGTTCGAGTCTGTCTGGGTCCACCGAGGTCTTCCGTTCGACGCTGCTTTACGGCGCGCTGCTCGCCGTCTGGGGCAGCTGGGAGATGAGGCCGGACA
>JBBSLB010000197.1:0-3699 GCA_038255675.1 Mycobacteriales bacterium
CACGCTGACGACCTGCGCGGCCGGTCGATGCTGTGCCGACGTCTGACCATGGTGCCGGTCGAGTGCGTGGCCCGCGGCTACCTCACCGGCTCAGGGCTGGCCGACTACCGCGCGACCGGGGGCATCTGCGGCTCGGCGCTGGCGCCGGGCCTGGCCGACGGCTCGAAGCTGCCCGTGCCGGTCTTCACCCCCGCAACCAAGGCCGCGGTCGGCGACCACGACGAGAACGTCTCGTACGACGCCGTCGTCGCGGCGGTCGGCGCCGAGCTGGCCGCCGAGCTGCGCCGCGTCACCCTGGCCGTCTACGGCCGCGGGGCCGCGCTCGCCGCCGAACGCGGGATCCTGCTCGCCGACACCAAGCTCGAGCTCGGTCACGACCGCGCGGGGGTGCTGACCCTCGGCGACGAGGTGCTGACGCCGGACTCCTCCCGCTTCTGGCCGGCCGACGGCTGGCAGCCCGGCCGGTCGCAGCCGTCCTACGACAAGCAGTACGTCCGCGATTGGCTCGACGTCAGCGGCTGGGACCGCACCGCCCCGGGCCCCGAGCTGCCGGACGAGGTCGTGGAGCGCACCCGCGCCAAGTACGTCGAGGCGTACGAGCGGCTGACCGGCAGCAGCTTCGACAGCTGGCTCCGGGACGCCTAAGCCGCTGCGGGGCTGCCCTGCACCGCTAGCCTTGAGGCCATGGCAGTCCACCAGGTCGTCGTCGACGTGATGCTCAAGCCCGAGATCCTCGACCCGGCCGGGCAGGCCGTGCTCAACGCGCTGCCCTCGCTGGGGCTGGCTGCGGCGCCGGGCCTGCGCATCGGCAAGCACGTCGAGCTCGCGCTCGAGGCCGAGGACGCCGACGCCGCGCTCGAGCAGGCCACGAAGATGGCCGAGGTGCTGCTGGCCAACCCGGTGATCGAGGACTTCACGGTCCGGCTCGGCTCGTAGCGGGTAGGGCGCCCGCATGGAGTTCAAGCTGACGCTGGCGCTTCCGCGGGACCACTACTCCGTCCCTGTTGCCCGGCGCGTCCTCAAGAGCTCCATGGACGCGCTGGGGGTGCTGCCCGAGGTCGTCCAGGACATCGAGCTCGCGCTCACCGAGGCCTGCACCAACGTCCTGGACCACGCCCAGGAGTCCGATGAGTACGAGGTGTCGGCCGGCATCGACGGCACCGCCTGCGTCATCGAGGTCATCGACCGGGGCGGCGGCTTCGACGGCAGCACCAAGGGCCTGACCCACGCCGAGCCCGGCGCCGAGGACGGCCGCGGCATCCAGCTGATGCGCGCGCTGGTCGACAAGGTCACCTTCACCAGCCGGCCGATGGTGGGCGCTGTCGTGCACCTGGAGAAGCAGCTCCAGTGGAAGGACGACGCGCCCGTCAAGCGGCTGACCGAGGGCAGTCCGCCGACCCAGCACGGGCCGTGGTCGCAGAGCGAGCGGATCCAGGACGCACCCGCACCCCAGTAGTCTCGGCCGGGTGACGGCTCGCATCGGCGTGGTGACCTTCCCCGGCAGCCTGGACGACCGGGACGCCCAGCGCGCCGTGCGCCTGGCCGGGGGTGAACCGGTGGCGCTGTGGCACCGCGACGCCGACCTGCAGGGCGTCGACGCGGTGATCCTGCCGGGCGGCTTCTCCTACGGCGACTACCTGCGCGCCGGGGCCATCGCGCGCTTCGCGCCGGCCATGACCAGCGTGGTCGAGCAGGCCGGCCGGGGGCTGCCGGTGCTCGGCATCTGCAACGGCTTCCAGGTCCTGTGCGAGAGCGGCCTGCTGCCCGGCGCGCTGACCCGCAACGCCCACCTGCACTTCGTCAACCGCGACCAGCGGTTGCGCATCGAGAACGGTGACAGCGCCTGGACCAACGGCTACACCGCCGGCCAGGAGGTCGTGGTCCCGGTCAAGAACGGCGAGGGCAGCTACGTCGCCGCGACCGAGGTGCTCGACGAGCTCGAGGGCGAGGGGCGGGTGATCGCGCGCTACCTCGGCAGCAACCCCAACGGCAGCGCCCGCGACATCGCCGGGATCCGCAACGCCGCCGGCAACGTCGTCGGGATCATGCCGCACCCCGAGCACGCCGTGGAGGACCTCATCGGCACCGCGGGCAGCGACGGCCTGGTCTTCTTCACCTCCGTGCTGCGGTCGCTGGTCTCGACGTAGTCCACAGCTCGACCCGCGGCCCTGGCCGGGGCTGCTCGCTGGCGACATCGTCGTGACATGCCGACCGACGAGGAGCACCATGAGCGCCATGACCCTCTTGCCGCTGGACTCGGACGGCTGGACCGTCGCCGATCTCGAGCGGTTGCCCGATGACGAGCTGCGCTACGAGCTGGTGGACGGGGCCCTGCTCGTGACGCCACCACCGCCCAACGCGCACAACCTGTTCGCCAACGAGCTCGGCTACCTCCTGCGAGCCGTGCTGCCCCGGGAGTGGGCCGTGCTCGCCCCGGGCGCTCTCGAGTTCGACATCCACAACTGGCGGGCCCCCGACCTGCTCGTGATGCGGCGCGAGGCGGTGCAGCGCAAGTACGCCAGGCCCCACGAGTCGCTGCTCGCGGTCGAGGTGATGAGCCCGAGCAGCGTGAGCACCGACCGGCTGGTGAAGCCCGCGCAGTTCGCCGCGGCCGGCATCGTCCACTACTGGCGGATCGAGCCGGCCGAGCCAATCCTCATCACGCACATCCTGGCCGGTGACGTCTACCGCGAGACCGGCCGCTACACCGACGAGGTCGCGCTCGACGAGCCGGTACCGCTCGCGTTCCGGATCGCCGATCTGATGCCCTGAGGGACGGATCGGCCCGTTCGACCTCGCCGGTAGCCTCGGCTCCGTGAGCGCCCAGCCCGTCGACACCGTCTCCCACGCCGCGTCCTCGCCGGATCTGCCGCAGCCGTACGACGAGCTCGGGCTCAAGGACGACGAGTACGCCGCGATCCGCGAGGTGCTCGGCCGCCGGCCGACGCAGACCGAGCTCGCGATGTACTCGATCATGTGGAGCGAGCACTGCTCCTACAAGAGCTCCAAGGTGCACCTGCGGCAGTTCGGCGACCTGCCCAAGGGCGACCGGATGCTGGTGGGCATGGGTGAGAACGCCGGCGTCGTCGACGTCGGCGAGGGCCTGGCCGTCACCTTCAAGGTCGAGTCGCACAACCACCCGAGCTACGTCGAGCCCTATCAGGGCGCGGCCACCGGCATCGGCGGGATCGTGCGCGACATCCTCACGATGGGCGCCCGCCCGGTGCTCGTGATGGACCCGCTGCGCTTCGGCGACGCCGACCACCCCGACACCCAGCGCGTGCTGCCCGGCATCGTCGCCGGCATCGGCGGCTACGGGAACTGCCTGGGGCTGCCCAACATCGGTGGCGAGGTCGTCTTCGACCCGAGCTATCAGGGCAATCCGCTCGTCAATGCGCTCTGTCTCGGCGTCATGCCGGTCGACCGCATCCAGCTGTCGGCCGCGCGCGGTGTCGGCAACGTCGTCGTGCTGCTCGGCGCCAAGACCGGCCGCGACGGCATCGGCGGCGTCTCCGTGCTGGCGTCCGCGACCTTCGACGAGGACGGCCCCGCGCGCCGCCCGTCGGTCCAGGTCGGCGACCCCTTCACCGAGAAGCTGCTCATCGAGGCCTGCCTGGAGATGTACGACGCGAAGCTGGTCGAGGGCATCCAGGACCTCGGCGGCGCCGGCCTCACCTGCGCCCTGACCGAGACCTCCGC
>JBBSLB010000198.1:0-3620 GCA_038255675.1 Mycobacteriales bacterium
GTGGTGAGCCGCTCGGCGTCACCGGGCTTGTCCTGCCAGGTGACGAGCCACTCGGCGTACGGCGACTCCATCTTCGCGGCGAGCATCGCCTGGTGCAGCTTCTCCAGGCGGCTCTTGTGGAAGGTGAGGTTGTAGTACAGCTTCAGCGGCTGCCAGGGCGGGCCCGCGTCGAGGAAGCGGTCCGGGTCCCCGGCGGCGTCAAACGCCACCACCGACACCTCGTGGCAGCGGATGTGGTCCGGGTGCGGGTAGCCGCCGTTCTCGTCGTAGGTCGTCATGACGTGCGGCCGCTGGCGGCGGACCTCGCGCACCAGCGCCTCCACCTGCTCCTCGAGGTCGCCGGCGGCGAAGCAGCCGTCCGGCAGCGGCGGCAGCGGGTCGCCCTCGGGCAGCCCGGAGTCGACGAAGCCGAGGAAGACCTGCCGCACACCGAGGATCTCGCGGGCGCGATCCATCTCGGCCGCGCGGATCGCGGTGATGTCGGCGAGCACCTCGGGGCGGTCCATCGCGGGGTTGAGCACCGACCCGCGGGAGCCGTCGGTGAGCGTGACGACCAGGACATCAGCGCCCTCGCGCGCATAGCGCGCCATCGTCGCCGCGCCCTTGCTCGACTCGTCGTCGGGGTGCGCGTGCACGCACATCAGCCGCAGCTGCTCGTCGCTCTCGACCACGCGGTGGTGCCTCCTCGTCAGGACTCGGGGACGATCGTCCCGCAGGCTGTCTGCGACCGACAACACCGCCCGCCACCTTGGGAGTCCCGTGACCTCGCCCACGACCGCCCGGCGTCGGCCGCCGGGGCGCTACGACGAGCCAGGGCGGCGCGGCGGGCGGGTCGCCGCGGTCGTCCTGGGGGTCCTGTTCCTCGGGCTGCTGGCGGCCATCGCCTACGCCTTCTTCACCCGCTTCGGCGTCGACCGGGCCGTCGCGCGGGTGATCGACTTTCAGGTGCAGTCCGACAGCGTGGTCAGGATCGACGTGGAGGTCGTCAAGCCCGAGGGCGCGGCCGCCTACTGCCTGCTCCGCTCGCGCGGCCAGGACGGTGGCGAGGTGGGCCGGGAGGCCGTCCAGCTGGCCCCGCCCGGGGACCCCTCCCGGGTCGTACGGGTCGAGCACGACCTGGCCACCTCGGCCCGCGCGGTGACCGGCGAGAGCGTCGGCTGCTCGTTGGAGCCGATCCCCTCGACCCCACCCGCCCCGTAGAGTCGGGTGACCTGCACCACTCCCGAGATCTGTGAGGCACTCCCATGACCACCTCGCCCGGCCAGCAGACCACCTGGCTCACGCAGGCGGCCTACGACCGGCTGTCGGCCGAGCTCGCCGACGCGAAGGGCCCGCGGCGCGCTGACATCGTCGCCAAGATCGAGGCGGCGCGCGACGAGGGCGACCTCAAGGAGAACGGCGGCTACCACGCCGCCAAGGACGAGCAGGGCAAGCTCGAGGCCCGCATCCGCCAGCTCGCCGAGCTGCTGCGGGTCGCCAAGGTGGGCCAGGCCCCCGCGGACGACGGCATCGCCGAGCCCGGCATGGTCGTCGAGGTGAAGTACGACGACGGCGACGTCGAGCGCTTCCTGATCGGCTCGCGCGAGGACAAGCCGGCCGACCTCACCGTCTACTCCGCCAACAGCCCGCTGGGCCTCGCGCTCACCGGCGCGAAGATCGGCGACGCGGTCAGCTACGAGCTGCCCAACGGACGCTCGATGACCGTCGAGCTGCTGTCCGCGGAGCCGTACACCGGATAGCCAAGGAGGCGCACGTGCCCGAGCCCGACGACTTCCCGGTCGAGGCGGTCGACCACCTGCGCTTCGCGGTGGGCAACGCCCGCCAGGCCGCGCACTTCTACTCGACCGCCTTCGGCATGCGGGTGACCGCCTACAAGGGTCCCGAGACCGGGTCGCGGGAGGTGGCGGAGTACGTCCTGGAGTCCGGCGGCGCGCGCTTCGTCGTCGCCGGGCCGGTCGTCGCCGGGACCGCGCTCGGCGAGCACGTCGCGCGCCACGGCGACGGCGTCGTCGACATCGCGCTGCGCGTGCCCGACGCCGCCCGGGCGTACGAGGTCGCCGTCGCACGCGGGGCGGTCGGGCTGGCCGCTCCGGAGCTGGTCGAGGACGAGACCGGCAAGGTCGTCACGGCGGCCATCGGCACCTACGGCGAGACCCGCCACACGCTGGTGGAGCGATCGGCGTACTCCGGCGCGTTCCTGCCCGGGTGGGTCGCCCGCCAGCCGCTGGTCGCGCCGCCCGAGAAGCGGCTGTTCCAGGCGGTCGACCACGTCGTCGGCAACGTCGAGCTCGGCCAGATGGACACCTGGGTCGCCTTCTACAACACGGTGATGGGCTTTTCGAACATGAAGGAGTTCGTCGGCGCCGACATCGCCACCGAGTACTCCGCGCTGATGAGCAAGGTCGTGGCCGACGGCCACAAGAAGGTGAAGTTCCCGCTGAACGAGCCGGCTGCCGGCAAGCGCAAGTCGCAGATCGACGAGTACCTCGAGTTCTACGGGGGGCCGGGTGTGCAGCACGTCGCGCTCGCGACCGGCGACATCCTGCGGACCGTCGACGAGATGGCCGCGCGCGGCGTGGAGTTCCTCGAGACCCCCGACTCCTACTACGACGCCGAGCTGGCCGATCGGGTCGGTGAGGTGCGGGCACCGATGGCGGAGCTGCGGTCGCGACGGATCCTCGTCGACCGCGACGAGGACGGCTACCTGCTGCAGATCTTCACCAAGCCGGTGCAGGACCGGCCGACGGTGTTCTTCGAGCTCATCGAGCGGCACGGCTCGCTCGGCTTCGGGAAGGGCAACTTCAAAGCGCTGTTCGAGGCGATCGAGCGCGAGCAGGAGCGGCGCGGCAACCTTTAGACGGCGAGGTCGGCTGCGTGCTTGGGCTCGACCACGACCTGCCCCGCGCGGCGATCCGCCGGCGGCACCAGGAGCAGCCAGAGCGACCAGGCCGTGGCGGCGACAGCGAAGGCGACCGCCAGCACCAGGGCCGGCAGCGGCGGCGGCCACGCCTCGTCGCTCAGCCCGAGTCCGTTGCCGGACCCGACGGTGTAGCGCCCGAGGACGACGACGAAGCAGACGACCTGCGCCACGCCCACCGCAGCCAGCACGACGGCCAGCACCGACCTGGGCACGGCGACAGGTCGACGGCTGGCCACGGCGGCAAGCACCGGCAGCCCCACTGCCAGCGGCAGCGTGTAGCGGCCTTGCCAGTAGAAGCCCACCTGGTTCGCCGACGGGACCTCCACCGCGACGGGCACCAGCACGCAGCCGACCGCAAGCAGGACGACCAGGACCACCCGGAGCGGCGCCGGTCGACGCAGGCCCAGGCAGACCACCACCGCGAGCAGGACCGCCCATGCGAGAACAACACCGGTCGGCGCCGGCGTGTCGAGCCAGCCGAACCAGCCGACCACCTGGTGCAGTCGCTCGTCCGTTCGGTTGAGGCTTCCTTCCAGCCGCTGCGCGAGGGAGAGCTCCTGGGTGCTGCCGTAGAGCTCGAGCGATCCCACGCCGAGCACCCAGGCCGACTGGGCCGCAGCCGCCAGCACCAGCGCCCCCGACCAGACCTGCACCCCGCGACGGCGGATCAGCTCGACGACGCGACGTCGACCGGCCAGCA
>JBBSLB010000199.1:0-3483 GCA_038255675.1 Mycobacteriales bacterium
CGGGTGGAGCTGAGGGGACTCGAACCCCTGACCCCCACACTGCCAGTGTGGTGCGCTACCAGCTGCGCCACAGCCCCGCGGTCGTGCAGCGAAGACTCTACAAGGGTCCGTCGTCGGCGCCCTGTGCCGGCGGTCCCAGGTCGACGCCGACGCTGTGCCGCTCGAGCCGCCAGCCCACATCACCCTCGACGAGCACCGACCAGCAGGCGTTGCCGAGCGGGGCCAGGCGCACCCACGTCTGCTGTGGCAGCTCGAGCAGGACGCCCAGCGCGGCGCGGGCCGTCCCGCCGTGGGTGACAGCGACGAGGGTCCCCTCGGCGGGCAGGTGCTCGCGGACGCAGGCGGCCGCGCGCTCGCCGGCCTGCAGGTAGGTCTCGCCGCCGCCGCGCGGCACGTCGGCGCCGGCCCGCCAGGCGGCGTGCTCGTCGGGGAAGCGCTCGCGCGCCTCCTGCCCGGTCAACCCCTGCCACGCGCCCAGGTGCAGCTCGCGCAGCCGCTCGTCGACGACGGGCGCAAGGCCCAGCGCACGGCCGAGCGGGGCGGCGGTGTCGGCGGCTCGGGACAGGTCGCTCGTCAGCAGCGCGGTCGGCTCGAGCGCGGCCAGCCACGTCGCGGCGGCGGCGGCCTGCCGGCGTCCGAGGTCATCCAGCGGGGTGTCGAGGTGGCCCTGGATGCGACCGGCGGCGTTGTGGCCGGTGCGACCGTGGCGCAGCAGGACGATCCGACGGCTCAGGACGTCTTCCGGCCGGCCGCGCGCTCGACGTCCCGGTCGGTGAACGGGATCACCGGGCAGTCCTTCCAGAGCCGCTCGAGGGCGTAGAACACCCGCTCCTCCTCGTGCTGGACGTGCACGACGATGTCGATGAAGTCCAGCAGCACCCAGCGCGCCTCCTGGGTCCCCTCGCGACGGACGGGCTTGGCGCCGAGCTCGCGCAGACGGTCCTCCACCTCGTCCACGACGGCCTTGACCTGGCGGTCGTTCGGGGCGGAGGCAAGCAGGAAGACGTCGGTGATGACCAGCTGCTCGCTGACGTCGAGCAGCAGGATGTCGCTCGCGAGCTTGTCGGCGGCGGCCTGTGCGGCGGCCAGCCCCAGCTCGACGGCGCGCTCGGAGGCGGGCACGGGCTCTTCTCTCGTCGGACGTCTCGGGACACCCCAGGGTACGTGCCCGTCAGGGCACGAAGTCGGCCCCGACGAGCACGACGACGTCGGCCACCGTGCCGAAGTCCTGTGCGCCGACGCTGGTGGCCGGCACCCCGAGCGCCGCAGCCACCCGCTCGCCGAGCGCCTTGCCCTCCTGGGTGGCCTCAGGCACGAGCACCTGAGTCGTGGCGTAGCCGAATTCAGGGGCGTTACGGGAGCCGACGAAGACCAAACCGGCGGGCGCCAGCTTGGCCCGCACGGCCTCCCCCAGCCCCGGGGTGCCGACGCCGTTGAGGACCAGGACCCGGTTGCCGCCGTCGCGCACACCCGGCGGGACGGAGTCGGCGAGCAGTCGGTCGACGACCGGCGTCAGGCGCGCTGCGTCGATGCGGAACGCCGTGACGCCGCCGCCCGGGTCGATCGGGATCACCGGCAGCGTGTCGTACTGCAGCTGGCCGTCGGCATCGGCGCCGGCGAGCCCGAGCAGGAAGTCGGCCAGGGCAGGCGGCTCCAGGGTGGAGACCGACCCCTGACCGAGAGTGCCCAGCAGGGCCGCCAGCTCGACCGGGTCCTGCGGCAGGGAACGCACGACGCCGTCGACGACCTCCTGAACGCGGGCCAGCCGCGACTGCTCCTGCTCCTCCGGCCCGAGGTAGCGCAGCAGGTCGAGCGCGCGTGAGCCGTCGACGCGCTGTTCCCCGACGTTCAGGATGACGGTCTGCTCGCGCACGACGGGCACGTCCACCTCGACCGGGATCCCGCCGAGCGCGTCCACGAGCGCGCTGAGCGACTCGGTCGGCAGCACCCAGCCGTCGTCGACGGTGACGCCCATGAGATCCGAGAGCGCGTCGCGCGAGCCCTGCGCGTCGACGATCGACAGCGCCCGGCCGAAGGGCAGCGAGCCGGTCCCGGGCACGTTCACGAGCACCTGCGGCGGGACGAGGACACCGGCGCCGGTTCCCTCGTCAGGATCGTGGGCCAGCAGCACGCTCGCGGCGGCGGTCCGGTCCGGCGGCTGCACCTGCAGCAGAAGCGTGGACTGCGTACGCGCCTCCGGCGGTTCTGCGACCGTCGGCACCTCCGGGGCATCGGCGGCCAGCCACACCGCAAAAGCGGCTGCGGCGACGGCAAGCAGCGTCACGAGGACAGCGACGAGCCGCCCGCGATGCTTGCGTCGCTGGCGGCGCAGCTCCAGCCGCCGACCGATCGCGGCATGGTCGGTGTCGGTCACCCGGTCGCACCGGCGTAGAGCGAGCGCTTGTCGATGTACTGCACGACCCCGTCGGGCACGAGGTACCAGACAGGGTTGCCGGAGGCGACCCGCGCGCGGCAGTCGCTCGAGCTGATGGCCAGCGCCGGGACCTCGAGCAGCGTGACCGCACCGTCGGGGAACGGCGCGAGATCGACGGGCCCGTAGCCCGGGCGGCTCACGCCGACGAAGTGGGCCAGGGTGAAGAGCTCGTCGGCCGCGTGCCAGCCGAGGATCTGGGCCAGGGCGTCGCTGCCGGTGATGAAGAACAGCTCGGCGTCGGGTCGGTGCGCGCTCAGCTCGCGCAGCGTGTCGATCGTGTACGTCGGGCCGGGGCGGTCGATGTCGGTGCGGCTGACGGAGAAGCGCGGGTTGCTCGCCGTCGCGATGACGGTCATGAGATAGCGGTCCTCGGCCGGGCTGACGTCGCGATGCGACTTCTGCCACGGGCTGCCGGTCGGCACGAAGACGACCTCGTCGAGGGCGAAGCGCGTCGCGACCTCACTGGCAGCGGACAGGTGGCCGTGGTGCACGGGGTCGAACGTCCCGCCCATGACCCCGATGCGCCTGCCCACGCGGGCGAGACTAGTGCTCAGGTCGGGAGCAGCCGCTGCACGAACGCCTCGAGCTGCACGGCGTTGCGGCACTCCACCATCTCGATGACGTCGGCGTACTGCGCCGTGGCGCTGTCACCGCTCCCCCAGTACGCCGCCGGTTCCGGGTTGAGCCAGTAGGCGTGCCGCGACTTCTGCACCAGCCCGCGCAGCGTCTGCAGCCCTGTGGCGCGGTAGTTGTTGCGGGCGTCGCCCAGGATGAGCAACGAGGTGCGCGGGCCGACCGCGTCGGGGTAGTCGGCGGCGAACGTCTCGATGCTGTGCCCGTAGTCGCTGTGCCCGTCGAACCAGACCAGATTGGCCTCGGCCGACATACGTGCAAGCGCGTCAGCGACATCGCCACCGGGTGTGAAGAAGCGCGACACCTCGTCGACGGTGTCGATGAAGGCGAACGCCCGCACCTTGGTGAACTGCTCGGACAGGGCGTACGCCAGCATCAGCGTGAAGTGGGCGAAGCCGGCCACCGACCCGGACACG
>JBBSLB010000200.1:0-3347 GCA_038255675.1 Mycobacteriales bacterium
CTCACCTCGTCGAGGAACGCGCGGACCGTCTTGGTGACGTGGATCGGGAAGTCGTACGCCCCCAGCCGCGCCACGGCCTCGCTCAGCCGGACGACGGCGTTGTCCTCGTTGACCATCGACCCGTGGCCGGCCGTGCCGGTCGCGGTCAGGCGCATCCACGCCATCCCCTTCTGGGCGGTCTCGATCATGTAGAGGCGCAGGTCGTCGTTGACCGACAGCGAGAAGCCGCCGACCTCGCTGATCGCCTCGGTGCAGCCCTCGAACAGCTCGGGGTGCTTCTCGACCAGCCACTGCGCGCCGAAGACGCCGCCGGCCTCCTCGTCGGCGACCAGCGCCAGCACCACGTCGCGCGGGGGCTTGCGACCGGTGCGCATCCGATCGCGCACGACCGCCAGCGTCATCGCGTCCATGTCGAGCATGTCGACCGCCCCGCGGCCCCACAGCATCCCGTCGGCGATCTCACCTGCGAACGGGTCGTACGTCCACTGCTTGGGCTCGGCGGGCACGACGTCGAGGTGTCCGTGGATGAGCAGCGCCGGGCGGCTGCGGTCCTCGCCCTCGAGGCGGGTGACGACGCTGGTGCGGTTCTGGGCGGACTCGAGCACGGTCGGCTCGAGGCCGACCTCGGCGAGCAGCCCGGCCACGTGCTCGGCCGCCGCGCGCTCGCCCTTGCCCTTGCCGGTGCCGTCGTTGACGCTGGCGAAGCGGATCAGATCGCGGCAGATCTCGATCGCCTCGTCCTGCGGGTCCACCGTGGTCATGGGCTCTCCTGTCTCGAGGTCGACCCTGCGACCGTACGTCGGGGCTCGGCCCGCGGCCGCGTTCCGCTAGTGTCTTCCCGGTCCGGCGCGCGTCGCCGGGTGCACTCGCGCGAGTGGCGGAATGGCAGACGCGCAGCGTTGAGGTCGCTGTGTCCGAAAGGACGTGGGGGTTCAACTCCCCCCTCGCGCACCACACGTTAAAAGGGTCTCCGGAAGCAGTGCGTGTAGCAAAGTGCTACCGTGCTGGCACTGCTACGGAGGCGATGACGTGACGATCAAGTCCCCGAGGCCCACCCGTGGAGCCAAGCCCCCCACCCCGGGCAAGCCCACGCGGATTGCGCCGGACGTCTTCGCCGCTGCGCAAGAGGTGGGCATCCGCGAGGACCGATCCGCCGCAGAGCAGGTCAACCACTGGGCTCGCGTCGGCCAGTCCGTCGCGCTGCACCAGTCCGCGTCGCGCCGCCGGATCGAGGCGGTCCTGATGGGGGCCCTGCCGATGAGCGTGCTCCGCCCCGACGAGCTCGAGATCGTCAACGGAGAGCTCGACGCTCTGATCACCGCCAAGGCCCTGGCAACCCCGCTCGGCGCCGCCGTCTCCGCCGACGGCGTGACCACTGTCGCGCTCGACGACCAAGGCCGGTTCGTCGAGTACCGCCCCGACGGCAGCAGCACGGTGCTCGATCTGCCCCCGGTGGTCGGCGCTGTCCGAGCGTGAGCCGTCTCGACCTCGTCGTCGGGCCCAACGGCGCGGGGAAGTCGACGTTCATCACGAGGAACCTGCTGGCGCGGTTGCCGCCAGGCACGCCGTTCGTGAACGCCGATGAGATCGCCAAGGTGCGGTTTCCCGGCCAGGAGATGAAGCGGTCGCGCGAGGCCGCGGTCATCGCGGACGCGACCCGGGAGGCGTTCCTGGAACGAAGGCTGCCGTTCATCGCCGAGACGGTGTTCTCGCATCCGTCGAAGCTCGATCTGGTCGACCGGGCCGTCGCCTGCGGCTACTACGTCGCGGTGCATGTCCTCGCGATCCCCGCGTCACTGGCCGTCGAGCGCGTGGAGTACCGCGTCATGTCCGGTGGCCATGCCGTGCCGCCGGACAAGATCGTCCAGCGGTGGGAACGGCTCTGGCCGCTCGTCGCCGACGCGGTCCGCCGCGCGGACCACGCCGAGGTCTGGGACAACAGCCAGCAGCACCAGACCTACAAGATCGCGGCGTTCTTCGGCGGCCTGTCGATCAGCCCGCCTGAGTGGCCGGGATGGGCCCCACAGGCCCTGCTCGACCTGGCCTGACGCGAGGCGGGCCCCACCGCAGCGCGGTCGGGGCCCTCGTCCGTCTTCGCCCCGGTCTGTGCCGACGATCTGCCCTCATCGGCGGACGATCTTGCCCACTTGGGCCCTCGCAGCCCTAACGCGCGCGTAAGTTCCGGCTCTTCCGAGCCCTGGAGGAGACGTGAGCGTGATCGACAAGGCCGTCGCCGCTGCCCCGGCCGCAGGACCCGAGCGGCCGCCCACTGCCGGTGCACTGCTCAAGCGGCGGCAGCCGACGTCCGGCGTGGTGCTGCTCGTGGCGGCGTTCGGCGCGTTCCTGGCCTTCCTGGACTCGACGATCGTCAACGTCGCCTTCCCCGACATTCAGCGGACCTTCCCGGACTCGTCGCTCTCGACGCTGTCCTGGGTGCTCAACGCCTACAACATTGTGCTGGCTGCCTTCCTCGTGGCGGCAGGGCGCTTCGCCGACCTGCTCGGGCGCAAGCGCGTCTTCATCGTCGGCGTCGTCATCTTCACGCTGGCCTCGGTGCTCTGCGCCGTGGCCGGCTCGGTCGGGCAGCTCATCGCCTTCCGCGTGCTGCAGGGCCTGGGCGCCGCGCTGCTCATCCCCGCGTCGCTGGCGCTGGTGGTCGAGGGCTTCGAGCTCTCCCGCCGGGCGCACGGCGTCGGGCTGTGGGGCGCCGCCGCAGCGATCGCCTCCGGCCTCGGCCCGCCCGTCGGTGGCGCACTGGTCGAGCTGTCGAGCTGGCGGCTGGCCTTCCTGATCAACCTGCCGCTCGGCATCGCCGCTGTGCTCGTCGCCCGGCGGGCACTGGTGGAGAGCCGGTCGCCCGGGGTGCGCAAGGTGCCCGACCTGGTCGGCGCACTGGCGCTCGCCGCGGCGCTCGGCCTGCTCTCGCTGGGCCTGATCAAGGGGCCGGACTGGGGCTGGACGGACCTCCTCACGGCCGGGTCGTTCGTCGGCGCGGCTGCCGCCCTGGCCGGCTTCGTCGTCAGTTCGCGCCGGCACCGCGCGCCGCTGCTGGACCCGGCGCTGCTGCGGGTGCGGTCCTTCGCGCTCGGCAACGTGCTGTCCATCGTGGCGGGCGCCGGCTTCTACGCCTACCTGCTCACCCACGTGCTCTACCTCAGCTACGTCTGGGACTACTCGCTGCTGCGGGCCGGCCTCGCGGTGGCGCCGGCGGCGTTCGTCGCTGCGGTCGTCGCCGCGGTGCTCGGCAAGGTGGCGGACAAGCGCGGCCACCGCATCATCCTGGTGCCCGGTGCGCTCGTCTGGGCGGCCAGCCTGCTCTGGTACCTCGAGCGGGTCGGGCCGGACCC
>JBBSLB010000201.1:0-3306 GCA_038255675.1 Mycobacteriales bacterium
CGAGGTCGAGGACGAGGACGGGCGCCCGCCCGTGCTGCAGGAGCACACCGACGATGACGCCCTCGGCGGTCGCGGGTTGGTGCTCGTCGACGCCCTGTCAGCTCGCTGGGGCAGCCAGCCCTGCCCGATCGGCAAGGTCGTATGGGCCGAGCTGCCGCTCGTGCCCGATCTTGCGGTGTAGGGGCAGGTCGTCGGCGCTGAGGCCGACGCGCAGCCGGTCGGCGACCTTGCTGCAGCTGCTGAGGACGATTGACGACGGCAACGTGCCGTGCGACGGCAGGACCGGACCATCCTTCGGCGGCAGGCGTCGGACGGGCGGGTGCGTCCCCCTCCGGTTGTCACCAGGGTTGCCCCGACTAATCTCGGTACCACCGGGCCGTTAGCTCAGTTGGTAGAGCAGCGAACTTTTAATTCGTCGGTCGTCCGTTCGAGCCGGACACGGCCCACCCCAACGAACACCAGCCGGCGGCTCTGGGTCGGCGTCGCGTGCGCGCTGGACGGGGTGCTGCTGCTCGCCGCCGGGTGACGCAGTCCCGGGCGGTCCTGGTGGGACACTGGGGAGTCCTGTCCTCGAGCGCCGCCCGGAGCCCGTCCGCATGCGTCTGTCCCGCTGCCTGTCCGCCCTGCTCGTCGCGGGCGCTGTCGTCGCGCTCGTGGCGGGCTGCGCGCCGGACGCCGAGGAGCCGCAGGCCGAGCCCAGCCCGAGCGGTCCGTCGGCGGTGTCGCTGCTGCGCGCGGCGGCTGCGGCGACCGAGCTGCAGGGCTCAGCGCGCTACCTGCTCAGCACGGCCACGCGGATCAACGACCAGGACGTCGTGCTGTCCGGCGAGGGCGTCTTCGACTGGAAGGCGCTCAAGGGCCGTACGACGTACGTCATCCCGGTCGGCAAGGTGGAGCAGCGGCTGCTTGGCGGCAGCCTGTTCTTCGTGCTGCCGCAGCAGGCCGGAGTCTTCTTCACCATCCCGACCGCTGAGGTCGCGTTGACGCCGCTGGGCGGCACCGTCTCGCCGACCGCCCAGCTGGCCGCGTTGGCCGAGGTCACCGAGGCGGAGCTCGTCGGCCAGGAGGAGGTGCGCGACGTCGCCACCACCCGCTACCGCGGCACCTACGCCGTCCCGGCCGCCTTGCAGCGCGCCCAGGGGGTGCAGCGGCACGCCCTGCGCTCCTCGCTCGGCGCTGCGGTCGACCTGCCTGCGATGCCCTTCGAGGCCTTCCTCGACTCCAGCGGCCTCCTGCGCCGCCTCACCCAGACCGTCGAGGTGCCCGCCTCGCCGACCACCAACGGACAGGTGCTGACCGTGACCACCACACTGGAGCTGTACGAGTTCGGGCTGGACGTGATCGTGCCGGGCCCGCCGGCGGAGTTGATCCGCGACGGCGCTCCGCTGCTCGTCGCGCTGCGCAGCGCGCTGCCGACCCCCACCCCCGCACCGCCGGCGGCCGGCTGATGGGCAACGTCGGGGAGCTGCTGCGGGTCGAGCCGGGGAGCGCGGTCTCGCTGATCGACGTCGACCCGCGCTCGACTCCGGGGACCGAGCTGGGCAAGGACGAGGCCAAGACCGAGACCCTCGAGCTCGGCGAGCACCTGTCCGACCTGCAGGAGCGGCTCTACGCCGCCGGCCGCACCGGTGGCCACAAGCGGGTGCTGCTGGTCATCCAGGGGACCGACACCAGCGGCAAGGGCGGCGTCGTCAAGCACGTCACCGGTCTGGTGAACCCGGCGGGTGTGCGGATCTCGGGCTTCGGCGCCCCGACGGAGGAAGAGCGGGCGCAGGACTTCCTGTGGCGGATCGAGAAGGCGCTGCCGCCAGCCGGGGCGATCGGGGTGTTTGACCGCAGCCACTACGAGGACGTGCTCATCGTCCGGGTGCACGACCTGGTCCCCCCGGCCGAGTGGGAGACCCGCTACGACCGGATCAACGACTGGGAGAACGGCCTGGTCGAGCAGGGCTTCGTCCTGCTGAAGGTGATGCTGCACATCTCGCCCGACGAGCAGCGCGAGCGGCTGATCGCCCGCCTGGACGACCCGACCAAGCACTGGAAGGTCAACCCCGCCGACATCGACGAGCGCGCCCACTGGCACGCCTACCAGACGGCGTACGAAGCGATGCTCGGTCGCTGCTCCACGGAGGCTGCGCCCTGGCACGTCGTGCCGGCCGACCGGAAGTGGTACCGCAACTGGGCTGTCGCCCACATGCTGCTCGAGACGCTCGAGGCGATGGACCTGCGCTGGCCCACGCCCGAGCTCGACCTGGAGGGGATGCGCGCCGCACTCGCGGGTGATTAGTCGCGCAGTGCGTCCAGCCGCGGCAGCAGCTGTGCCAGCGGGAGCGCCTCGAACACCTCCTCGCAGACGGCGTCGATGAGCGCCCGCTTGTCGGCGAAGTGCAAGTAGATGCTGGGCGCGCTGACGCCGACCCGCTGGGCGACGGCGCGGATCGAGACCGCGTCCTCGGAGCCGGTCTCGGTCAGCAGGTCCATGGCGGCGTGCAAGACCTCGCCGCCACCTCACGCCGTTCAGTCAGCTGTCACGAGGCAGTGTCAGGCGAAGCGGGCCGCCAGCCGCTCGAGGGTCGCGTCGATGCTGCGGGCGTTGCGGGCCGGGATGCCCAGCAGCTCCAGGGCCAGGGGCGCTCGGGCGTGCGCCCAGTCGAAGCTCTCCGTGACGCGGGTGCCGCCGTCGGTCGGCTCGAGCTCGTAACGCCAGACGTGGTGGCCGACGTGCCGCCAGGCGATGCGCCGGTCCGGCTCGAGCTCGACCACCTCGTTGGAGATGACGTACGGGACGCCCAGGCGCATGCGCATCCCGAAGCGGTCGCCGAGCGACAGACGATCCGGGCCCTGCACGAGGCCCTTCACGGTGCCGGACCCGTCGATCTCGGCGTGCCGCCGGGGGTCGGCGAGCAGGGCGAACACCTCAGCGGGCGGGGCGGCGACGATGGCGGACCGGGAAACGGAGCGGCTCATGCCCCGACCCTAGGCGCGGGCGCGCCGCCGTCGCCGGACGAGCCAGCCCAGCGCGCCCAGGCCGAGGACGCCGGCGCCGGCCAGCACCGACGCCGGTGGCAGCGAGACCGCGAGGACCAGGCAGCCGACCAGCCCCAGCACCGCGACGGCCGGTGGGAAGCGGCGCTCGGCGGGGCGCAGGCGCAGCGCGCTCGCGTTGGCGATCGCGTAGTAGACGAGCACCGCCAGGCTGGAGAAGCCGATCGCGCCGCGGACGTCGACGGTGAGCACGACGAGCAGCACCGCCGCCGACACGAGCAGCTGCGCGCGGGCCGGCACCCGGTGCACCGGCGACACGGC
>JBBSLB010000202.1:0-3236 GCA_038255675.1 Mycobacteriales bacterium
GGCATCACAACGATCGGCAGCGTCATCGCCGCCGTGCAGACCGGGTTCCAGCAGCTGCCGCTGCCGGCGTTCGCGCCGGACATCCGCCCCGTGCCCACGACCCTGGTGAACGTGCCGACGTCATTCGCGGCGGGCTCGGCCGAGCCGGTCACCCTGCAGACAGCACCACTCGGGATTGGTGTCACCGTCGTGGCCAAGCCTGTGGAGTGGTTCTGGACCTTCGGTGACGGCTCCACCCTCACCACGACGATCCCGGGCCGGCCCGGCACCGACGACATCACGCACGTCTACGAGCGGGCGCAGAGCTTTGGCGCCAGCGTGCGGGTCACCTGGACGGGCATGTTCAGCCTCGACAGCAACCCGGGGGAGGTCTTTCCGATCCGCACGCCCGCCTTCACGCAGGGCCCGGTCGCGCAGGTCGACGTCCGCGAGGCGCGTACCGAGCTCGTCCGCGACTGACCTGCCAGGCGCCACACCGCAGGACAGCCCGCTCGGGGAAGTCGCGGCGGGCCGCTGGTTCCGGTCGCCGGGTGCGGATGGGGGGCGGGCCGGCAGTCGTCTGCAGCGGGTGATGCACCACGGCTCAACATCTGACAATTCTTGACCTGCGGTGGATCACTGTCTGCGCGAGACAGGCCGCCGCCCGTACCCAAGGACGTGCAGCAGTCCGGCGGCTGTGGTTCTAGGCGACCGCCACCCGCTCCTCGGGGTGGGCCAGGCACTCCAGCAGCCGCTCGGCCACCTCTTCGGTCGGCACCCGCCGGGTGAACACTGCGCAGGCGCCGGCGTCGACGTAGGCGCCGATGCCGCCGTGGTCGGCTACCTGCGCGCCGAAGACGGCGTCGGGGCAGAAGGTGCGCACCCGGTCCAGCACGTCCAGGCCGCTCATCGTCGGCAGCGCGTCCTGCACGAGCACGAGGTCGGGCTGTTCAGCGACGATGGTCCCGGCGGCGTCGGCCCCGTCGGAGAAGGCCCCGACGATCTGCACGCCGGCCGCGGTGAGCCGCCGGGCGACCTCGCCGACCAGCCCCAGGTCGCGGTGCGCCAGGACCGCGCGGACCGGCAGGGGAGCAAGCTCCTCGCCGCGGCGCAGGACCCGGTCGACCCGGTCGAGCAGCGCGCGCTCCTCGCGTCGGCGGGCGTCCTGCAAGCGCTGGAGCTCGGCCCCCGGCCGGCAGTTCTGCACGACGGCGTCGACGGCGCGGCGAGCCCGGCCCCACGCCTCCACGGCATGCCGGCGCGCCTCGTACAGCTCGAGCGGAGTGCGGGTGTACGGGAGCGGGACCGGGCTCATGGGGCGTCTCCTCGCCGGAGGGTTCGAGAGCAGCGTCCCCCTGTCCTCGGCAGGATCACCTCAGAACTGTGATCGTCGTCACACCGTCACCAGAACGTGAACGAGGAAGGAGGACGAACCGCCCGGGACTACACCGTGACGCCGGCTCGCTTGGCCCCGCGTCGGCGCTCGGTGCGCAGTGCGTGCAGGTAGACCTCGAAGTCGACCTGGATGGTGTGTCGCTTGCTGCCGATGTAGCGGGCGCGCACCTTGGCGTCCTGCCGCTCGATCGCCGCCTGCATCTCCTGCCGCGACGGCAGGGCGTACGTGCCCGCGAGGTGATCGGCGACCAGTCGTCCCTGCTCCTCGGCGATCGGCATGATCGCGCCGAGCGGCTGCACCAGTCCGATGAACGCGAGGTCGGTGATGTCGGGGTGGAACACCCTGCTGTACAACGAAATCCGGTTGCCTTTGGCCGAGACCAGCTCCTCGTCGAAGAACGGGAACGTGATCCGGTAGCCGGTGGCGTAGACGACGACATCGACGTGCGTGCGGGTGCCGTCCTCGAAGACCGCCTCCGAGCCGTCGAACCGCGAGAGGTTCGGCTTGGCGACCACCGCGCCGTGCGCCAGCCGGGTCAGGATCGTGTCGCTGACGGTGATGTGGGCCTGCAGCATCCCGTGCGTCGGGGCGCGCAGGCCGTACCGCTCGTACCGTCCGACAACGGCCTTGAGCATCCCGGCGGTGAGCCGCTGTCGGACCTTCCACGGAAGCATCCGCGCGAGCGCGGGTGTCTCGACCTGGTCCAGCGGGCGGCCGAAGACGTACTTCGGCACGACGTGCACCGGGGTCCGCGCCGCCAGGTAGGTCCGGTGCGCGACCCAGGAGGACTCGACGGCGATGTCCATCGCGCTGTTGCCCATGCCGACGACGAGCACCGACAGATCGCGCCAGGCGGTGTTGTCCTCGAAGTCGTGCGCGTGCAGCTGCACCCCCGGGAAGCTCTCGCTGCCGGGGAAGGCCGGCTCGGGCCAGCGCGGGTCCCAGTGGTGGCCGTTCGCGACGACCAGCGCGTCGAACTCCTCGACGCTGCCGTCATCGAGCGTGAGCCGCCAGCCGCCGCCGTCGCGACGCTCCGCCCGCTCGACCGCCGTGGAGAAGCGGATGTGCCGGAGCAGGTCGAAGTGCTCGGCGTAGGAGCCAAAGTACTCCGCGATGTGGGTGTGGTGCGGGAAGTCCGGATACGACTTCGGCATCGGGAAGTCGGAGTACTCCATCCGCTCGCGCGAGGTGTTGATGTGCAGCGACCGGTAGGACGAGCTCAGCCCGTTGCTGTTCTGGAAGACCCAGTTCCCGCCGACGCGGTCGCCCTTCTCGAAGCAGACGACCGGGATCCCCCTGTCCACGAGCGCCTTCAGCGCGACCATGCCGGACGAGCCGGCGCCGATGACGGCCGTACGAGGCAGGTGAACCATGGTTCACACCTTAGGGCCGGGTGCGCCAGGATGGGCGCACGATCGCGCTGACCGACCGGACCGTGGCCATCACCGGAGCGGCCCAGGGCATCGGCGCCGCCGTCGCCGCCGAGGTCGTCCGCCGCGGCGGGCGGATGCTGCTCGGCGACCTCGACGCCGGGGCCGTCGCTGCGGTCGCCACCCGCCTCGGCCCGGCGGCGCTGTCCGGCCGGCTCGATGTCACCGACGACGCGTCGTACGCGCAGTGGCTGGAGCTCGCGCAGGTCGATGTGCTCGTCAGCAACGCCGGCGTGATGTGGGTCGTGGCCTACGACGAGGAGCCCGAGGCGGCCGGCCGCCGGATGATGGACGTCCACTTCTGGGGGGTCGTGCGCGGCACCCGGCTGGTGCTGCCGGCGATGCTGCACCGCGGCGCCGGGCACGTCGTCACCGTCGCCTCGCTGGCCTCCTACATCGGCCCGCGCGGCGAGGCGACCTCCGGCACGACC
>JBBSLB010000203.1:0-2591 GCA_038255675.1 Mycobacteriales bacterium
CCCGAAAGGGTGTGGGGGTTCAACTCCCCCCGCGCGCACCGTCGACAGGTCGGCTGACAGGCTGCTCTATGCCCGCAGCACGTCCACCAGCCGCGGGATGAGCAGGCGCAGCGCCTGCCCGCGGTGGCTGATCCGGTCCTTCTGCTCGGACGTCAGCTCGGCCGAGGTCTGGTCCAGCCCCTCGGGCACGAACAGCGGGTCGTAGCCGAAGCCGCCGGTCCCCCGCGGCGCGCGCAGCAGCGTGCCGCGCACCTCGCCGTGGACAACCTCGCTGCGGCCGTCCGGTAGAGCCCACGCGGCCGCGCAGACGAAGCCGGCGCCGCGCCGCCCGTCGGGCACGTCGGCGACCTGGCCGAGCACGAGCTCGAGGTTGGCGCGATCGTCTCCGTGCCGGCCGGCCCAGCGCGCAGACAGGACCCCCGGCATCCCGTTGAGGGCGTCGACGGTCAGCCCGCTGTCATCGGCGACGGCCGGCAGCCCCGTCGCCTCGACCGCCTCGCGGGCCTTGGCCAGGGCGTTCTCCGCGAAGGTGGCGCCCGTCTCGGGACCGGGCTCGTAGGCCTCGACATCGGCCAGGCCGAGCACCTCGACGTCGGGGGCCTGCGCAGCAAGGAGTCGCCGCATCTCCACGACCTTGCCGACGTTGGCGGTCGCGAGGACCACCCTCACAGCTTGAGCGGGTCGCCGCGGTGGGCGCCGCCGAGCGGCTGCGCGAGCGCGCCGGACTGCAGCGCGGTGAGATCGGCGATCCCGCCGAGCGCGAGGTCGAGCAGTGCGTCGAGCTCGCGCCGGGCGAAGGGCGCGCCCTCGGCGGTGCCCTGCACCTCGATGAGCTCGCCGTCGCCGGTCGCGACGACGTTCATGTCGGTGCCGGCCGAGACGTCCTCGGGGTAGTCGAGGTCCAGGACCGGCGTCCCGTCGACGATGCCGACGCTGATGGCGGCCACCGAGCGCACGACCGCCTCGGGCTTGCCGAGGAAGGCGCAGGCGTCCGACAGCGCCAGGTAGGCGCCGGTGATCGCAGCGGTGCGGGTGCCGCCGTCGGCCTGCAGCACGTCGCAGTCGATCGCGATGGTGTTCTCGCCCAGCTTGCTGAGGTCGATCGCGGCGCGCAGCGAGCGGCCGACCAGCCGACTGATCTCGTGGGTCCGTCCGCCGACCTTGCCCTTCACCGACTCGCGCCCGCTGCGGGTGTGGGTCGCCCGCGGCAGCATGGCGTACTCCGCCGTCACCCAGCCGAGCCCGGAGCCCTTGCGCCAGCGCGGGACGCCCTGCTCGGCGCTGGCGGCGACGAGCACCCGGGTGCGCCCGAACTCGACCAGGCACGACCCCTCGGCGTGGTCCAGCCAGCCGCGGGTGAGCTGCACGGAGCGGAGCTGGTCGGTGGCGCGGCCGTCGTGCCGGGGGGTGGGTGAGGTCATGGCGTCGAGCCTGTCAGACGACGTACGACGTGCCGCAGGTGACCAGCTCGGTCGGACCGCCGAACGCCTCGGTGGCCTCCGCGAGGATGACCTGCGGATCGGCCCAAGGCACGACGTGGGTGAGCAGCAGCCGCGCCGCGCCCGCCTTGGCGGCGTGCTCGCCGGCCTGTCGGCCGGACAGGTGGATGTCCGGCGGGTTGTCGTGTGAGCTCACCCAGCTCGCCTCGCAGAGGAAGACATCGACGCCGTCGGCGAGTCCCACCAGCGCGTCGCTCTCCCCCGTGTCGCCGGAGTAAGCGAGCGCCCGCCCGCCGGCCTCGATGCGCAGGCCGTGGCACTCCACCGGGTGGTTGACCTGCGCGGCGGTGACGGTGAACGGTCCGAGCTGGTGGGTGCCAGGGCTGACCTCGCGGAAGTCGTAGACGTCCTCGAGGCCGTGCGACGGAGGCTGCTCGTAGCTGGACCAGATCCGCTGCCTGGTGCCCACCGGGCCGTACACCGGCAGCGGCGGCGGGAGGCCGTCCGGGTGGTAGCGGCGGGCATAGGAGTAGGCCACCAGATCGATGCAGTGGTCGGCGTGCAGGTGACTGACGTAGATGGCGTCGAGGTCCAGCAGCCCGACGTGCTTCTGCAGCTGGCCGAGCACACCCGCGCCCAGGTCGACGACGAGCCGGTAGCCGTCGTGCTCGAGCAGGTAGCCCGAGCAGGCCGACTCGGGGCCGGGGAAGGTGCCGGAGCAGCCCAGGACCGTCAGCCTCACGCACCCACCTGCATCCCGCTGACCTGCCCGATCTCGGGGCCGAGGAACCGGCGGCCCAGCCGGGCGAAGGGCTCCGGGTCGCCGGTCGCCTGGAAGCGGTGGACCGGCGGCGGGGCCTCGGGGTCGCGACCCAGGTCGGTCTGCTGCAGGACCTTGTAGACGTCCTTGGCGGTCTCCTCGGCGCTGCTCACCAACGTCACGCGGTCGCCCACCACCAGGCTGATCATGCCCGTGAGCAGCGGGTAGTGGGTGCAGCCCAGCACCAGGGTGTCCACGTCGGCCCGCAGCACCGGGTCGAGGTAGTGGGTGGCCAGCTGCAACAGCTGTCGCCCGGTGGTGACGCCGCGCTCGACGAAGTCCACGAACCTCGGGCAGGCCGCGCTGGTCAGCTCGACCTGCGGGGCGGCGGC